>NZ_CP045333.1:2140000-2442304 GCF_009363335.1 Labrenzia sp. THAF191a
GCTAGTAGTGGCGAGCGAACGCGGACCAGGCCAGTGGCTTGCATTTAAGAACCGGAACCGTCTGGAAAGTCGGGCATTAGTGGGTGATAGCCCCGTACGGGTAGAAATTATGCAAGTCCTCGAGTAGGGCGGGACACGTGAAATCCTGTCTGAACGTGGGGGGACCACCCTCCAAGCCTAAGTACTCCTTGTCGACCGATAGCGAACAAGTACCGTGAGGGAAAGGTGAAAAGTACCCCGACGAGGGGAGTGAAACAGTTCCTGAAACCGGATGCCTACAAACAGTTGGAGGGCGCAAGCCTGACAGCGTACCTTTTGTATAATGGGTCAGCGACTTAATTTAACGAGCAAGCTTAAGCCGGTAGGTGTAGGCGTAGCGAAAGCGAGTCTGAATAGGGCGCCCTAGTTCGTTGGATTAGACCCGAAACCGAGTGATCTAGCCATGGCCAGGTTGAAGGTGCGGTAACACGCACTGGAGGACCGAACCCACGCCTGTTGAAAAAGTCGGGGATGAGCTGTGGCTAGGGGTGAAAGGCCAATCAAACTCGGAAATAGCTGGTTCTCCGCGAAATCTATTTAGGTAGAGCGTCGGATGAATACTCTCGGGGGTAGAGCACTGGATGGGCTATGGGGGCTTACCGCCTTACTGATCCTAACCAAACTCCGAATACCGAGAAGTACTATCCGGCAGACACACAGTGGGTGCTAACGTCCATTGTGGAGAGGGAAACAACCCTGACCGCCAGTTAAGGTCCCTAAGTTATGGCTAAGTGGGAAAGGATGTAGAACTCCCAAAACAACCAGGATGTTGGCTTAGAAGCAGCCATCATTTAAAGAAAGCGTAACAGCTCACTGGTCTAAATAAGGGGTTCCGCGCCGAAAATGTACCGGGGCTCAAGCCATACACCGAAACTGCGGGTGCATCTTATGATGCGCGGTAGCGGAGCGTTCTGTAAGTCTGCGAAGGGGGACCCGTGAGGGCTCCTGGAGATATCAGAAGTGCGAATGCTGACATGAGTAACGATAAAGCGGGTGAGAGACCCGCTCGCCGAAAGTCCAAGGGTTCCTGCGCAACGCTAATCGGCGCAGGGTTAGCCGGCCCCTAAGGCGAGGCCGAAAGGCGTAGTCGATGGGAATGCAGTTAATATTCTGCAGCTTGGTGGTAGTGACGGATGCCGTGTGTTGTATCTCCTTATTGGATTGGGGGTGCAGCGAAGGTGTTCCAGGAAATAGCTCCACCGTATAAACCGTACCCGAAACCGACACAGGTGGACTGGTAGAGAATACCAAGGCGCTTGAGAGAACTATGCTGAAGGAACTCGGCAAAATGCTCCCGTAAGTTCGCGAGAAGGGAGACCTCACGACGGGCAACCGTTGTGGGGTGGCACAGACCAGGGGGTGGCGACTGTTTATCAAAAACACAGGGCTCTGCGAAGCCGTAAGGCGACGTATAGGGTCTGACGCCTGCCCGGTGCTGGAAGGTTAAGAGGAGGTGTGCAAGCACCGAATTGAAGCCCCAGTAAACGGCGGCCGTAACTATAACGGTCCTAAGGTAGCGAAATTCCTTGTCGGGTAAGTTCCGACCTGCACGAATGGCGTAACGACTTCCCCGCTGTCTCCAGCATAGACTCAGTGAAATTGAATTCCCCGTGAAGATGCGGGGTTCCTGCGGTCAGACGGAAAGACCCCGTGCACCTTTACTACAGCTTCACACTGGTATTCGTCACGACATGTGTAGGATAGGTGGTAGACGTTGAAGCAGGAGCGCCAGCTCTTGTGGAGTCACCCTTGAAATACCACCCTTGTCGTCATGGATATCTAACCGCGGTACAACAATATCCGGGACCGTGTGTGGCGGGTAGTTTGACTGGGGCGGTCGCCTCCCAAATGGTAACGGAGGCGCGCGAAGGTGGGCTCAGAGCGGTCGGAAATCGCTCGTTGAGTGCAATGGCATAAGCCTGCCTGACTGCGAGACTGACAAGTCGAGCAGAGTCGAAAGACGGCCATAGTGATCCGGTGGTCCCTCGTGGAAGGGCCATCGCTCAACGGATAAAAGGTACGCCGGGGATAACAGGCTGATGATGCCCAAGAGTCCATATCGACGGCATTGTTTGGCACCTCGATGTCGACTCATCACATCCTGGGGCTGGAGCAGGTCCCAAGGGTTTGGCTGTTCGCCAATTAAAGTGGTACGTGAGTTGGGTTCAGAACGTCGCGAGACAGTTCGGTCCCTATCTGCCGTGGGTGTAGGAGAATTGAGAGGATCTGTCCCTAGTACGAGAGGACCGGGATGGACGTACCTCTGGTGGACCTGTTGTGGCGCCAGCCGCATTGCAGGGTAGCTATGTACGGAAGGGATAACCGCTGAAAGCATCTAAGCGGGAAACCCACCTCAAAACCAGTTCTCCCTGAAGAGCCGTGGAAGACCACCACGTCGATAGGAAGCGTGTGGAAGTGCGGCAACGCATGAAGCTTAGCTTTACTAATAGCTCGTTCGGCTTGATCCTCTCATTAGTCAATGTTCATCTTTTGGATGCGCCCCTGGCGCATCGAAAAGATCATTTTAAGTGCGCTACCGCCCTTCGGGCTGCTTGAGCGCGTTTGAAATGATCCATAGGGCCAATGTCCTGGAACCTTCGTCCCAGGCGAGGCCGACCAAAACATCAAAAAATATATAGACCAGTTCACGCAAATTGCGCTTCGCCGGCCTGGTGGCCCTAGCGGGGAGCCCCCACCCGATCCCATCCCGAACTCGGCCGTGAAACTCCCCAGCGCCAATGGTACTGCATCTTAAGGTGTGGGAGAGTAGGTCGCCGCCAGGCCTGCAAATCGCAATTTGAAACCTCTTCAATTTGTCTGTCGCTCACGCGCGTAACGCCCTTCGGGCTGCGCTCCGCGGGGCGGCCCGACCGGCCGGCGGCCACTTGGCCTTGCCTCCGCTGCGCTCCGGATCTCTTGTCCCATATCAGCGCAGTCTTCCGGTCAAACCGAAACATAAGGGTATGCCCAAAAGGGACCAGACCCAGTTTGACCAAACGCGCAGCGCGCAAAGGACAAACAAAAAAACAACGCGGGATGGAGCAGCCCGGTAGCTCGTCAGGCTCATAACCTGAAGGTCGCAGGTTCAAATCCTGCTCCCGCAACCAACAAATAACCCGGCCGCGCGCCGGGTTTTTTGTTGCTAACGGATACTGATTCCAAACTGACCAGCGCTCCCACAAAAAGCGCTATGCCCGACGCACTGGCACAAAAAAGCTCAAAGCCACATACCGATACAAAATAAAAAAAAACCCGTCCATAAGGGCGGCCTTTTTTGTTGCATCACTGCGGGGGCAGGGCAAAAGCCCGACGCAGCGGGGCAGAAAACTCTCAAATCCGGCGACGAGCCCAAACAAAAAGCCTGTTCACACAGACTCCAACCTGACAGGCCACTGAAACAAGAGCCACGACCGGTTAACCCAAAGGCCTTCTAGAGACTTTGGGCTGTTTCCTCCATCGCCAGAAGGATGGTGGCCGGTTGGTTTGTCCTGTTTTCGAGAGCTCTTGGTTCATTTGGAGACAGGACGCAGGAATCCAGTGGTCCAAGGGTCACCACTCCATTGCCATTGGTGATGGTGACCTGGCCGGAGATGACCACATAGATCTTTTCTTGAGGGGACGCCTTGAGAGACGTGTGGCCTCCAGGAAGAAGATGGGACATGCCTACCCACATAGAGCGCGTTGACGTTGCCTCCTTTCCCTGAAGACGAAGGCACGCCATCGCGAAGTGTTCCGGCGCCTCATATTGCTGCGCGCTGTCAATGCGGGTTACCTGCATGTGCGTTTCCTACTAAGGCTTGAGGATAACCCGCTCAGGCGTTGCCCGCAGAACTGAAGCGTAGGCCTTGGCAGCGTCGTCAAATCCGTAGACAGTTTCCGGATTGATCGGGAAGGGCTTCAGCACACCGGCCTCGAACTTCGGCTTGAGCACGTCGAAGATCTTCGCGCCATACACACTGTCGAGCGCCAATGTATCGATACCGATGAACTTGTGACGCCCGCGGAAAAACGTGAAGATGTCGAAGTCTACCGCCCTGTCGAACGTGGAGATGAAGACCTGACGCCCCTGTTTTGCAAGCGCCTTGTTGGCCATTTCGAAATAGGGGCTTCCGACGGTGTTGAAGACGATATCAGCGCCCCGCCCCCCGGTCTTTTCGCGAACCAGTTCAGCGACGTCCTGTGAAGAGCTGTCGAACATTTCGATGGGTTGCGCACTATGGCCAAGAAATTCCATGGGCTTGTATTCGACACCGAACACTGTTGCACCTGCCATCGTCGCAAGCTGGATTGCAGCCTGTCCAACCTTTCCGTTGGCCCCGCACACCAGGACATTGTCCCATGGCTGGACGCCGCCAGCTTCTCGCAGACCTTCAAAGGCGGTTATGAAGGGAACGCCGATCGAGCCTGCTTCTTCCATGCTGAAGTTGACCGGTTTTTCGCGGACGGCGGCCTGTGGCAAGGCCATGTATTTGGCGTGAGAACCGTTTTGAGTGATGCCGAGTTCTCCGCCTCCTCCCCAGATTTCCTTGCCGATCAGATGTGCTGGTCCATCAACAACAACGCCTGCAAAATCGCGACCGGGAACTCTTGGCCAAACCGCATGGGGCATATGGCCGAGAGACGCCTTCACGTCTGAAGGGTTTACACCAGCTGCCCTGATTTCAACCAGGACCTGACCCGGCCCGTGCTGTGGTATTGCCGGTTCGATCACGTCGATCAGAAGATTGTCCAGATCCGGCGACTTCTCCGTCACCCAAAGGGCCTTGCCGGTGACTGTCTTGCTTTGAACGTTCATGGCTCTTGTCCCCGTCCTTTTCACTTTGTTGCGGCGCGCTTACTGCTGGAGGCCAAGCATTTGCCTGGCTTCGCCTGCAGTGGCGATTTCGCCTCCCAGTTTCTCGATGAAGTCACGGGCTCTGGCGGTCAGTTCGCCATTGCCCTTTGTCCGTTCGCCCTTGCCGATATAGACGGTGTCCTCCATGCCAATGCGCACGTGGCCACCCAGCAGCCAGGCTTGCACCAGCATCGGAAAAGCCCATCGGCCGACACCGAAGCCGGTCCACACCGTGCCCGGCTGCAACATTCGGGATGCCATGGACATGGCATCCGGGGTTGAAGGCAGGCCGTATTTCACGCCCGTTACAAGCGAACACATGGCGGGACCTTCGATATGTCCGGCCTTCAGAAAATCATTGGCCATGACGATGTCGCCGGTGTCGAACAGTTCCAGTTCCGGTTTCACACCGCTATCGCGGATGACTTCAGCCATCACGCGCACATTCCGGGGTGTGTTGATCACCACCTGCGCACCTGAGTTCATGGTGTTGAAATCCAGTGTGCAGATGTCCGGACGGATCCTTGCGATATGTTCAACCCGCTTTTCGGGGGGCAGGATCGTCGTTCCCGGGCCGGCGACCGAAGGATCATCATCGGAGGGGACGAAACGGCCGCCTGGACCTGTCGTCAGGTTGAGGATCAGATCAGTGTTCTTCTGCCGGATCTGCCTGACAACGTCTTCGTACAGGCCGATCTCCATCGATGGTTTGGCCGTCTCCGGATCACGCACGTGAATGTGGGCAATTGCGGCGCCGGCTTCGGCAGCCTCAAGGCATGCATCTGCAATCTCCTGAGGCGTTGCCGGCAGGTCAGGGTGCTGGTCGCGGGTGGTCAGGTTTCCAGTCACGGCGCAGGTGATGATGGTTTTATGCACCATGGTTCAAAGCCCCCGCCCGGCGTCGACCACGATGCGCGTGCCCGTGGAGTGGGTGAGGTAGGCAACGGACGCAAAGATCGCCTTGCCGACGTCCTCGGCTTCGACAACCTTTTGCAATGGGGTCGCTGCGCCAGCCTTTTCGACCTGTTCCCGTGTTCTGCCTGGAACAAAATCCGTCGCAACCATTCCCGGAGACACGGAGAGGATCCGGACTTCCGGCCCGAGTGCCAGGCCAAGCGTGTGGGTCATCGAATCGAGTGCCGCCTTGGCGCCGCAATAGGCAATGGAAGAGCCGAACCCCTTGAAGGCTGCGATCGAGGACACGTTGATGACGACACCATCGCCGCTCGCCTTGAGCAGGGTGGCAAAGGCGCGAATGGACGCGAACACCCCCCGGAAATTGGACGCGAAAACCTCGTCGATGATGGCGTCCGTCAGTCCATCCAGATCCTTGTGAGCGACCGGCGTCGTGGTGCCCGCCGAATTCACGAGAATGTCGACCCGCCCAAGTCTGCTCGCGATTTCCTCCTTGAAGGCCTCGATGCTTGGCGTGTCGATGACATCGACTTTCAGCGCAAGATGGCCGTCGCCTTCGAGTGCCGTGACGACTGCCTGCGCCTTGTCTTCGCTGGAGCGATATCCGACGACGACACGCGCGCCCGCCTCTGCGAACAGTTTGGCAGATGCTGCGCCTATTCCGCCGGAGCCGCCAATGACAACGGCGACTTTCCCTTTCAATGACTGGCTCAAGACACTTTCCCCTTGATCGGCGGTTCGGGGAAACGGGGTTCGCCTGGCTTCAGGATGAAGTCGTAGGTGCAGGTGTAGAAGGGGGTCGCAACGTCGGGATATTCGGCTGAGGGTGTTTCCCGGAGTTCTAGATCACCCGCGATCTGTTCCTTCGCACCGAACACAACGTCGTTCACCATCGCTTCGTCCGTATCGGCGAAAATCTGGGTGATGAGTGTCTTGTGTTCAGGGGCGGACACTATGAAATGGACATGCGCCGGGCGCATGGGGGTCCGCTTCTGTGCCCTCAACAGGTCTCCCGTGGTGGTGTGAACGGGGACCGGGTAGCCGGCTGGTTTCACCGTGCGGATGAGGTAGTTGCCGTTTTCGTCCGAAACAAATTTGCCACGCAGATTGAAGTCGGCCTGATCCTTGTCCTGGTTCTCGTAAAGTCCATCCGGGGATGCCTGCCAAACATCAAGCGTTGCCCCGGAAATGGGTTCACCATTCACGTCCAGTACACGGCCCTTCAGAACCAGCGGATCTCCCGACGTGGTGGACCGTGCAATGGTGTCGCCAAACTCGCAGTCAGGTGCAGATCCCCGATAGAAGGGGCCAAGCAAGGCTGACATCGTCTCGCCCTGCATGCCGTCATTGTTGATGAGATCGATGAGTGTCGAGGCGCCGAGAACGTCGCAGATGAGAACCGCCTCGTTGTGGGCGTTGTCGGTCTGCTGACCTATGGCATTGAGGATCTGCAGGCCTTTTTCATATTCGGCTTCGGTCGGGCGAACCTCCCGCAGAAAGGCATGCAGGTGCCGGACGAGAGAGGTGATGATTTCCTTGAAACGCGGATCCGATGTCGCCTCCATGGCCGCCAGAACGGCAGGGGTGACATCCTCTTCCTTGCTGATCAGTCTTGTAGTCGTAACGTAGCTGTCCATGACGTTCCCTCAGGCGGACGCTGCTGTCGCATGTAAGGCCTGGTCGGCCCTGGCTGCTTTCAGGTGCGGGTATTTTTCGGTGAGCAAGGAGCCGTGGTAATAGGTGGCCCTGAAGGCGGGCTCCTTGCGAATGTTTTCCAGCCATGCCGCGACCATGGGCTTGTCTGCCCAGGCATCGCCCAGGTTGATGTCGTCCATGCGCACAATGACCGGCATGATGGCGATATCGGCATAGGTGAGGGTCTGTCCCATGATCCAGGGGCCACCTCCTTCCAGAAGCCACTGGTTCATCCGGTCCACGCCCCGGTCCAGGCGTCCCTGCGCCTCGTCCATGTCAGCCTTCGGAAAACCGGTGCGGCCCATTTTCATGAGAAACTCGCGGCGCAACGGCTTGCTGTCGCAAAGCGCCTGAAATTCCTCTGCGCTCATGGCCTGAAAATGCGGCAGGAAGGCAAGATTATAGGATGGTACACGGATCGCCGGCGTCGGCACTTCGTCGATGAAGCGCAACATCGCCCGCATCCTTGCACGCTCATGAGGAGCAGACGGCCGCATCGGGGAGGTGTCCGGCAATATGTCTTCCAGATACTCCATGATGACGGCGCTATCGGTCACGGAGACCCCGTCATGCACGAGGGTCGGAACCACGCCATTGGGATTGATCGCCAGATAGTCCGGCTTGAGCTGGTCGCCACTGAAGAGGTCCAGCTTTCTTTCTTCAAATGCCTGCCCCTTTGCGTGAAGGGCGAAGCGCACACGCTGCGAGCAGGTGGATTGAGGCGCGTTGTAAAGTACGAAACCCATCGGTAGAGCCCTTTCTCTCAGTCCCAGTTCAGGAAGCGGGGCAGGCGGTGTTTCGCTGCCAGGGTTCCAACGATGCCGAGGGGAAAGAACATCAGCGCCAGCGCCATGATCAGGCCGGTTGCCAGGATGTTGAATTCCGAAGAGCCAAGAGTTGCGACGAAGATCTCGTTGAAGGCGACAATCAGGACGGCGCCGATGACCGGGCCCGCGATCGTGCCCTTGCCGCCGAGAATGCACATCAGAACCATGTTCACGCTGACAAGAATGATCAGGAAGATGTTTGGACGGATGTAGGTGAGATATTCACCCCAGATAGCGCCTGCCATGCCGACAAAGGCTGCCGAGATGGCGAAGGCGAGCGTCTTGTAGGTGCGGGTATCGATCCCCGCGCTTTCGGCCTTGATCTCGTCTTTCGAAATGGCGCGCAGCCCGAGCCCGAATTTCGAATGCTTGATCTTGTAGCTGATGAAGACGGTCAGCGCCGCCAGAACGACGAAGGCGTAGTAATACGGCAGCTTGGCCCATTCGACGCTGAGGTCGTTGGCAGGCAAGGCGACGCCATTGGCGCCACCGACAAAGTGCCAGTTGTCAAACAGGATGCGGGCAATCATCACCAGCGCCAGCGAGGAAATGATGAAGCTCGGACCGCGCGTTTTGAGCGTGATACGACCGATCAGATAGCCGACAGCAGCGCAGACGAGGCCTGCCAGAGGTGCCGTCAAAAGCGTCGAGATGCCGAAGCGTGCCAGCAGCATTCCGGCAAAGTAGCCGCCAATGCAGAAGAAGACGTTGTGTCCCAGCGAGATGTAACCCGTGAAACCGCCGAGAATGTTCCAGCCCGATGCCATGACCGCATAGCAGGCCGTGAACAGGATGAGGTGGATCACATAGTTGAAGTTGCCGACAAATTGCAGTGCCGGAACCGCCAGCAAGAGGGCCAGAAGGACGATCGGAAACCAGGTGGCCCGTGTCCTGTCGGCCCGCCGTGCAAGCTTTTCGTTGTGCTCGGCCCGGGCCTGCAGAACGTTGGACGTCTCGTTGAAAGCAAGGGACATTATGCAAGCTCCGGTTTTTCACCGAACAGCCCCTGGGGCCGAACGAGAAGGATGAGAAACAGGGCGAGAAAGAAGGTCATGGTCGACCATGTCGCTCCGACATAGGTGCCGACGAAGGCGGCAATCACGCTCAACAGGAAAGATGCGACGACCGTGCCGAGCAGCGAGCCCATCCCGCCGAGAACCACCAGCGACATGAGGACGGCGATCCACTCCCAGTGCTTTGCCGGAAAGAACGAGAAAACGAAGGAGACAAGGCAGCCAGCAGCCCCGGCGAGACCAATGCTGATTGCGAAGCTGACCAGGGCAACGCGGTTGACATTCACCCCCAGCAGTTCAGCCGCTTCGCGGTTCTGGGTGGTTGCGCGGATGGCGTAGCCGAAACTGGAATACTTCAGGAAAAGCGCCAGCACGGAAATGATGATCAGCGACAGAATGCCGGCATAAAGCTGGCCGGTCGGAATGAAGACATCACCGATAAAGATCGCATCGGTCGCATAGTCCGGAGACGTCACACGCTGGGTGTTCGAGAAGAACCCTCCGAGTGCCCCTTCGACAATCATCGCGATTGCGAAGGTGAGCAGGACCGTCATTTCCGAATATTTGGCCGAGCGTGCTTCCCGTTCGAAAACCAGCTTGTAAAGCACCACACCTATGGCGGCCAGAATGACGATCGCCACGGGCAGCATCATCAAGGGGTCGATGCCGTAGAGCCGGAATCCCCAGTAGGCGACATAAGCGCCGGCGATGATCAGCACCGGATGCGCCAGGTTTACGATGCGCATGACACCAAATACGAGACTGAGCCCGGATCCCATGAGGGCGAACACACCACCAAGAGCAAGGCCCAGAATGAGAGTTTGAATAATATCAGCCATGATTGCCCTCCTCAGGCTGCCTTCTTGCCGCCGAGATAAAGGTCCTGTATCCGCGGGTCGCGCAGGACGTCGTCCGCAGGACCGGAAAACAGGGTGCGTCCCAGGTCCAGAACGACGCCCTGGTCGGAATTCTTCAATCCCATCAAGGCGTTCTGCTCAACAAGAAGGATCGTGATGCCTTCTGCGGCCATCATCTTCATGATTGAAAACATTTCCTGGACGATCTTTGGCGCCAGTCCGAGCGACGGTTCATCCAGCATGACAATGTCCGGCTTCAGGATCATGGTGCGGGCCATGGCCAGGGTCTGTTGCTGACCTCCAGACATCGTGCCTGCGTGCTGGTCGCGGCGTTCCTTCAGGATCGGGAAGAGCTCCTCGATCTCGTCGATGCGTTTTTCCAGGCCGGATTTGTCGCTCATGGAAAAGCCGCCCATGCGCATGTTTTCCCGCACGGTCATTTTCGGGAACAGCGCGCGCTCCTGGGGAACGAAACAAATTCCCTTTCGAAGCACCTGGTCCGGGCGCAAACCCTTGAGGCTTTCGCCCTTGTAGAGAACGTCGCCGTTGCGCACCTTGAGCATGCCGCAGATGGCCTTCAGCAAGGTGGACTTGCCGGCGCCGTTCGGACCGATGATGCAGTGGACCTTGCCGGGTTCGACACGTAGCTCGGCTCCGTCCAGAATTGCCGGGCCGTCGCCGTAACCGGCGGTCACATTGGAAACGTGTAGAAGTTCGCTCATCACGCAGCCTCCTCCAGGACGCCACCAAGATAGGCGTCGAGAACAGCAGGATTTTCGCGGACTTCCTCGGGCTTGCCATCAGCAATGACCTTGCCCTGGGCCATCACCACGATCTTGTGGGACAGGCGCATGATGAGGTCCATGTTGTGCTCCACGATGAGCACCGTGAGGCCCTGTTCGTTCAGCTTTTGTATGTGGCCGATGATTTCCTCAAGCAGCGTCGGATTGACCCCGCCTGCAGGTTCATCGAGCAGAATGATCTTGGGATCGCTCATCAGGAGCGCTGCCAGATCCATCAGTTTCTTCTGGCCGTAGGACAGGTTTGAGCCGTCCTCGTAGGCGATCCGCGTAATGCCGAGGAAGTCGAGGATTTCCATCGCCTTTTCGACTTCTTCCGCACCAAGAGCGGGTTTGAAAAGATCCCGCCAGCCGCCGATCCTGGATTGGCAGATGACGTTTTCCAGAACCGTCATGTCCGCCAGGTTTCGGCTGATCTGGAACGTGCGGCTCAGGCCCATGCGGGTGATCTTGTGCGGCCGCAGATGTTCGATGCGTTGGCCCTCAAGAAGAACCTTGCCGGCCGAGGGTTCGGTTGTCCGGCTTATGCAGTTGAAGGCGGTGGTCTTGCCTGCGCCATTCGGGCCGATCAGGGCCGTGATGCTGCCTTTGGGAACGGTGAACGAACAGCCGTCGACTGCGCGGATCCCGCCAAAATGCTTGGACAGGTTATCTATTTCGAGCATGGGAACTCGCTTTGCGCTTGGAATGTCAGGAGAGCTTCCCGGGCGCCATGCGCCCGGGACCGGTTCGATCCGTCAGAACGAACCCTTCGGGTAGGTGAGGGCGCTGACGCCTTCAAACTCGTCCGTCGGATAGACGAACTGCAGTTCGCCATCGTTCCACTGGGTCATCAGGAACGGCTTGTCTGCAGGTAGCCCCAGTTCATCCCAGTTGAACCGTCCGAGGATCGTGCGAACCGGCTCGTCCCTGGTGCGTTCCGACAACCACTTGCCCATGGCTTCATTGTCGGTTGAACCGGCACCGAGAATTGCCTGCTCGATGCCCTGGCAGACAGCGAAGGGAATGGCAGCGTCTTCATCGGGAACCGCACCGAATTTTTCCTGATAGGAGGCGACGAAGTCGCTGTTGGAAAACGGTTCGCCGGCCAGTGTCGACTGAAACGGCGCATCCTTGTGCCAGGAGGTATGAACCAGAACGCCTTCTGCACTTGAGCCGGTGCCTTCCAGGTATTCAGCCTGTGTTCCCTGGCTGAAATAGACGAGTTTCGGCTCCGCCCGGACTGTCTTGAGTGCGCGTGTCAGCTGGACCGCCTCTTCCGCGGAAGCTGTCAGTCCGATGATCAGTTCCGCTCCGGAGCGTTTCACCTGATTGGCAAGGTTGAGCCAGTCACTGAAACCTTCTTCCGGCCAACGCTCGGAAAAGACGACTTCGATGTTGTTTTCAGCAAGGTATCCCGGTGCTAGGTCGCGCACCAGTGAGCCGTCCGCCGGGTCCATGACCTTCTCACCCATCAGACCGGACCAGACACCGTTTGCGAAGAAGTCGTCCGCGGATATCACGGCCGCAGTCTTGGGTGTTTCACCCTCGGGGATCAGGTCCTTGACGATGCCTGCGAGGGAAGCGCCGACATATTCGGCGGCATTCGGCTGGAAATAGAAGATGTTCTTGTGACCCTGCGTATAGATGCGCAGCGCGCCTCCGGCCGGCAACGGGTGAACCATGTTGTTCTTTGCCAGAATGCTGGCGACAGGGAAGGACAGACGCGAGGAAAAGGTTCCATACACCGCCTCCACGCCGTCGACATTGATGAAGCGTTCGTACTGGTTGATAGCGGTTGCCGGGTCGGATCTGTTATCGGAAACAAGCAGCTCGACCTGGCGACCCATGATGCCGCCGCGCTCGTTGATGAGATCGACACACAGTTCATAGCCTTGCTGGTGTTTTTGTCCGGCAATCGAAAAACCACCGGTCAAGGGCAGGCTGGCACCGATCTTGAGCGGATCAGCCGCCTGAGCCATGCCGGTATAGCCAGATGCAAGCATGCTGGCAGACACAAGAGCTGCCACCGTCCAATTAATGCGTTTCATCTTTTTCCTCCCTGAAGATGAGATCAGATCCTTTTCGGTAGATCTGCGGTGGAGCCCTCCCAAGCCCTTGCACCATACCGTAGCCATTCGTCGTGCCCCTTGCTCACGCTCGAGATCGGGGCGGTATTCACATCACCTCATGCATTTCAGCAACCAATCAATGCAATCGATTGCACAGATTTTCGCAATAATATGCGCGACGAAAATCGTCACGCTCTGATCCGGATGTGCCGGACAGGAAAAGCCTGACTCCCTCCCAAATCATCGATAGCGCCCGAAACAGGTGTCCTGTTTCAGAGCGTTGGGCCGACGCCTCTCCCAAGGCTGACTGTCCCAAATCGAAGCACAGATCTTTCGCTCGTCCAACCCGCTTCGGGTCGGGCCTCGCCACAATGAATGAACCGCACGTAGTAGTGCGGTACCCATTTCCGGCGAGTCGCAGTATGCGAAGTTCAAATCTCTGCAATCGATTGCATAATCGGTAACACGATCACAAACGAGGTGTCAACAGTTTTATGCAATCGATTGCGAAGACGGTTCCATCCAGCTATATGGAGGGTGGGAGGACGCAAAGATGAGCCGACGGCCGACACTGAAGGACATAGCCCGGGAAACAGGTGTTCATGTTTCCACGGTTTCCCGTGCGCTTGATCCGCAAAAGCGCAGCTCGCTGACCGAAGAAATTGTCGTGAAGATCCGTCAAGCGGCCGACAGGCTGGGGTATCGACCCAACCGGATTGCCTTCAGTTTGCGCAAGCAGAAGTCGATGACGGTCGGGGTGATGATCCCGGATATCACCAACATGATTTTCCCGCCGATCGTTCGCGGCATCGAAAGTGTGATGGAGCCGCTGGGTTATGCTTCCATCATCGTCAACACCGATGGAGACAGTGACCGGGAGCGCCGATTGACCGAGACGCTTCAGGAGCGCGGCGTGGATGGCATCATCCATACGGCTGTGTTGCGCAGCGATCCCAATATCGTGGAAGCGGCGCGCCAGGGACTTCCGGTTGTCACGCTGAACCGAAAGGTCGAAGAAGCCGAGATCCCATATGTGATCAACGACGAGGAAGCCGGGATCCGCATGATTTTTGATCATCTTCATGATCATGGTCACCGGCGAATTGCGCATCTTGCCGGGCCCCGGGACTTGTCGACCGGACTGCTGCGCCGTGAAGCGTTCTGCTCGGTTGCCCGGGACTACGGATTTTCGGCCGATGCACTTGTCATCGAGGAAGCCTGTCGTTTCGAGGAGGAGGAAGGCCGCCGTTGCGCGAAAGAGATATTGAGCCGGTCACCGGAGACAACCGCAATTCTGTGCGCCAATGACAGATTGGCCCTCGGGGCCATGGATTATTGCGCCAGAAACGGGCATCCGTGCCCCGACAAGATTTCCATCACCGGCTTCAACGACATGCCTTTCCTGGATCTCATTCCGCCCGGCCTCACAACAGTGCGCATAGAGCAGTTTGATGCAGGGGCCACCGCTGCCCGGCTGCTGGTTCAGATGATCGACGGCTGTGACGGCAAGGTTCCAAGGGAAACAGTTCTTCCGGTCAGCCTGAAATGCCGAAACAGCGTCCTTCGAATAGAAACCGACCATTAGCGGGCACCTGACTTCTGCTGGCCGGGCGATTTTTGCGCGGCGGCCTCAAGTGCGCCGTCACACGGTCCTGGGGCCAAGAACAGTCAATCCAATAAGACTACCGACCAGGCGCATCGCTCCCTTGGGACGACACTCGTGACAGCACCTGTCAGCTTCAGCTTGGACAATCGAGGTGCCCTGATTGCGAGCCTGGTTTGCTTGAGCCCTCGTTTCACTGTTGGCCCTTTGCATTCAGTGCCCGATCGACGGGGTCAGAATGTGGTCGCCGGGCCAGATCGTTGATGTTCTTTCGCATTCGTTGCCGGACCGTACAGCCGCGTAATGGTTCAGGGTCCGGCTAGCAGCACTCATTCACTCGTCTTTTCAGATACTTACGAAAGTGACCAATCCGGCAACCCGGTGGTTGCTGGATCGTCTTTCTTCTTTCAAACGCCGGTTCGAGCTGCGGTTGGGCAGCCGCAGCTTCTGCTCTCGGCGACAAGGTCTCCCAAAAACACTCCAGTCAGGCGTTCTTCGAACGAATAAGTTCATAATGTGATTGTGATTATAAAATTTATTGAATATATAGCCACAATATGAGCTTTCTTGAATTGGTTGTCTGAGCAGGGGGAGATGCATCAGTGTTAAGAGACAGGAGCCTTCTCTGCGGAAGTGTCCGTATTGGAGAAGGTATCTACGAAGCTGGTGTTGAGGGCCTTACCGTCACGAACCCGGCGACCAGCGCTTGCCTCGGCAATGTTCCCAACCTTGGGGGCGCCGAGACAGAGTTGGCCATCAGACATGCCAGAGAGGCACAGGCCGATTGGTCCACACAGCCTGCAAAGGCACGGGCCGAGGTGCTGCAGCGCTGGTTTGCGTTGATTGTCGAGAATGCCGACGATCTGGCGCGCATCATCACCCTGGAACAGGGCAAGCCTTTGAAAGAGGCGAAAGGGGAAGTCCTCTACGGTGCCTCCTACGTCGAATGGTATGCCGAGGAAGCGCGCCGCATATACGGCGAAACGATACCCGCGACGTCCCGGGACAAGCGCCTCCTGGTGATCAGGCAGCCTGTTGGTGTGGTTGCGGCGATCACCCCCTGGAACTTTCCGAATGCGATGATCACAAGAAAGGTTGCACCGGCATTGGCTGCCGGGTGCGCAATCATCGTCAAGCCCGCCGAGCAAACGCCTTTTTCAGCCCTTGCGCTGGCGACGCTCGCCGAGCGTGCAGGTGTTCCGCCTGGTCTCTTCACGGTGATCACGGGGGACGCGCGCAGGATTGGCGCGGCGATGACCTCCAGTTCCGTCGTGCGCAAGCTGTCCTTTACCGGCTCAACGGACGTCGGAAAGTTGCTGATGCGGCAGTGCGCCGACACCGTCAAGAAGATCTCGCTGGAGCTCGGCGGCAATGCGCCTTTCATCGTCTTCGATGATGCCGATGTGGAAGCAGCCGTCGAAGGGGCTGTGGTCGCCAAATTCCGCAACAGTGGCCAGACCTGCGTTTGCGCCAACCGCATCTATGTGCAGTCGGGTGTTCACGACGCATTCGTTGCAGCTCTTGTGGAACGGATGCAGACCATGAAGGTCGGCGATGGGCAGGCCGGTGATACGGACCTTGGTCCGCTGATCGACGTTTCAGCCATAGACAAGGTCCAGGCGCATATCTCGGATGCCATTGCCAATGGAGCCAGGATTGAACTGGGCGGAACGCATCATTCCCTGGGTGGCACCTTCTTTCAGCCGACCGTTCTGACCGGTGTGCACCATGAGATGCGCATCGCGCGTGAAGAGACCTTCGGACCTGTGGCGCCGATCTTTCGTTTCGACACGGAAGAAGAAGTGATCGCGCTTGCCAACGACAGCGAGTACGGGCTCGCAGCCTACTTCTTTACACGCGACCTCGCGCGCAGTTGGCGGGTCGGCGAGCGTCTCGAGTACGGCATGGTCGGCATAAACACGGGCCTGATCTCCACTGCCGAAGCTCCGTTCGGCGGCATCAAGCAATCCGGCCTGGGACGGGAGGGATCCCGCCTCGGCCTGGATGAATACCTGGAAGCCAAATACCTGTGTGTTGGCGGAATCGATGAAGGAAATTGACATGACGGCATATGAGCCAGCCATTGCAGCGTTTCGGGCAGAAGGCGCCCTGCGTTATGGCGTCCTGACAGGCGATGATCTGGTGGACGTGACCGACAATCTGGAAGCCCGGTTCAGCAATCTTCTGGACGTTGTTGCCGCCGGCGCCCTGCCGGATCTGGTAAAGGCCGGCGAGGGGCGTCCGGTGAGCTATCGCGCGGCAGATGTCGCCTTCCAGATCCCGATTGCCGCACCCCAGAAGATCATCTGCGTCGGGGTGAACTACCCGGACAGGAACGCAGAGTACAAGGACGGCCAGGCGCAGCAGATGCGGCCCTCTCTTTTTCCGCGCTTTGCGAGTGGCTTCACCGGTCATGGCCAGCCACTGATCCGGCCACCGGAAAGCGATCAGCTTGACTATGAAGGTGAGATTGCGATCGTCATCGGAAAGGCGGGCCGTCGCATTCCGCGCGAGACCGCATTCGACCATATTGCCGCGATTACCCTTTGCAACGAGGGAACGATCCGCGACTGGACGCGCCATGCGAAATTCAACGTGACGCAAGGCAAGAACTGGGAAAGGACCGGCAGCATCGGCCCGGCTCTCGTGCCGCTGCATTCGCCGGCCCAATTGCAGGATGTCGCTCTTGTAACCCGCGTCAACGGTGAGGTTCGCCAGCAGGACCGGACGTCGAGAATGATTTTCGACTTCCCCTATATCGTCAACTACGTCTCGACATTTGCGCAGCTGATGCCTGGCGACATTCTGGTCTGTGGCACTCCGACAGGTGCCGGCGCAAGGATGGAGCCCCCTTGCTGGTTGAAGCCGGGTGATATTGTGGAAGTCGAAGCCGAAGGCATCGGTATCCTGCGCAACGGCATTGAGGACGAAAAATGCTGAGTGCCGCGCAGGTGCAGGACGTGGCGGCTGAACTTCTGGAAGCGGAAGCGACCCGGCAACAGACTGGCCTTCTCAGCGTGCGTTACCCGGACATCTCGCTGGATGACGCCTATGCCATACAGGGGGCGCAACTTGCGACCAAACTGGCTGCCGGGCGGCGCATTCTGGGGTGGAAAATCGGCCTGACATCCAAGGTCATGCAGAACGCACTCGGTATCGATACGCCGGATTCGGGCGTGCTTTATGACGACATGCTGTTCCCGGATGGCGGGCAGGTGCCGCGCGGCCGATTTATCGAACCGCGCGTGGAAGCCGAGATAGCATTTGTGATGAAGGCGCCGATCGATGGCAACGTGTCCCGTGAAGATGTGATCGCGGCGACGGATTATGTGAGCCCCGCGCTTGAAATCCTGGACACCCGCATCTTGCGTGCTGATCCGGAGACGGGAACGCGCAGGCGCATCTTCGACACCGTGGCGGATAATGCCGCCAATGCGGGCGTGGTTCTGGGAGCTCAACGGCATGACCCCGGCGACGTGGATCTTCGCTGGATTGGGGCTATCGTCGAACAGGATGGTGAGGTCACGGCCACCGGTCTTGGTGCGGCTGTCTTGAACGACCCCGTGATGGGGCTCGTCTGGCTTGCCCGGCGGATGGCCAGCTACGGCCACCGCATCGAACCCGGCCAGATCGTCCTGACGGGATCGTTTATCGGCCCCATCGAATGTCCACCCGGCACGGCGATCCGGGCCGACTTCGGACCGTTCGGCGCCGTCTCCACCAGATTTGCGTGATCGTCATGACCTTAGCGAAAAACCTCTTCAAGGCGCGGCTTGCAAAGCCGGAGACCCAGATTGGCCTTTGGATGGCGTTGGCACATCCCGGCGCCGCGGAAATTTGCGCAGGAGCCGGGTTCGACTGGCTCGTCATCGATGCCGAACACGGACCGAACGGGCTTGCCGAAATCATTGCGCAGCTGCGGGTAATCTCCGGCAGCAGCCATGCGGTGGTTCGTGTCCGTGAGAATGACCGTGCCCTGATCAAGCAGATGCTGGATATAGGGGCGCAGACAATTCTGGTTCCGATGATCGAAACGGCGGCGGAGGCGCAGGAAGCCGTGGACTCGGTCCGTTATCCGCCGGAGGGGGCGCGCGGTGTCGGCGCGGCCCTGGCAAGGGCGTCGGACTATGGTCGCATTACCGACTATCTGCACACGGCAAACAAGCAGGTGTGTCTGCTTGTCCAGGTCGAAAGCTGCAAGGGCATCGATGCGCTGAACGAGATACTGGCGGTAGAAGGTGTCGATGGCGTCTTCGTCGGGCCAGCGGATCTGGCCGCGGACATGGGCTATGTCGGCCAGCCCGAAGCGGATCCGGTACAGGTGGTCGTGGTTGAGGCCCTTTCGCGGATCAGGGCCGCGGGAAAGCCTGCCGGTATCCTGACCTCCAACCGTGAACTTGCGAAACGTTATGCGCTTATGGGGGTCGAGTTTCTGGCCGTTGGGGCTGATGTTGGTGTCTTTGCCCGTGGTCTTGCGGAGTTGAGGCAGGCGTTTCCCTGATCATTTCCCGGTTTCGGTCGGGTGTGACCATATTATGAACAGTCGGGCCCGCTGCGCGAAAGCGCGGCGGGCCTTTGTTTTTGGCTGTTTTCTGCGGCCGAGGTGGCTCGAAATCATCGGGAAATAACTTATTGACTTTGAAAAAAGCCATAATATGATCTTTATCAAATAAAGAATTCAAAAAATGATCATATTATGATCAGTCAAAAATGAGAGGTTCATAATGACGACACTTTCGGCAGGCGCACGGTTCCGGCAGGCCTTGAAGGAAGAAAATCCGCTTCAGGTCATGGGGTCGATCAACGCCTACACGGCGATGATGGCAGAGCGCGTGGGCTACAAGGCTCTTTATCTTGCCGGTGCAGGCGTCGCGAACGCATCCTACGGGCTTCCCGATCTCGGCATCACGAACCTGAGTGACGTGCTGACGGATCTCCGCCGCGTTACGGATGCAAGCAGTCTGCCGGTCCTGGTTGATGTCGATACCGGCTTCGGGGGTGCCTTCACCATCGCGCGCCTTGTGCGCGGCCTGATCAAGGACGGCGCCGGTGCCATGCACATGGAGGATCAGGTTCAGCTCAAGCGGTGCGGTCACCGTCCGGGCAAGGAGATCGTTTCCAAGCAGGAGATGGTTGACCGCGTCAAGGCCGCCGTGGATGCAAAGACCGACGATCAGTTCTTCATTGTTGCCCGCACGGATGCGCTGGCCATCGAGGGCCTGAACGGTGCGATCGACCGGGCCTGTGCCTACGTCGAGGCTGGCGCCGACATGATCTTCGCAGAAGCCTGCACGGAGTTGTCGCAGTACAAGGCTTTCGTCGATGCGCTCGACACGCCGTATCCGGTTCTCGCCAACATTACCGAGTTTTCCAAGACGCCGAACTTCACTCTGGACGAGCTGCGCAGCGTCGGCGTTTCAGCGGCGCTCTACCCCTTGTCTGCGAATCGCGCAATGAACGCGGCAGCCCTGAAGGTTTACAAGCATATTCGTGAGGTCGGATCAGCGACCGGTGTGCTGGATATCATGCAGAAGCGCGAGGAACTCTACGACTTCCTGAACTACCACGACTACGAAAGGAAGATCGACGAGTTGTTCCAAAGTCGGAAGTAATTGAGCAAAGGGAGGAAAGAATGCTCACCAAGAGAACTTTGTTGTCAATCGCAGCGGGCGCCTTGGCGCTCACAGTGGCGGCTCCGGTTATCGCGCAGGACGCGTTTCCGGAGAAGCCGGTCCGCCTGATTGTGCCGTATTCGCCTGGAGGGGGGACAGACACTACGGCCCGGATTGTTGCCGACAACATGAAGGAGTATCTGGGGCAGCCTGTTGTCGTCGAAAACCGTCCGGGTGCGTCCGGAACGGTCGGCACGCTTCTGGCAAAACAGGCAGAGGCTGACGGGTATACCATTCTGTTCGGTATCCAGGCGACGCTTGCGCTGAACCCGTCGCTTTTCAAGTCGGCGACCTACAACTCGAAAGAAGACTTCTCGGGGATCGCGGTGATCTCCGAGTCGCCCTATGTGGTCACGGTGCCGGGGGATTCAGAAATCTCCGACTATGAAGGCTTTGCCGCCGCCGCCACGGAAAACCTGACCATGGCAAACGGAGGCAGCGCGGCGCTTCTGGCGGCGCGCTTGCTGGCCCGGCAGGCGGATCTCAGCTTCACCAACATTCCGTACTCAGGTTCCGGAGATGCAATTTCCGATATCCTGGCCGGCCGTGTGAATGCGATGATCAGCAGTCCTGTTTCGGTCCTGCCGCATGTTGAGAGCGGTGCCCTGAAGCCGATCCTCGTCACGAGCACAGACCGTTACGCCGCGCTGCCCGACACGCCAACGGCAGACGAACTCGGCTTCGACGGTTTCAACGTGGTTGGGTGGTACAGTGTCGTTGCTCCGGCTGGGGTCCCCCAGGAGCGTCTGGACGTTCTGAGCGATGCCTTCAACAAGACCATTGCCAATCCGGACGTGCAGGCGAAACTCGAAAGCATCGGTGTAACGCCGTCCCGGCGTGGCCTGGATTCAGCGGCGACGACAGAATTCATCGCCTCCGAGGTCGACCTGTGGGGCCAGGAAATCAAGGACGCCGGCATCGAGCCGAAGTGACCTATCCCTGAACTTCCATTTCGCAACAATTGAACCTACCGGGCGAGCTTCGGCTCGCCCTTTCAAGGATGGAACCATGCCGCACGCCTGGATCGAATATTCCGGTAATATTGCAGATCAGACCGAGGTCGAAACTTTTGGCCGCTGTGTCCACGCCGCCATGACGGAAGCCGGTATCTTCCCGATCGCGGGTATCCGCATCCGCATCACCCGCATTGACGATTGCCTGGTCGGTGACATGAACCCGGACAACGGGTTCGTCCACTTGTCCCTTCGTATCGGTGAAGGCAGGGATGCGCAGACCAAACAGGAGGCGGCAGACTTGATCTTTGATCGGACTTCGTCGCATCTGAAGCCTCTCGCTGACCGTGCCCGGCTTGCATACGCAATGGAAATGCAAGAGATCCCGAGTGCTTACAGTTACAAGATGAACAACCTGCACAAACACTTGAAAGCCAGCTGACGGTTTTCTGGAGGATGGGATGAAGGCTCTCTTCAAGGCACAGGACGGGCTGCTGGTCGCGCTCGTGGGTGCAATTTTCCTCTACGCTTCCCGCGATCTCGACATGGGCGTGCCGCGCAACATGGGGCCGGGAATGTTCCCGGTCGTCCTGAGTGCCTTGACGATTGTCTTCGGATTGCTGATTGCGGTCGTCAACGTCGTTCGTGACGTCAGCCTTCCGCGGCAATTCCCCTGGCTCGGCCTCTGCGGGGTCGTTGCCTCCATCGCACTCTACGCTCTGCTGATCGAACGGCTCGGCATCGCACTCACCACCTTGTGTGCGATCTCGGTGCTGGCTCTCGTCATTCCGCGCATGAAATGGCTGGAAACGGTGCTGCTCTCCATCGGCGTTTCTGCCTTCCTGTGGCTCACATTCGTTCTGGGCCTCGGCATGCCTCTCAGGCTTTTCCCCGGGTTCTGATCATGATGGATTTCCTCTCAGGGTTTACGGTCGCACTGCATCCGGTAAATCTCTTTTATTGTTTCGCAGGTGTTCTGCTGGGCAATATCGTCGGTGTTCTTCCAGGTATCGGCGCGATCGCGGCGATCTCGATCCTGCTGCCGGTCACCTTCTATCTGGAGCCGACGACCGCGGTCATCATGCTGGCCGGTGTCTATTACGGAGCCGAATATGGTGGCTCCATCGCATCGATCCTTCTCAACCTGCCGGGCACGGCTTCCAATGCGATCACAACGCTGGACGGTTACCCGATGGCGAAAAGGGGCGAGGCTGGTCTTGCCCTGCTGACAGCGCAGATTTCCTCGCTGAGTGGTGGCACTTTCGGCATTCTGGCCATGGTCTTCCTGTCGCCGTTGATCGTGAAATTCTCGCTCTCCTTCGGACCGGCGGAGTATTTCGCGACCTTGCTGCTGGGCCTCGTTGCCGGATCGGTTGCAGTGGGTGGATCGGCGCTCAAGGGTGTTGCGATGGTCTTCATCGGCATGCTGCTGGGCAGCATCGGCCTTGACCTCAACAGCGGCGTTGCCCGGTTCGACATGGGCTATGCAAACCTTCTCGACGGGCTGTCGATCGTCGCCGTTGCCATGGGTCTGTTCGGTATCCCGGAGGTCATCAACAAGCTGAGGGATGACCAGGGCGACAGGAAACCGATCGCCATTTCCGCCCGCTCCATGTTTCTCGCATTCGGCAAACTCAAGAGCATCAAGTTCTCGATCCTTCGCGGAGCCTCCGTTGGTGGCATCCTGGGGCCCTTGCCCGGTGCAGGGCCCACGATTTCCTCTTTCCTGGCCTATTCGCTGGAACGGTCCGTGGGCGGCAAGAAGGAAGAATTCGGCACTGGACGGATCAACGGGATTGCCGCGCCTGAGGCAGCCAACAACGCTGCCGCCCAGACGGCCTTCATTCCGACCATGACGCTCGGTATTCCCGGAACGCCGACGATGGCGATCATCCTGGGTGCCTTGATGATCCATGGCATCGCACCCGGACCGCAGCTGGTGGTCGATCATCCGGACCTGTTCTGGGGCCTGGTCGCCAGCTTCTGGATCGGCAACGTGTTGCTGCTGGTGTTGAACGTACCACTGATCGGGGTCTGGGCGCGACTGGTTGCGGTCCCGAGACGGTTCCTGTTTCCCGTGATCATTGCGCTGATCTGCACTGGCGTCTTCGGCGTTGCGAATTCGACCTTCGACGTCTGGGCCGTGTTGTTGATGGGGGTTATCGGGGCGATCCTGCGATTTTACGACTATTCGCCCGCACCGTTGCTCATCGGGTTCGTTCTGGGGCCGATGCTCGAGGAGCACCTGCGCCGCGCCCTGATGATTTCAGGAGGAGATTTCGGTTATCTTCTCGGATCCAGCACGGCCATCGCGATCCACTGCATCACGATCCTGATCATCGTGCTGCCGCTGCTCAACCTGATCTGGTCGCGGATCAAGCATAAAAATGAAAAACCCGTTGCCGGTTAACAGCCTCGGTCAAGCGGAAGGCGCGGCCGGATCAGGCTCTTCCTATCGGCCGCATCTTCGACAGCTTGGCGCTGATCTTCGCGACTTCCTGCCCCATGATGGCGAGTACCGATTGCAGGTGCTCGCCGGTCATGCGCGCCATGATGCTGGAAACGCTGATTGACGCAAAGGGTGTGCCGGCACTGTCGCGGATTGCCATGGCGACGGTCCTGACGCCTACGTCCGACACCCTGTCGATGTAGCCGGTCTCTCTTGCCAGTTCGACCATCTCACGGATTTTCGTGACGCCACCGGAGAACTCCTTGAGGTCGCCGGTGTTTCTGTCCAGGATCGCTTCGGCTTTCGCAGGCGGAAGGGCGGCAAGGACAGCCATGCCGCCGGCACCCAGCCCGATCGGGCGATGAACCCCGACGTCCAGAACAAACGCCTTCACGGGAAACGCGCCGCTTTCCCGGGCAATGCAGGTCATCTTGTCACCGACGACACGATTGAGGAAAACGGTGTCGCCCGTTACCTCGACCAGACGTTCGAGTTCCGGCTTGCAAACATCTTGCAGGTCATAGGCCGGGAAGACCAGCAGACCCAGTTCGTAAATTCTGGAGCCGAGAAAAAAGCGACGGTTTTCCGCGTCCTGGTCGACGAAGCCATGTTCGATAAGCGCTTGCAGCACCCGCCGGGCAGTCGGCCGGGTCAGACCGGACTTTGTGAGTATGTCCGCGAAGGGAACACCGTCGGGATGCCCACCGGCGACAAGATCGAGCAGCATCGCTGCGCGGTCGATGCTTTGTGTTCCTGCAGTCATCCTCGGAAGTCTCTATAATCGTATGTGTTTAATATCTAATTCGACCGAATGTCCTAGTAGAGTGGTATTGCATGAGGGCACACGGGTCCATTGAAATGAAGGGCATTCGGGAATTTATTGGCATGGCTAAAGGCCTCGTTTCCGGATCCGATGTTGCCACTGTGTCTCCTAGTCGGAGTGACGTGACCTAGAAGCCTGTTGAACGGCTGGAGACGCGGGCTGAAGTCCAATCCGGTCGCGGGTTGGCGAAGTGCTTCTCAGGTCAGTTGACCTGAAATCCGGTCCAGAAGGTCTTGCGCACGTTTTTCGTAAGTTACGGCGTTTTGGGTTCGTGCAAACCTGATTGCACGGCGAAGGGCGGATGAAGCGTTTCGGGTTCGGCCTGTCTGCACCGAGAGCAAGGCCCACAGGCGATGGAGATCCGCTTCGTGCCAGCGTTCGCCGGTGCGTCTGATGATCTTAAATGCCGACGCAAGTGCCTTCAGCCCTTCGGCCGGGCTACCACAGCGGCTGGTCGCTTCTGCGTAGAGTGACAGTCCGTAAGGACGGGTCAGCGTCACGTCCATTGCCGCCTGTGCGTTCAGACCTTCGTGAATTTGCTGAAGGCCGGAAGCGTTCCCAAGCTCTACCTGGGCCCACCCGGCCAGTAGGTCGCCATAAGGGCGCCAGAACGGAATTGCGGCTGCTTCGCAGGTTTCGATCAGGGCCGTCGCCCGTTCCAGCACACGCACCGGGTCTTCACGCTCACGAGCGATCAGTGCTCCTGCCCAAAGCATCTGCGCTCGCCCGAAAGGCTGCTCCAATGTATCCGTCAACGTCATGCCTTCGGTAAAAAGGCGTTCGGCACGTTCGCTTTGGCCGAGCAACTGATGAACGCAGGCGGCATACTGGCGGCAGACGATGCCGGGGTCTTCGCCAAACAGAACCGATGCCTCTGCGTTGTGGTTCGTGCCGTAGGCGCTGCAAACAGCGTTGATATGAGGCAGGCAGGCGGCAAGATCACCACGAAAGAACCGCGTTTGCCCGACGGCATTGTGGGCCACCATTGCGTAGAGCGCTGGTGCATCCTCTGCCAGGTTGTCGAGACCCTTGGCTAGTTCGTCGGCAGCTGCAAGGTCTGCCTTGGTCAGGTGGTGGTTCCAGAGCCCTGCAAGTGCGGGCACAATTGTCGTCGGGTCATTGGTTCTGCCTGCAAGTGTCGCGGCGCGTTCGTAAACGTCCCTAAGTTCGTCCGTGGTGAAGTGATCCCCGACGATAAGCGCCGCTCCCAGACCCAGTAGCGTGCGGCATTCCGCCGTGTGCATTTCGGGGTCAGGCTCGCAGGCGGCGAAGGAGACAAGCGCCTGCCGGAACTGGGCGGCCGCATCGGTGATTGCGCCGCGTTCCAGCGCGGTCAGGCCCGCAAGCCCTCGATGGACGGCAGCACGTTTCCAATCGGCGGCACGCTCGAAATGATCGGCGAGTGTGGACGCGATTTCGCCAGTGCGGGATTTGAACGCGGTTTCCAGCCGGCTGCCGATACGTTGGTGAAGTCCTTGCCGATTTGCGGCCGGAATAGCGTCGTAAAGCGCCTCCTGATAGAGCGCGTGCCGGAAGATGTAGCGTGTTGCCTGCGTCCCGTCCGGCCAGGCCATGACGCCAGCCCGTTCAATAAAGCGCCTGACGCTTGCAAGGCGGTCGAGAACCGCTTCGCCTTTTTCCACCTCGAGCCGATCATCGCTCAACATGGCAGCGGAAAAGCGAATTCCTGCCACGCTGGCAATGTCGAGTAATTGCCGCTCGTATGGGTCCAGCCGGCCGATTTCGCCCGCGATGAATTTTCCGGCCCCGCGTGAGATTGCCGAAACGATTTCATTGATGTCCTGCTCGGGTGCCTGCTGATTTTCGGAACTCTCCAGGACCCCGTCCCGATGCCACTGGTCGATGATCGCATCGACCAGGATGGCATGCCCTTCCGTTCTTCGCCTCAACTCGCCGGCAAGGGAGGCAGGCAGTCCGTGGTCCGGATAGCGTCGCTTGAGAAGGTCCGCGACGGCTGTTTCGTCGAGGCCGTCCAGCGTGATCGGGCTAAAGTCCTGAACACGTTGGAGGTAATGCAATGTCGTTTGAAGATCTCCGGACTTGTCCAGTTCATCAAACCTGTAGGTTCCAACCACAAGGGTTCTGGCAGGAGCGCGGCGCTGAGCCCAGGAAAGAAGCCATGCCAGCGTACTCTGATCGGCCCAGTGCAGGTCTTCCAGAATGATGACACCGGGCTGCTGCTGAGAAAGACGCTCCATGAGTGCGGTCAGCTCCCGCAACATTGAGTCCGGGTGCGTGTCCGTGAATTTTGCGGGCAGGGGAGCGGGCTCCCGGCCAGAACGAAGCTGCGGCAGCAGGTCTCGCCAGGACGGCGCGACATCCTCAAGAAGCCGCAAGACCTGTTTTCGTGACGCACCTTCGGCGAGCTGCGTCACGATCTCGATCAGTGGTCCATAGGGCTCCCGGGCACCCGGATGGGGAATGCACTGCCCCCGGGCAGACCAGAAGTCTGCCGTGCGTGGCAGCGTGGCGGCGAACGTCTCCACCAGCCTTGATTTGCCCGATCCGGCTTCCCCGGCGACAAGGCTCACAATGCGCTTGCCAGCGCGCACTGCCGCTGCGCAGTCCGCAAGGGACTGCAGTTCCGCGGTTCGGCCTACGCAAAGAGGGGCCGGTCCAGAGGTTTCCGTGCCGGAGTTCAGAACCGTGATCTTGCCGACAAGGCGGTAGCCCTGCCTGCCGACCGTTTCGATGAACCCGGGTGTTTCGGCGCTGTCCCCAAGCAAGCGTCTAAGCTCGCGGATACACTGCTTTGGACCGGTCTCGCGTCCATGCTGGTGTCCCCAGATCAGATGTCTCAGCTCTTGCTGGCTGACGATCTCTCCCTCGCGGGCGTGCAGCTCGACCAGCACGGCGAGAGTCTTGGGGCGCAAACGAACGGCTTCCCCGTCACGCAGCAGTTCGCCACGAGAAACATCAAGTTCGATTTTTTGCACTGAGACGCAGATTCCGATGTTCCGGTGAGACACGAGGACCGCGCCTCGATGAAGAATTACACTGACTGACGAACTACTTATACCATTTTTGCACCGTTGCCGACTTTGTTTGCCAGCCTGATTTCCCTACCACCAGTCCTCATGGGGACGCGCACCTGTGGCATGCCCCGCCGCAAGCGCGATCCCCCGTCTGCAATCGGAAAAGAGGACAGCCCAGATTGGCAAAATCGGTCACAACAGGCCCGGTGACAGCACGGGCCGTGCAATTGCTTGCAGCCCTGCTGGTGTCGGTATGCGGCGTTAACCCCGCCGCAGCGTCCGTATCATGTGTTGAGGATTTTGACCGGGGTGTGACTTCCGCGGCAGCAGACGCCAGGCCCGGCACGCCGCTCTCCGCAACACTTTCCCAACAGCTGGATGACGCGGTGCTGGCCGCGCTTCCACTTGCCGAAACGCCGGGCGTCATTGTTGGTGTCCAAACACCTCACGGCACATGGAAAAAAGGATACGGCGTCGCCGACCCGGCAACCGGAGCTCCGATGGAGCCGGGCATGCACACGCGCATCGGGTCCGTGACCAAGACTTTCACCGGAACAATGCTGCTGCAGCTTGCAGAGGCCGGACGGCTTTCTCTCGATGACACGATCGACGCCTATGTCGAGGGAATTCCCAACGGAGACAGGATCACGCTGCGCCAGCTCGCGGACATGACCAGCGGTGTGGCGAGCTACACCGCTTCCGAACGGTTTGTGGAGTTGTTTCTCGATCAACCCGGTGTCGCGTTTTCGCCCGAGGACCTGCTGACTTTTGCCGTCGAAAATTCCCCGCTCTTCGAGCCGGGAACGCAATACGATTATTCCAACACGAACACGATCCTCCTTGGCATGGTCATTGAAAAGACCACCGGGCAGCCCTTCGAAACGTCTTTGCGGAAGATGATCCTGGATCCTCTCGGACTGGAAAAAACAGTCTGGCCGGGAAGCAGGACCGAACTACCGGAGCCCTACGCGCAGGGCGTTACCCTTCAGGGGGGCGATGCGACGCCTGAGACACCTCTTGTTGCCACACACTGGAACCCGGCTTCGCTCTGGACGGCGGGGGAGCTGATTTCCAACATCGACGATCTGCTCGTCTATGGCCGAGCCCTCGGGTCCGGCCAAGGGCTTCTCGGCACCGAGATGCAGCAAGCGCGGCTGCGATCCTTCCGTCCGCCTGAAGGATACGGCCTGGCGCTTCGGTGCAACGGAGAGTGGGTCGGCCACACGGGCGAAGTGCCTGGATACACCACGGTCGTTTTCCATAGCCCGCGGACTGACACGACCCTTGTTGTCCAGGCGAACAGCGACATGCCTTCCGGTGACTGCGAGGAGGGAAAGGAGACGCAGGACGCCGACGAAGGTTCGGGTCTGACCTGCTCGCTGCCTGCCATGCGCATTTTTAACGCCGTCGCTCCGTTACTCGGCGAAACGGCTCCCCAGAACACCGCTGAATAAGAACGGAACCGTCCGTGACAAGACAGGTGCTGCCTCCCCCGGCAACGAAATCCCTGCGCGGTGCTGCCGCTGCTAATCCCAAATCGGCCTTTCGGCTTCGGGCTGCTTCGGTTCTGGTCGTCTCTTTGGTGGCCGCGGAGGATTCTCATTCTGCACTGGCTCAAACACTGGATCAGGCCGTCGCCGGGCAGACCGTCATTATCGAACGGTTCACGCCGCCTACAAGGGCGGGCACGGTCGACATCACGGTGCAGGATCAGCGCAAGCGTGTTTCCGAACAAGATGCCGAGAGTGTACGCTTCACCCTCCGCTCGGTATCGATTGCCGGTGCTCATTCGGTTTCGAACACCGATCTGTCGGCCATCTGGCAGGGCAAGATCGGCAAGAACATATCTCTTGCGGATCTCTATCGGATCGCGGAGGCGGTTGATGCCGCCTATCTGAGAGCCGGCTATTTTTCGATGACCGTCGTTCCGGTGCAGGACTTTGCGTCCGGTGCGGTCTCGCTCCGGGTCTACGAAGGCTATGTTGAAACCGTCGAGATCACCAGTTCCATCCCACGCATCAGGGAGCGCCTGGCACCCTATATCAACCGCCTGACCTCCATGCGGCCCATTCGGATCAAGGAGGCGGAACGCGTTCTGCTGCTGATGAGCGATCTTGCTGGTCTGCAGATCGAGGGAACAATTGTGCGCCCGGAAACGCCTACAGGTGGCGGTACGCTGAAGCTCGCGGTTGATTTCAGCCGATACAGCGCCGGCGTCGGTCTCGATAACCTTGGAACAGATACGATCGGTCCGCTGGAACTTTCCGGAAATGCCACGGTCAACGACATCTTCGGGTTGTTCGAAACGACAAGCCTGGTTGGGGTAACCGTACCGGACGCACCCGAGGAAATGGTGCTGCTGCAGGCTTCGCAGTCGGTTCCAATCGGGTTCAACGGGCTCTCCGCGGGCTACGATCTGACCTATGTGACCCAGAAGCCCGGCGCAGACCTGAAAGAGCAGGACATCCACATCGAAACCGTTATCGGTTCGGCTCATCTCCAGTATCCGCTCATTCGCACCATCGACCAGAGCCTTTATGGCAAGGTGGAAATCAATCTTCGGAACGACCGGATCGACGTGATGGGCGCGCGGGCCGCCCGTGAGCAGGCGCGTTGGGCGACGGTGTCCCTCAGGTACGACGTTGATGCAGGTCCGGCCTCATTTTCCGCTGGAGCCGAACTGGGGCAGAGCCTGAACCACAAAGGTGAAATGGAAATTGACCCGGACGACTATCGCTTTGGCCGGTTCAACTTCGGCGTCTCATACGATCTGGCGTCCATCGCGCGGCTTCAGCTGCGCACGGCCAGCCAGTATTCGCCGACACCGTTGCCCGGTGCGGTCCGGTTTGCTCTCGGCGGCGACCCCTACGGCTGGGCGTTCGATGGCGGCAGCCTCTCCGGTGACAGTGGCTTTGCGTCGGCGTTTGAAGTCAGTCACGACATCGAAACCGGATGGTCTGCACTTCCCGGTCTCACCCTGACGGCCTTTGCCGATTATGGCGTCGTCTGGAACGTGGATGAAGCCGCCGACTTTGCTCGCGACGAACTCGGTTCAGCCGGTGTCGGTGTCAGCGGCATGGTTGCCGACCGGGTGAATTTTCAGGTTCTCACTGCCACACCCTGGCACCGGCCGGAAAACGCTGAGGATCCGGGGACCCGGGTCTTCTTCAGGCTGGGTCTGGCGCTTTGACGACACCGGAAAGTATCGCCCCGGCCGGACCGGCCGAAACTCATCTGAAATGACCCGCACGCGCGAACAGCAAGACTGATTGAGAGGTTACACATGTCGTTCTTCCAGCTCACACGGCGCCGGTTCCTGGCGTCCGCGTCTCTCGCGGTTCTGGCAGCACCAGCCCTTGCCGAGGACCTGCCGCCTTCCAGAACGGCGGGAACCGAGGTTCCTCCTGGCCAGATCGACAAGGCGATCGCCGCGCTTGACGGGATCGTTGAAGACATCAAGGCACGCAGCAAGGTGCCGGGCCTAGCGGTTGCCGTCGTACACAAGGGAGAGACTGTCTACGCGAAAGGCTTCGGAAAGCGGGGCGACGAGGGCGCTCAGCCGATTGACGCCGACACCGTTTTCCAGATGGCTTCCGTCTCCAAGTCGATCGGGGCAACAGTCGTTGCCCGGCAGGTCACGCGCGGCGTTGTTTCGTGGGACAGCAGGATGCGCGACCTGCTGCCATGGTTCAGCCTTGCCGATCCCGAAATTACCGAACGTTTGACAGTGGGGGATCTCTACAGCCACCGTTCCGGTTTGCCGGACCATGCCGGCGACGATCTGGAAGACATCGGCTTTGACAGGCAGACGATCCTCGAACGTTTGCGCCTGCAGCCCCTGCGCGCCTTCCGGACGAGCTATGCCTACACGAATTTCGGCCTGACCGCCGGCGCCGAGGCGGTTGCCGAAGCATCCGGGGCCGAATGGGCCGACCTTTCTGACGAAGCCCTGTTTCAGCCGCTTGGCATGACCAGGACCAGTGCGCGGTTCGATGATTTCATGGCACGGGAAAACCGCGCGTTGCCGCATGCCAGAAGCGGCGACGGTTTCGAGGCGCTGTACCAGCGGCAGCCGGATGCCCAGTCGCCCGCCGGCGGGGTGAGTTCCTCCATCAACGACATGGCAAGATGGATGAAGATGGTTCTGGCCGATGGTGGGGAACTTATTTCTCCCGAAGCCTTGCAGCCTGCAATCAGTCCGCAGAGCTTTTCCAGCCGTCCCCATACGCCTGACGAACGCGCCGGGTTTTACGGCTATGGTTTCAATGTCGGCACTGACCCGTCCGGCCGGGTAATCCTCAGCCATTCAGGTGCTTTCATCCTCGGTGCGGCGACCTATTTCCTGATGATCCCCTCGCTCGACATAGGGATCGTGGTCCTGTCGAACGCGGCTCCTGTCGGTGCCGTTGAATCCATCGGCGCATCCTTCTCCGACATGGTGCAGTTCGGGCGTGTGACCCGTGACTGGTTCTCCGGATACGAAGGCCTGTTCGCTTCCTTCTATGCGCCTGCCGGTTTCACTGCCGGTGAAACGGCACCTGCCGCTGCTGCACCTGCTCCTGCGGCTGACTATTGCACCGGCCGTTACGGCCACCCCTACTTCGGCACGGTCGAGGTGCGAGAGGAAGATGGTGGGCTCGTCCTGCTTGCCGGTCCCCAGCCAATAAAGCTGCCGCTGCATGCCTGGGACGGATCAATGATGGTGTTTGACATTGCCAACGAAAATGCCGTGGCGGGTTCGCGCTCGACCGTGACTTTCTCAGGCAATGGCAAGGAAGCAAGCACCCTGGAAATCGAGCTCTTCGTGCTGAACGGGCCTGCGCGGTTCGAAAGGCTTGCGCAATAGAGTGAGTTGATTCTGCGACGCACATTCAAACCCCGCAGGGACATCCTGCGGGGTTTTTGCTTTCGCACACCCTCAGCGCCTGATCCGCAGAGAGAATAAGCAGAAGACGTCGGGATACTTGAGAGCCCCGGTGCTGAGGCTGTTTCCCGTCCGGGCAATTGGTCGCGCGATTTCAGATAGTTGCAATTGCACGTGCGTCTCCGGAAGACATTGCATACTGGAATATGCAATGCTCCGGGCCGGAGGATGGACCATGACAAAAGAACGGATGAAACTGCCGGGGAGGGGCTATGAAGAGCGGTGTTTCCAAACGTCCTGAAGAGGCAGATTCACAGCCGGAGTTCGGTCCCTGGCTGCCGCAGGCGTCGATCCTGATCGTCGACGACGAGCCTGGCATGCGCAATTTTCTGGTCCGCACACTCGAGCCTTATTGCAAACGCATCGAGCAGGCCGCCGACACGGTCGAGGCCTCGGCGCTTCTCGATACCCACCATTATGACGTGGTGATCCTCGACAATATCATGCCAGGCAAATCCGGTGTGGAATGGCTTGGCGAACAGCGGCGGATCGGGTTTTTCGCCGATGCGATCCTGATGACAGCCTATGCGGATCTGGAAACCGCGATCCAGGCCTTGAGGGCAGGTGCCGTGGATTTCATCCTCAAGCCCTTCCGGTCCAACCAGCTGCTGAACGCGGTTGCCAGATGTCTCGACCGGGTCACGCTGCTGCGGGAAAACCAGCTGTTGCGCCACCAATTGCAGGCAACATCCGACCATCTTCTTCTGCGTGACAAGCTGATCGGACATTCGCGCCAGATCGGCGAGATCCGCGAAACGATTTCCCGTGTCGCGCCACTGCCGACATCCGTTCTGATCACGGGGGAATCCGGAACCGGAAAGGAAGTCGCGGCCAGGTCGCTTCATGATCTTTCCGATCGGGCGGACAAGCCCTTCGTGCCGGTCAATTGCGCCGCCATTCCCGGAGACATGATCGAAGCTGAATTGTTCGGGCATCTCAAAGGCGCTTTCACCGGCGCCGGGTCCAGCCGCGACGGCCTGTTCATGCATGCGCATGGCGGCACGCTGTTTCTGGACGAGATCGGCGAATTGCCCATGGCACTGCAGAGCAAGTTGCTGCGGGCAATCGAAGATCGCAAAATTCGGCCGGTCGGGTCCGAGCGTGAAGTGCCTGTCGATCTGCGGTTCGTGTTTGCGACCAACGCAAATCTGGAGCAGGCCGTGGAGGAGGGCCGGTTCCGGGCGGATCTCTACTACCGGGTCAACGTGCTTCAGCTTGAAATGCCGCCGCTGCGCGAGCGTGGCGACGACATCCGTGAACTTGCGTCGCTGTTCATGCAGAAGCTGTCCGTTCAGCTTGGAATGCCGCCGGTACCGTTTACCGATGAGGTCGTCTCCGGGCTGCTGGCTTATGAATGGCCGGGCAATGTTCGCGAACTGCGCAACACGATCGAACGAACCTTGATCCTTGGACGCTTTCCGGCGGAGTTCCACAGTACGCAGAGCCTGTTGCTGCCCGGCGGGGAAACGCTGCAGGACATGGAGAAGCGTCATATCCTGATGGTGCTCGAGGAAGCCGGTGGAAACCGTGCCGAAGCGGCGCGGCGGCTCGGCATTTCGCGCAAGACCATCGACAGGAAGCTGATGGACTGGAATGGCTGAGGAGAGACGACGCCGGAAATCGGGAAGCCGCCTGTCCGTCAGAGTCAGGCTACTGGCCATCGCCCTGTTGCCGACACTTGTGGTTCTGCCACTCTTTCTCGGCTGGGCGATGGTGCGCTGGAACGCGAAGTTCGACTCCCTGTTGATCACCAAGGTCAATGGCGACCTGACCATTGCCCATCAGTACTTTTCGAGGATTCTGGAAAATTCGGGTGAAAAGATCGATGCGCTGGGCCAGTCGGCCTCCTTTCGCGACGTTGCAGACAGTGGTGATACCGCACTTCTGGCAGCGTTGCTGGAGCGGCGGCGTGAGGAACTGGGTCTCGATTTTCTGTATGTCGTGCGCAAGGACAGGACAGTTGAGGCTGCCTCTCCGCCAAGTGCCGTTCCGCCGGTCTCCAAGGATTGGCCGGTCATCGAACAGGCCTTTGCAGGATCTGCCACAACAAGTGTGGATATCTTCGAAGCCGGTGACCTGACGGCGATTTCTCCGGCACTAGCAGATCGGGCCCGCCTGGATCTCGTCCCGACACCCAATGCCGTGCCGACCGAAAGGGCCGCGGAAACACGCGGCATGGTGGTTCACTCCGCAAGCCCGGTCACCGTGCCGGGAGCGCCCGTGGCAGCTCTGGTCGGCGGCATCCTGCTCAACCAGAACCTCGTCTTTATCGACACGATAAACGATCTCGTCTACCGCGAGGCGAGTCTTCCCGAAGGCAGCCAGGGCACCGCGACGCTGTTTCTGGAAGATGTCCGCGTCAGCACCAATGTCCGTCTGTTCGAAGACAAGCGCGCGCTTGGGACGAGGGTGTCCGCCGCCGTTCGCCAGAAGGTGCTGGGCGAGGGGCAGGTCTGGCTGGACAGCGCGTTCGTCGTCAACGACTGGTACATTTCGGCCTATGAACCGATCACCGACAGTTTCGGCGAGCGGGTGGGTATGCTTTATGTCGGCTTTCTGGAGACGCCGTTCCGGGAAGCCAAGCTGGCGACGCTGGTCGCGCTGCTGCTGGGGTTCCTTGTCGTGACCGCCGGCAGCGTGCCGCTGTTCCTGAGGTGGGCTCGCGGCGTTTTCAAGCCACTGGAAAAGATGACGGACACCATTGCCAGCGTCGAAAAGGGAGACCTTGGCGCCCGCACGCGGTCCGAAGGCAGTGGTGACGAGATTGCGCGTGTCGCCCAGCATCTCGATCATCTGCTCGACCTGGTTCAGGAAAGCGACCGGCAGCTCAGGTCCTGGAACGAGGAGCTGAACACCCGCGTAGAGGAACGAACGCGCGATCTCAAGATGGCGAACAGGCAGCTGGAAGACACCACCAAGCAACTGATCATGTCGGAGAAGCTTGCCGCCATCGGCGAGATCACCGCCGGTGTTGCCCACGAGATCAACAATCCGATTGCGGTGATTCAGGGCAATCTGGAAGTGCTGCGCATGCTGCTCGGCGACCATGCCAAGGTTGCCAGTACGGAAATCCGCCTGATCGACGAGCAGGTCGACCGGATCAACCAGATCGTCATGAAGCTGCTGCAGTTCGCCAAGCCCGACGAATATGCAGGCTATGCCGATCGGCACGCACCGGACGAGGTGATTTCGGATTGTCTTCCGCTGGTTCGCCATCTCTTGCGCAAGACCGATATCGAGGTTGTTCGCGAGGCCACTGCCTCCCGTCTGGTGCTGATGAACCGGACGGAACTGCAGCAGGTGCTGATCAACCTCATCGTCAATGCCATCCATGCCATGCCCGGCGGCGGTACGCTGACGATGAAAACCTGGGACATGAACAAGGAAGATGTCGCCGGAGTGTCGATCGAGATTTCGGACACCGGTGTCGGCATGAGCGCGGATGTTATCGCGCGAATATTCGACCCCTTCTACACGACAAAAAGCCGGCAGGGCACCGGATTGGGGCTTTCGATTACCCAGACGCTGGTCAGCCGTCAGGGCGGTGATATCAAGGTGGAGAGCATCGAAGGGACCGGGACCGTTTTCACAATCTGGTTGCCTGAAAGCGTTTGACGTTTCGGGCGGGTCGCCTCTGAGTTGCCCCGGCAAAAATGCTGTTTGCCTGGTCAAGGGCTTCCGGACAGATTGTCCCAAACGGCCGGAAAACAACTTTTGAATGTGGACAAAATGTCCACTCACCTTTCTTCCTGAAAATCTAACTGTCTGAAATTCAACAGAAAAGAAACTGGCCCCGAACTTGCCATCAGCAAGGAGCTGCCGGAAGGCGCGGGACGGTACAACCGTTCCTGCGTTGCGGACCTGAAGCGGGAGGCTTCGACAGGTCCGCGTCTGCCGGGAGCGGGGCATCCGGCTTTGTCTTGCCGGACCGGGGGAGACATGACAGGCCGGCCGCAAAGGGACCGGCACCTTCCCGGAGGAATGCCCGACAACCGTGCATGGGAGGAAAATAAGTGCATGTTTGATCGGTTGAAAAAGGAACATATCGTCGCAGAGGACGGATTTAACCGCTGGAAGGTTCCGCCAGCATCCATCGCCATCCATCTTTGTATCGGCTCCGTCTACGCCTGGAGCATCTTCAACCCGCCTCTGATCAAACAGTTCGGTGTGGTTGCCGCAGCGCCGGAAGACTGGAGCCTGTCTTCGGTCGTCTGGATCTTTTCCGTTGCCATCGTGTTTCTCGGGCTTGCAGCTGCCTTTGGTGGCAAGTGGCTTGAGGAAGTCGGCCCTCGCATGGTCGGCGTCGTTGCCGCCATCTGCTGGGGTGGCGGTTTCATCATCGGCGGCTTCGGCATCATGACGCACCAGCTCTGGCTGCTTTACCTCGGTTACGGCGTGATCGGCGGCTGCGGTCTGGGGCTTGGGTACGTGTCACCCGTTTCCACCTTGATCCGGTGGTTCCCGGATCGGCGCGGCATGGCCACCGGCATGGCCATCATGGGCTTTGGCGGTGGAGCGATGATCGCAACGCCGATCAAGGAATATCTGCTCGGTCTATTCTACAAGGCACCGGACTACCTGGGTCCTGAAGGATCTGTTGCCCTGATCACCGAAGGAGGCAAGCGCCTTGCGGAAGTCAACGGCCAGATGGTGGAAGTGGTTATCGCAGGCGCCAAGCAGGTGGCAGCAGCGCCCGTTGCGCTTCAGGAGGGGATCTATGTGGTCGGTACCGGCAACACCGGGGCTGCAGGGACCTTCTTCACGCTCGGCATCGTCTATCTGGTCGTGATGATCATCGCGGCCTTCTCCTACCGGGTTCCGCGCGAAGGCTGGCGTCCGGCCGGCTGGACACCGCCAACTGCCGATGCTGCGTCCCGCAAGATGATCACCCACAACAACGTTCACATCGATCAGGCGCTCAAGACACCGCAGTTCTATCTGCTGTGGATCGTGCTCTGCTTCAACGTGACGGCGGGTATCGGCGTGATCGGCGTTGCAAAGACCATGATGACAGAAATCTTCGGCACCACGTTGCCGCTGATCGTGAATTCGGCCTTTGCGGCAACCTACGTGTTCATGATCTCTGTCTTCAACATGGTCGGGCGGTTCTTCTGGGCTTCCACCTCGGACTTCATCGGCCGCAAGAACACCTACCACTGCTTCTTCGTGCTCGGGATCATTCTTTACCTGTCGATTCCGTTTGCAGCAGAACAGGTGAGCGTCAATCCGGCCGTCACCTGGCTCGTGATGTTCTATGCAGCCACCATGATCATCTTCACGATGTATGGCGGCGGCTTTGCGACCATCCCGGCATATCTCGCCGATATCTTCGGCACCAAATATGTCGGTGGTATCCACGGGCGTCTGCTGACGGCGTGGAGTACGGCAGGCGTTCTTGGGCCGCTGGCGATCACCCAGCTGCGGAACATGTCCCTCAACAATGCGATCACGGATCTTGCCGCCAAGGTGGACCCGAGTGCCTTTGCCGAGAAATTCGGCGCGGGTGTCGATCAGCTCGACCAGCTGGTGGCCGCAAAGACGGTGACCGTTGCCCGGCTGATGGAAATCGCTCCGGCCGGCACGGTGGATCCCACGCCGAGCCTCTACAACACCACCATGTATGCCATGGCGGGCTTGCTCGTGATCGCGTTGATCGCGAACTCGCTGGTGAAGCCGGTGCACGACAAGCATCACATGGAAGCCGGCGCCGACGGGACCAGCCCGGTTCCGGAAGGTGCGGAGCCGGCGAAGGCCTGATCAAGGCTTCTGCCGTCACGACCAACCGGCCCGGAAGCTTCCGCTTCCGGGCCTTTTTTGTGTTCATATGCATCACAATGCTCAGGGACTGGGGGGCGGATTTCGGCCCCGACAGGGGCGCTCCGTCAGTTTCCCGCCACGTCCATGGTGAGCGATTTCAAGTGGTCAGGTGCAATGACTGTCACGAAAAGATATTTTCTCTCAATGGCTTGTGTTCTCTTCCGGGTCTTCGCGCGGCAAGTTCTCATTTGAGGTACTGGTTGAAATAAATTTCAGAAAAGGAAATAAATACCAAAACAGTTTGACGGCTTTCGGGGGCTGCCCTTATCCATGGTCTCACTGGGATAAAAACCAGTGTTTGAAATTTCTTGCAGTAAGCAAGTCTCTTTGACAGGCTGACCTGCAAGACCGGGAGGAGCAGCGTCAGGCTCCCTGCGTTGAGAGGAACGCAGACTGGATGTCCTGACAATCTGAAATCGATCACCCATCGGGCATTCGACCGTTCGCGGTTGGCAGCCCGTTGGTCCAGGGAGGAAACCATGGGCACTTCTATCTTCAAGGGAATTCTCGCGTCGACCATGCTGTCGGCTGCAGTTCTGACCGCAGCTCCGGCCGCGGCAGATGGTTTGAAATGCGAGCCGGGCGAAACCTACATCATGAACGTGATGGTTTCCGGCCATCCCTACTGGGTGCCGGTCTATCAGGGCTTCAAGCAGGCTGCGTCCGCATTCGGCTGCGAGACGATCTTCTCCGGCACGCCGGACTATGACATCACCAAGCAGATCGCATCCTTCGAGCAGGACATGGTCAAGCAGCCGGCTGGCGTCTTGCTGCACCCGATGCAGTCCGATCCGTTTATCGAGCCGATCGACCGGGCCGTCGACAACGGCACGCAGGTCGTGACCTTCGCGGCGGATTCTCCGAAGTCCAAGCGCAGTGCCTATATCACCTCAGACAACCTTGCCGAAGCCAAGTTTGCCGCCGAAGAAATCGTCAAGCAGGTTGGTGACAGCGGGGAATATGCGGTTCTCGAAAACCCGGGTCAGTCGAACCACGATCTGCGCGTGACCGCGCTGCTCGACTACATGGGAGAGCACTACCCGAACATGAAACTGGTCGGCCGCCAGGCGACCAACCAGGACAGCAATGCCGCCTACCGGGCAACGGCCTCTATCCTTCAGGCCAACCCGAACCTTGCCGCTCTCTGGATCCCGGAAGCAGGTTCAGCGGAAGGAGCTGTCGCAGCGGTGCTGGAAGCGGAAGCGAAAGTGCTGATCATGCATGCCGATGTAACGCCGACCACACTTGAGCACATCAAGGCCGGCAACATCCACATGGCGCTGAATCCGAACCAGGGCATGCAGGGGTTCATGGGCTTCATGGCCGTCTTCCTGGCCGCACATTCCGACGTGTTCGATCCGTTCAACGACTACAAGGTGTCCGGCTACAATCCGGTTCAGATCCCTTACGTCGACAACGGCTTTGCCGTGATCACCAAGGAAAACGCCGACAGCTTCGACCTCAACGCCTACATGGAAGGCCGCGACCCGAGCTGATGAACAGACCGGGGTTCCTGGAGAGCCCCGGGTGATACGGCGGGCTGCCTGCAGTCGATGCAGCAGATCAGGCAGCCCGTTCCTTCTACGGAATTGCGAGCAAATCGGCCCTGTCATGACTGACGATGTGATCCTCAAGATCTCCAACCTCTCGAAATCCTTCGGGCCGGTGCAGGCGCTCAAGGGGGTAAGTTTCGAATTGCGCAAGGGCGAGATCCATGCGCTAGCCGGGGAAAACGGTGCCGGCAAATCGACGCTGATGAATATCATCGACGGCATCCTGCAGCCGGACAGCGGAGAAATCCGCTTCGATGGCGAACCGGTGGTCATTTCATCTCCGGCGATGGCGCAGAAGCTCGGCATCGGCTTCGTTCACCAGGAGATTGCCCTGTGCCCCGATGTGACGGTTGCCGAAAACATCTTCATGGCGACGACCAATGTCAGCCGTTCGTTCCTGATGAATTATCGTGCGCTTGAAAAGAAGGCCGCTGAAGTGCTGGGCCAGCTTGGCGACATCGATCCGACAACACTCGTGCGGGATCTGTCGATTTCCCACCAGCAGCTCGTCGAGATCGCCAAGGCCCTGACACTCGATTGCCGGGTGCTGATCCTGGATGAGCCGACCGCGGCGCTGACAGAGAAAGAAGCGCAGATCCTCTTCAAGATCATGCGCCGTCTTGCCGACAAGGGCATCTCGATCATCTACATCTCCCATCGCATGGTCGAGATCTTCGACAATTGCGACCGGGTCTCCGTTTTCCGGGACGGCACCTACATCACGACCCGCAATGTTGCGGAGATCCAGCCCGATGACGTGGTCAATGCCATGGTCGGCCGGGTGATCGATGAGCTTTACCCGCGCAAGCAGTCCGAAAGCGAAAAGACGGACGATATCATTCTGGACGTTCAGAACCTGAGTGAACGCACGCGTTTCAAGGATGTCTCGTTTCAGCTCCGCAAGGGCGAGATTCTCGGGATTGCCGGGCTGATAGGCGCCGGGCGCAGCGAGATCGTGAAGGGCATCTGCCGGCTTGAAGGCGACGTGACCGGGGAGGTTTCGCTCAATGGCCGCAAGCTGTCGCTGAAGACCTATCGCGACAGCATCTCCGAGGGCATCGTCTATCTGTCCGAAGACCGCAAGGGTGACGGCATCTTTCTGGATATGTCCATTGCCGCCAATGTTTCCGCCCTGAAGCCGGAACAGGTGGCGAATTCCTTCGGTCTGATTGCCGGAAGCCGGGAGGAGGCGCAGGCAGACACGCTTGGCAAGCGTCTCAATCTCAAATGTGGCTCGCTGTCGGACCCGGTGTCATCGCTTTCCGGAGGCAACCAGCAGAAGGTTGCGATCGCGAAAATGCTGTCGGTCAATCCGAAGCTGATCTTCCTGGATGAGCCGACGCGTGGTGTCGATGTCGGCGCAAAGGCGGAGATCCATCGCATCCTGCGCAATCTCGCCAGCAGCGGGGTCGGCATTCTGGTGATCTCGTCGGAGTTGCCGGAACTGATCGGCGTTTGTGACCGTGTGCTGGTCGTCCGGGAGGGACAGATCAGCGGCGAAGTCACGGGCGATCAGATGACCGAAGAAAACATAATGCACCTGGCGTCCGTGGGCGCCCAGGCAACCATAAACTAATCGTGGGGGAAACCATGGAAGACGCCGTCTCCCTGACAGACGCGCCGAACGGCAAACCGGCAGACGTATCGATGATCCGCAAACTGTTGCGCATGCGTGAAACGGGACTGATCGCGATCATCCTTGTGCTGTTCATCGTGATGTCCTTCGCCTCGCCCTACTTCCTGACCTGGGTGAACATGCGCGCCATGGTCATGGCCTTTGCGGTGGAAGGCATCGTGGTGGTCGGTATGACCATCCTGCTGATTTCCGGCGGGATCGATCTTTCGGTCGGTTCGGTGACAGCGCTGGCCATGGTGATTGCCGGCTGGCTGTTCCTGAACGGGGTCGACCCCTGGGCCGCGTCGGCGATTTCGATTGCCGCCTGTACGGCCATCGGGGCGTTCATGGGGTTCTTTGTCACCCGCGTCGGCCTTCATCATTTCATCGTATCGCTGGCGATCATGGTGATCGCCCGGGGGGCATGTCTTCTGGGCACGGGCGGGCGTCCGCTCGGTCTGTTCACACTGCCGCCCGAGTTCAAGTTCATCGGCCAGGGGTCCATCGGACCGATCCCGGTCGTGATCCTGATCTTCCTTGTGGTGGTGATCGGCTTCGACTTCCTGCTACGCCGCACGACGATGTTCCGCAAGGTGTTCTATACCGGCAGCAACGAGAAGGCCGCAGCCTATTCCGGCATCCGCACCAAGCGCGTGGTGTTCTTCACGACCACCCTTTGCTCGGCTCTGTGTGGTGTGGCCGGCATCATCTACATGGCTCGCTTCGGCTCTGCCCAGCCGACCTTCGGCATCGGCATGGAACTGAACGTGATTGCGGCGGCCGTTATCGGCGGGGCGAGCCTCAAGGGTGGTTCGGGAACCATTTTCGGGGCAATCCTGGGGGCGGTGCTGCTGTCGGTGGTCTCCAGCTCGCTCGCGCTTCTGGATGTCTCGGTCTACTGGCAGGACATCATCCGCGGCTCGATCCTGCTGGCGGCGGTCTCCATCGACCACTATCTCGTCAAGAAACGCGCCTGACCCGGCTCCAGCGAAGAGGCAACCAGATGGCGGACAAGAAAAACGATATCGAGCTGATGCGCCAGATGCACACGGTTCTCGTGCTGCATTTCCTGGAAGGCAAGAAACAGTCGGAAATCGCCGAACTGCTCAACCTGTCGACGTCCAAGGTGAACCGTCTGATCACCCAGGGCCGCAAGATGGGCATGATCAAGATCGATATCGAGAACCCGTTCCAGCGGTTGACGGATCTGGAAAACCTGCTGGAACAATCGACGCCGCTTTCAAAAGCGCTCGTTACATCGTCCGTCGAAGGCAGCCCGAACACGACGCTGAAGCAGGTCGGGCTTGCCGCAGCCAACCATCTGGTGGAGACCATCCGCGATGGTGACATCATCGCCATCACAGGCGGCAAGGCAGTGGGTGCGGTGGTGCAGAACATCGAGACCGACCGGAAGTTCGACGTCACCGTGGTGCCGCTCACCGGAGGTGTGCAGGGCAAGTACCACACGGATGTCAATCATCAGGCCAGCCTGATGGCCGAGAAGCTCGGCGGCAAGGCACTGCAGCTTCATGCGCCACTCTTTGCCGAAAGCCGGGAACAGCGCGACATGCTGATGGAAGTCGGCTCCATTCGCGAGGTCCTGGACCTGGCACGGCAGGCAACGATCGCTCTGGTCGGCATCGGATCCATCGCGACGCCCGGGTCGAGTTACTACGATCTGCATCCGATGCCTGAATCGGACCGCAAGATGCTGGTTGGCAGTGGCGTCAGCGCCGAATTCCTGGCCTACCTGATGCGCCAGGACGGGACGGTTGCCGACTACGCCCTCAATTCGCGGCTGGTCGCACTGGCGCCTGAAGAGCTGCGGCGCTTCAAGCGCGTCATCGGGGTGACCTCGGGCGATGAAAAGATCTGGCCGATCCGGGCCGTTCTCAACGGAAACTATCTGAATTCACTCATCTTGGACGAGGACACCGCGGGAGCGGTCCTTGCAACCATGGAAGGCAAACAGAATGTTGCATGAAATGCTGACACGCGAGATCGGACGTTCAGGCATCGAGGCGTCGGCTATCGGGCTCGGCACCTGGGCCATTGGCGGCTGGATGTGGGGCGGCACGGATGAAGCCAAGTCGATTTCCGCAATTCAGGCTTCCATCGATGAAGGCATCAGCCTGATCGACACCGCACCGGCGTATGGCCAGGGGCTGTCGGAGGAGATTGTCGGCAAGGCGATTGCGGGCCGCCGCGAAAAGGTGGTGCTGGCAACCAAATGCGGTCTCGTCTGGCACACCCAGAAGGGCAATCACTTCTTTGATTACGACGGCAAGCCGGTGCACCGGTATCTCGGCAAGGATGCGATCGTCCATGAGGTAGAGCAGAGCCTGAAGCGGCTTGGGACCGATTACATCGATCACTACATCACCCATTGGCAGGATCCGACCACGCCGATTGCGGAAACCATGGAGGCGCTGGAAAGCCTGAAGACCCAGGGCAAGATCCGCTCCATCGGTGCCAGCAACACGACCGCCGACGATGTGAAAGCCTATGTGGCTGCAGGGCAGCTGGACGCGATCCAGGAAGAATATTCGATGATCAAGCGCGACATCGAGGAGACCCTGGTGCCGCTCTGCCTCAAGGAAAAGGTTTCAGTTCTGAGCTATTCATCGCTGGCGCTGGGCCTTCTGACGGGCAAGATCGGTCCTGACAGAACCTTCGAAGGTGATGATCAGCGCAAGGACAACCCGCGGTTCTCGGTCGAAAACCGCCGCAAGGTTGCCAGGCTGATGGATGCCATCGCGCCGATAGCGGAGGCCCATGGAGCCACCAAGGCCCAGGTGGTAATCGCCTGGACGCTGCAGCAGCCGGGCATCACCTTCTCCTTGTGCGGAGCCCGTGATCCGGAGCAGGCGCGGGAGAATGCCAAGGCGGGGCGCCTCAGGTTGACCAGTGAGGAAATCGGGCTCATCGGCGATGCCGCCGCGACCCATCTGACCGAACTCGCCGCTTAAGAGACTTCGAAATTGAGATTGGAAAGGGCACCGGGCATCCGTCCGGTGAACGGGGAAGGCATGTCCGAACAACGGCAAGGAAAATGGGACCGTATCGCGCGTGACGGCGCCTTCGACGCCGTTGTCGTCGGCGGCGGTATCAACGGGATCGGGGTCTACCGGGATCTGGCGCTGCAGGGTGTCAGGGTGCTGCTGGTGGAACGGAACGACTTTTGCTCGGGGTGCAGTTCTGCCTTGTCGCGCATGATCCATGGAGGATTGCGCTATCTGGAAAACGGCGAGTTCGATCTGGTGCGCGAATCCCTGCGTGAACGCGACGCACTGCTGGTCAATGCGCCCCATCTGGTCCATCCGCTGCCGACCGTCATTCCCATCGGATCGCTCTTTTCCGGGCTCCTGAACAGCGCGGCAAGTTTCTTCGGCTTTTCGGGTCAGCCATCCAGCCGGGGAGCGGTTCCGATCAAGCTCGGGCTGACGCTTTATGACTGGGTGACACGCAAACGCCGGCTGTTGCCGAAACACCGTTTCCGCGGAGCGAAGGCGACCCGGGATACCTGGCCGGGCCTGACCGGTGCCATCCGGTGTTCGGCCACTTATCACGATGCCTGGATCAGCCACCCGGAGCGGCTCGGTCTGGAACTGGTCAGGGAGGTGGAAGAGGTGGCTCCCGACTGTGTCGCCCTCAACTATGCCTGTCTTGAGCCGGCCGGGAGCGGTTTTGTTGTGCGTGATCAGGTGAGCGGCCGAACGGAAGAGATCTCGGCGAAGATCCTCGTCAATGCCACTGGCGCCTGGCTGGATGATGCCATTGATGAGCTTGCCGGCAATTCCAGCCACGAACGCCTGGTGTCGGGTACAAAGGGATCGCATCTCATTCTCGACAATCCGGCGCTGGAGAAGGCGCTTGGCGGCCATATGGTCTATTTCGAGAATTCGGATGGCCGGGTCTGCATTGTCTTTCCGTTCTTCGGCAAGGTGCTGGCCGGGTCGACGGATATCCGCGTCAAGACGGCCGAACGTGTGCGCTGTGAGCCGGAAGAAGAAGCCTACATTCTGGGCTCGCTCCGGCTGGTCTTTCCGGAGATCGACTTCAATGCGGATGATGTCGTTTTCAGTTACAGCGGCATTCGGCCGTTGCCGAAAAGCGATCATGATTTTACCGGCCGGATTTCCAGGGGCCATTTTACCAAGCGTATCGAAGGACCCGTTCCGCAGATCTGCATGATCGGCGGCAAGTGGACAACGTTCCGTGCCTTTGCCGAACAGGCGACGGACGAAGTGCTCAGCGAACTTGGCCGGACCAGGCAGGTCGGCACCCTGTCGCGCCCGATCGGTGGCGGTAAGGATTTTCCTGATGCTGCCGTGATCCTGGAGCGCGACCTGATCTCGAACCATGGCATTGGCCCCGCGCGCGCCGCGCACCTGGTGGCGACCTATGGCACCACGGCGACGGAGCTGCTGGCCTTTTGCCAGGGCCGGCCGGACGACGAGGCGCTTTCGCCGGAGACGGAAATCACTGCCGCCGAAATCGCCTTCCTCGCCTCCCGCGAAAGCGTGGTGACCCTTGCCGACATCGTGTTGCGGCGGACGACACTCGCCATCCAGGGACTGATGAGTGAAGAGCTGCTCGACAAGCTGGCGGCAATCGCCGGTGAAGAACTCGGCTGGTCCGACGCAGAGTGTGGGCTTCAGCGCGACCGGCTGATCGAAGACCTTTCCACCTATCACGGCGTCTCGTTTGAAGATCGCCGGAACCAAGACACAAGCAGGAGCAGAATATGCGTTTGAGCCCCAAAGCCCGGATGAACCGGATGTTCACCCACGGTGGCTGCCTGGATGTTGCCGTTGATCATGGCGTGTGCAACGAACCGAGCTTCATGGTTGGCCTGGAAGACATGGCCGGTGTTGTCGACACCCTGGTCAGGGCCGGGCCTGATGCGATCCAGATGGCCTATGGCCAGGCGGATCTGTTGCAGTCGCGTCCGGAGAAGGACAAGCCGGCGCTGGTGATGCGCATCGACATGGGCAACCCCTACAATGACCAGCGCCACCGGGTGATGTGGTCGCTGCTGCAGAATGCCGACGAGCCGATCATCGGGGCTCTGGAAATGGATGCGGCTTGTGTCGTCGTGAACCTGTTCATGTTGCCGGACGAGCCGGAGCTGTTTCGCCAATGCGTGGAGAATATCTCAAAGGTGCGCGCAGCCTGCCACAAGTATGGCATGCCGCTGATGATCGAGCCGCTGGTGATGCTGCCGAACGACATCCGGGGTGGTTATCAGGTTGATGGCGACGCAGACAAGATCGTGACACTGGTCCGGCTGGCAAGCGAGATGGGAGCTGACATCATCAAGGCGGACCCGACCGACAACGCGGAAGATTTCCACCGGGTGGTCGAAGCGGCGCGCGTTCCGGTTCTGGTGCGTGGTGGCGGCAAGGAAGACCTGAAGACCGTTCTCCGGAAATCCGCTGCACTGATGCGCCAGGGTGCCAAGGGCATGGTCTATGGCCGCAACATCTATCAGCACGACAACCCGAAAGCGGTGGTTGCGGCACTCATGGCAATGATCCACAACGGTGCCGACGGTGACGAAGCATGGGACATCTATAACCGTGGCTGACGACAGGACTTATCTGCTGGGGCTTGATGCCGGCAACACGGTGATCAAGGCTGTCCTGTTCGATCTGGCGGGCCGCCAGGTGGCGATGAGCGCGCTGGACGGTCAATCGTTTTCACCTGCTCCCGGACATGTTGAACGTGACCTCGGCGAGTTGTGGCGCAATGCGCAAACGGTGATCCGGGAGTGCCTTGAGAAAGCCGGTGTCGAGCCTTCGCAGATCGCGGCGGTTGGTTGCGCCGGGCACGGCAACGGTCTTTACCTGCTGGACAAGGACCATGAGCCACTGCTGGGCATCCAGTCGCTGGATACGCGCGCCGCGGATCTTGCAGGCAAATTGCGTGAGGCGCATGGCGACAGGCTGCACGCCCTGTGTCTGCAGGAGCCGTGGCCGTCCCAGACCCCGACGCTGCTTGCCTGGATCAAGGACAACCGGCCGGATCTTTATGCCCAGACGGGAACCGTGCTCCTGTGCAAGGACTTCATCACCTTCAAGCTGACCGGAGAGCGCGTCAGCGAGATTTCCGACATGTCGGGGTGCGGTTTGCTCAGGTTGCCGGACAATCTCTACGACAGGGAGCTGCTGGAACTTTATGGCCTCGGCGAGGCAGAGCCGATGCTGCCGCATCTGGTCGAACCGGCGGATGTTGCCGGGCATGTCACGGCCGAAGCCGCGGCTGCGACCGGACTGAAGGAAGGGACGCCGGTTGTCGGCGGCTATTTTGACGTGATCGCCAGTGCGCTCGGGTCGGGCGTTGTCCATCCCGGCGAAGCCTCGATCATTGCGGGCACCTGGAGCATCAATCAGGTCTTCTCGGAGACACCGATCGTCGACAAGGCGATGTTCATGGCCTCGGGTTTTGCCACCGGCCGGTTCGTCAATATCGAATCGAGCGCAACATCGGCCGCCAACCTGGAATGGTATGTGCGAGAGCTGGTGGAGCGCGGGAAACATCACGACGATCCGTTCGGCTATTGCAACGCGAGGATCGCGGAAGTCACGCCCGCGGCGGACGACCCGTTCTTTCACCCGTTCCTTTACGGCTCGCGGCTTGGGGCGGACTTCCGCGCCGGGTTCTATGGTCTCGCCGGCTGGCATTCTGAAGGGCACCTGCTGCGGGCCTTGTTCGAAGGGGTTCTCTTTGAACATCGCCGCCATATCGAGGTGCTCGGGAGAACCGGTGTCACGTTCGACCGGGCAGTGCTCTCTGGAGGCGGGTCACGCAGCCCGGTCTGGCCGCAGATGTTCGCCGATTGCCTGGGCGTTCCGATCACCGTTGCGGAAGCTCGTGAGACGGGTGCGCTGGGCGCGGCCATTGGAGGCGGTGTTGGTGTCGGTCTCTTCGCCGATTACGAGACGGCTGTTGCAGCCATGACGAGGGCGCAGAAGGAATACCTGCCGGTGGCTGCGATGAAATCGCACTACGACCGGCGCTACCGGACCTACTGCAAACTGACGGATGCTCTTCGGTCCTTCTGGGCCGATATGCATGTCATGGACGAATAGTCCTCTTGGAGGAATTGCCGAAACGTCAGGATCTTCTAGTGTGAGTGAAACAGCCGGGCGAATTCGCATCGGCGAGCACCCACATATGTCTTTTTTCGAGTTTGCGAAGAAACATAAAACCTGATCAGGATGAGGGTGTTAAAGGGTCTCATCAGTGCCGGCGGAAGATTGCCTGGTCCGGCATGATGCAGATCATCGAAGTTTGGATCGCAGCAGGAAAGACTGCGGACGGGAAATGGGCAGGAAACGGGAAACGACATGAGCGGTCCGACTTCACTCGATGGAACCTACGATTATGTGATCGTCGGGGCCGGAACGGCCGGCTGTGTTCTGGCAAACCGGCTGACCGAGGATCCTTCGGTCAAGGTGCTGCTTCTGGAAGCGGGCGGTTCGGACAATTATCACTGGGTACATATCCCGGTCGGATATCTCTTTTGCATCGGCAATCCGCGCACCGACTGGATGATGAAGACAGCCAGCGAGCCGGGCCTCAACGGACGCAGCCTGGTCTATCCGCGTGGCAAGGTTCTGGGTGGCTGCACGTCCGTCAACGGCATGATCTATATGCGCGGCCAGGCGGCGGATTACGACCATTGGCGTCAGCTTGGCAACGTCGGCTGGTCCTGGGATGATGTGCTGCCCTATTTCCTGAAGTCGGAAGACCATCATGCCGGCAAGTCAGGTTTGCATGGCGGTGGCGGTGAGTGGAAAGTCTCAAAGCAGCGCCTGAAATGGGAAATCCTCGAAGCCGTTCAGAAAGGCGCACGGGAGTTCGGTGTCGAACCGCGTGCGGATTTCAATGACGGCAGCAACGAAGGCAGCGGTTTCTTTGAGGTCAACCAGAATGGCGGCGTTCGCTGGAACACAGCGAAAGGTTTCCTTCGCCCGGCACTGAAACGGCCGAACCTGCGCCTGATCACCCATGCCGAAACCAAGTCGATCCTGCTGGAAGGCAAGCGCGCAGCCGGTGTTACCTTCACCGTGAAGGGGCAGGAAAGGACCGCGCGGGCGGAGCGCGAAGTTCTGCTGGCTGCGGGCGCGATCAATTCACCCAAGCTCCTGGAGCTTTCCGGCATCGGCAATGGCGCGGTGCTGTCGCAGCACGGCATCGAGGTGAAGCATGAACGCGCCGGAGTGGGTGAAAATCTTCAGGATCACCTTCAGATCCGAACGGTCTACAAGGTCAAGAACGCCAAGACCCTGAACACCATGGCCAACAGTCTTTTCGGAAAAGCCTCGATTGCGCTTCAATACGGGTTGATGCGATCCGGGCCCATGTCGATGGCACCCAGCCAGTTCGGCATGTTCACCAAGTCCGATCCGTCGCTTGAAACGCCGGATCTCGAATATCACGTCCAGCCTCTCTCGACCGACAAGCTCGGCGACCCGCTGCATCCGTTCCCGGCAATCACGGTTTCGGTGTGCAACCTTCGTCCGGAAAGCGTTGGTGCGTCACATATTCAGAGCCGTGATAGTGGGCAGCAACCCGACATCAAGCTGAATTACCTGTCGGCGGAAAAGGACAAGCTCATTGCCCTCAAGTCCGTACGTCAGGCGCGGGAGATCATGACGGCCAAGGCCTTGCAGGCCTACCAGCCGGAGGAAATCCTGCCGGGGCCTCAGGTCGCCAGCGACGAGGATCTTCTGAAAAAGGTCGGCGATATTGCCACCACGATCTTCCACCCGGTCGGAACCTGCCGGATGGGTCCGGATGAACAGTCGGTCGTCGATCCTCAGCTGAAAGTTCGCGGTCTCGACGGCCTTCGGGTCATCGATGCCTCGATCATGCCGAAGATCGTTTCCGGCAACACGGCTTCGCCCGTGGTGATGATCGCGGAAAAGGCCGCTGACATGATCCGGATGGAGCAACGGGCCTGAGCTTTTTTGGGTTGGAATAAATCGACGGTGGCCCTTGTGAGCCTCCCTGAACGTTGCCCACCCACTGCCTCATCCTGAGGAAGCGTGTCAGCGCTGTCTCGAAGGATGGACGGCATATTCTGGGCAAGCGGCCCATCCTTCGAGACGGACCTGACGGTCCTCCTCAGGATGAGGGGGAAGTTGGTTGGGCTGAACTGAGTCGAGCTAACTTAAGCTGAGCAAACCTGAATTGAGCTGCTTGCGGCGTGTCCGGCAAGCTTCTGAAATTTCATACCTAATCCGCCGCCTTCACCCGATACGGAACGATACCGCGCTGGCCTGAATCGATGAAAGGTTCCTTGTCGACAGCCGGGAAGGCGCGCTGGTCGCAATTGTCCCTCGGACAGATGCGGCAGTTGACGCCAATAGGCTCGGGCGAGGAGATCTCGTCGACCGCAAGCCCGTCGGCATAGACCACCGCATCGGCATATTGCACCTCGCAGCCGATACCAAGCGCGTAGCGGCGCTCGCCGCTGCGGTAGTCCGGCTGGTGTTTGGTGATGCTGGTCGCCACGCAAAGATAGCGTACTCCGTCAGGCATCTGGGCGACCTGCGAGGTGAACTTGTTGGAGTTCTGTTCAAAGGCCTGATGGACGTTCCAGCGCGGGCAGGAGCCGCCGAATCGGGCGAATTGAAACCGGGTTGCGCTGTGGCGTTTGACGACGTTGCCGGCCCGGTCGATCTTGACGAAGTAGAACGGCAGACCTTTGGCGCCGGGGCGTTGCAGGGTCGACAGACGGTGGCAGACGGTCTCGATGCTGGCGTCCAGCCGGTTGGACAGAAGCTGGATATCGTGCCGCGTTTCCGCAGCGGTTTTCAGGAAGTCGTCATAGGCCAGGATCAAGGCGCCCGCGAAATAGTTCCGCAAGGCCAGCCGCGCGATGCTTTCCGCCGACTTGGTCTTGAACCTTGCCCTGGTGACCTCTTCCGAAATGAGGTCCCGCACACACAGTTCGGCGACGACTGACCCAAGCAGGAAGCTCTTGGTCGATTGCGGAATGGCACTGTAGAGCGCGATGGTGCGGGCGAAATCGTCCTGACGGATCAACGTGCCTCGATAGTCCGGAAATTCCGTGACTGAAATGCCGAAGCGTTCCTGAAGCCAGGTGGTCAGGGCGGTGAACTTCGAAGGGGCTTTTGAAAGTCCGATTTCCAGCGAGAGCTTCTCCGCGGCCCGGTCGATGCTGTCGACGTAATTGTCCATGTAGTGGAAATAGTCGCGGACCTCTTCATAAGCGGATTTCCGAGGTCCGGGACCGCTTTCCGGACTGCCGCCGAGCTGGACCAGATCGTCCTCGTTCGCTTCCCGGTCGTGGTAGGTCCGCAGCGCGCCGTAAAGATCCATGATCGCCTTGGTGACGCCTGGTGCCCGAGTGACCAGTTCATGCACTTCCTGCCGGCCGACGGAAGCCGTCAGAAACTGGGTGTCGGCGAAAATTTCCTGGAGATCCTGCACCACCCGGTCGAGGTCGTTCTGCTCGAAGGCCGACAGATCGACGCCAAAGATCCTGTTAATCGTTAGCAACACCGAGGCGGTGACAGGGCGGTTGTTGTTTTCGATCTGGTTTACATAGGCGGTGGACAGGCCGATTTTCTTGGCAAAGTCCACCTGGGACAGGCCGAAATCCGAGCGGATTTGCCTCAACGTGTGGCCAGAATAGAGTTTTTTGCTCACGCTTGGCTTCCTTCAGGATCAAATTGCGAAACTTTAACATTATGCAGTACGCATTTTAACATTTTACAATAGCCGGATAATCATGAAAAGTCCTGCCACCACGGAGGAATACAAACCCAAGGAACATAGTGATGACCGCTCATTTCGCCTTGCCGACAAGTTCCGCAGTCAATGGTAGCGCCGGCCCGTTCGCCGCAGGCATCCGTTGGCCGATCAACCTCACCGACCTGGTGACGCCGCGCCAGCTGGAAATCATGGTGAAGCTGTGCGAAGGCAAGGTGAACAAGCAGATTGCCTATGAGCTGGACGTGTCGATTGCGACCGTCAAAGCGCATATCCGCAATGCCATCACCCGTCTCGGGGCGAAAAATCGCACCAATGCGGTTGCGATCGTCGCTGCCAACAGCGCGATTTTCCAGAACGCAGCCGCCTGATCTGGTCACAGACCAGCCTTCCGGACATCCAGCCAGAAACCTGTGGGTGTCCGGAGTTGGGCCGAGCTTAAATAACGGAGCTCGACTTTGTTTGATCAGGCGTGCGTCTGACAGATTGTGCAAGCCCCATCGACTGCGGAATATCGCGAAAAAATAAATGCGAACCGCAGCCTGTCTGACGGCGGGACCGCCGTCAGTCGCTTGCATTTGGTCGTCGAAAACCTGCTTCCCGACATCGCTGAACTTACGAGCCGAATGTTTCAGGCAAAGTATCAGGCTGTCCGCTTGATCATGGATGTGCGGATGCTTTCCACCTCCGCGGCGAGGAAGTCGCAAAAGTCCTTGGCGACAATGGAAATCGGCCGGTGGGTCGGTGTGAGTATCGACAGGCTGTTCTGTATGCGCGGCCGGAACGGACGAAAGACGATCATGGGCGGGCCCATGCCGAGCCGACCTTTTTCCTGCGCGTTGTAGGCCGTGATCATGTCGCACATCAGGGCGCAGAGGCCTGCTTCTACGAAGCGGAGCCCATGCCAGGCCGTCTGAAGTTCAAAGCGCTGGTTGAAGCGGACACCGGCATCGCGAAAACGGGCGAGTGTCTGCCTGTGGCTGCGATGTTCTGAATGAAGCAGCGCCAAAGGGTATCCATCCAGTTCAGTCGGGGTAATGACTTCCTTCGAAGCCAGTGGATCGGTCGCGGGGATCGCGCACATGCATTCCAGGTCGAAGTCGATCTGGTCGAAGGAATTTCGGGCTCTCGGTGTTTCTGCAAATCCGATATCGAATTGCTGCGCGGCGATCAGTTCCTCGATTTCGGCTGAGGTTCTGCTGGCCAGGGCAACCTTGACGCTCGGCTTGTCGGCAATGAACTTCGACAGGCTGTTGGGCAGGAAATCGGCCGTCGCTTCCGGTATGCCTGCGACCCGCAGTTGGCCGTGTTCCCGGTTGGCAAGGCCGCGCAGGGTACGCTTGGAAATTTCCAGCCGCTTGAGAATGGCTTCCGCTTCTTCCAGGAAGAATTCCGCTTCCGGTGTCGGAACCAGACGGCCTTGCTCGCGAACGAACAGTTTCAATTCCAGTTCGGTTTCAAGGCCCGCGATTGTGGAGCTGACTGCAGGTTGCGTCCGGCCAAGCGTGCGCGCGGCTTCAGAAATCGAGCCACTTCGCATGACCTCTCGAAAGGTCGCCAGTTGCCGAATAGAAAGATTCATGGTTCTGCGAGAACCGCCCTCTCAAATCTCCACACTGATTAATGTGTCGCCTAAACAGGTGCAGGTCAACACATGCAGAGAATTGTTGTGTATTCTTGTGGGTTTAGCTCAATAAGCGCGAATAATACCAGTCTCGAGTCCGTAATATTGCTATATTACGAAATCGAATGCTTACCTTCGCGTAAGCTCAAGCCGTCCCGACAAGCTAAAGACGATTTCCGGCTGGTCTCAAGGTGCCGGTGACCAGAGCCTTGCAAGATCGAAGGTGTTGACGTCCTCAAGCAGCTCGATAAAGCCGCGTGCCGCGTGATCGAGCGATTGCCGACCCTTTTCGGCCGTGGCAAGCGAGGCGTTGCCGAGTGCGCCCGTTATGTTCAGGTCCTGCGCCTTCCAGCCGTATTGGGCCTTGCCGTGGCCACGCAGATGCTTGAATTCCTGCAGGTATGTTTGCTGTTCCGAGGGAAAATCGGTAGCGAGCTCCATGCGAACAAGATCCGGACGCAGATGTAACATCAGTGATGTTTCGATGTCGCCGCCATGGATGCCGTAGGTGAATTCCTCGTCGGCATACAGCCCGTCGGGCTGACCGAACCGCAGCCAGTTGGTGGCGGTGACGAACATGTCGTGTTTTACGCGCAGCTCCCGCGCCACGATATCCAGAACAGGAACGTTGCCGCCGTGGGAGTTGATCAGCACAAGTTTGCGAATTCCGGCACGAGCGACGCTTTCACCCAGCTCTAGCCAGGCGCGTGTGACCGTGTCCCAGGCCAGGGTCAATGTGCCGGGTGAAGAGATGTGTTCGTCCGATTTGCCGACGGCCTGTACGGGTAGGAAAGTGACAGGCAGACCAGAGGGCAGAAGCTTGAGTACCCGCTTGACCTGACCTTCTGCAATCGTCGTGTCCGTGGACAGTGGCAAATGCGGGCCGTGCTGTTCGATGGCTGCAACGGGAAGAACCGCGATCCAGTCTTCAACTCCTTGCGACTGAAAGTCGAGAGTTGTCATGTCTTGCCAATACGGCTTGGGCAGCATGGATCCGTTCCGCTTTGAAGATACGTCACTTTCTCCTTTGCATAGCGTGTCCGGGCAGGCAAGAGGCGGCAGCAGAACGGCCATTGAGCGAGTGGGTCTTCACGAACTTATGATGCCGGATTCTTAACCGGTGTTTAGAATTTGCTGACGCCATTTTGGGACAATCCGCGCCATGATCGGCGCAATCCTGTCAAATACGCCGGCAACGATCCTGAGAGGAAGCGGTGTCGCGGCTGAACGCGATCCTGGTTCTGGGGAAAATACCCAGGGCCGGGACCAGGCTTCTGCGCGTGCAAGCCAGGCAAGTGCCCAGGCAATCTCTGCCCGTGCCGGCAATACGCCGACCCTGACCGCACAAGCCGTGATCGCCCTGCAGGAAGCCGACGGTTCTGCCGATGCGCCAGGTCGATCCCGCCAGGCAACTGCACCTGGAACTCCCGAGAGCGAAGAGACCGAGACCGGAACACCCGCAAATTCGGCGCCTGCTGGCGACAGTGCTGATGCGGAGGCCGAAGCCGCCAGTGGAGGCACTGGCCAGGCTCAGGATGATGCTGCAAAGGACGAAGATCCAGATGGCGACGGCCTTGACCAGGCCGAGGAAAAGCAGGTCGAGAAATTGAAGCAGCGGGACCAGGAAGTCCGTGCCCATGAGCAGGCACACGCCCGTGTTGGCGGTGCTTACGCAGGGGCGCCCAGCTACACCTTTCAGCAGGGACCGGATGGCAAGCGGTATGCCATAGGGGGCGAGGTCCAGATCGACACCTCCAAGGAGCGCACACCGGAAGCCACGATCCGCAAGATGCAGGTCGTCATTCGCGCTGCGACCGCACCTGCCGATCCGTCTTCCCAGGATCTGAAGGTGGCGCAGCAGGCAAGGGCCCAGATTTCCGAAGCGCAGGCAGAAGTCCGGCAGAAGAAGTCGGAAGAACTGTCCGGGGATGATGACGATGGGAATGTCAATGCCACCTCCGGTTCCGATCCTGAAGCTGCTGGTACCGGCAACGAGACTGGCCGGGACAATTCTGACGGCTCAGATAGTGCCGAGAATGCTGGCGGAACGAGCGGGGACAGCGTCCGGGTAGAAACTGCCGCAGCCATTTCCGCCTATCAGTCCGCAGTGGAGCGGACCAATGAAATCCAGTCCCGTCTGTCCGGGCTGGCCACTTGAGCAGGCAAGCCTGGTCCCGCGTAGAATCGAGACCTGGCTGCAGGCATTTTTTCCTATCGCGGAAACTGGTTTAAGGCGCTGCTCATTTCACCCGGAATGAAGCTTGTCAGGCTGGCACTTGCGTGACAGAAAGACGGCTCCCTTTCGGGCGCTCGCCCTCCCAGAAAATGTTAGCTCCATGTCAGTTTCAATTCAGCGCCAAGCCATTGCTGCGCGTCGTGTCGTTTCGGCGATCTTCTTCATGTGCGGAACCAGTATCGGCACGTGGGCATCGCGAATTCCCAATATCAAGTCCGCAACCGGGCTCGATGAAAGTGGTTTCGGCATTCTTCTGCTTGTCATGGCTTGCGGTGCGTTTGTCGCCTTTCCGATAACCGGAATGCTGATCGACCGCCTGGGCGCGGCGCCCATGACAAAGCTGCTGGCGGTTGCAAACATCATCAGTTTCGTTCTGATCGGTCTTTCGCCCAATGTGGCCTTGCTGACAGCGGCATTGTTCCTGGCAGGGCTGAGCATTGGTGCGCTGGATATTTCCATGAACGGCTGGGGTGCTGAAGTGGAAAAGGCGCTGGAGCGTCCGATCATGTCCTCCTATCACGGGCTGTACAGCCTGGGCGCGGGTGTTGCTGCCCTGGCCGGCGGGCTTGCAATCATGGCGGATCTCAGCGTGCTGTCGCATTTTGTCCTGTGGGGCATCGTCGCGGCGCCATTCCTTGTCTGGTATTGGCGTCAATCCTGGCCGCAGACCAAGACGGAAAACGAAGATGGCAGCAAGGCACCGCTTTTCGCGCTGCCCAAGGGGGCTCTGGTGCTGGTCGGGCTGATGGCGCTGGTGGCAGCGCTGGGCGAAGGCGCAGTAACGGACTGGGCCGCGCTCTATCAGATCGAGGATCTTGGCATTGCCGAGTCGATCGCGCCCGCCGCTTTCACGATTTTCTCTATCGCCATGGTGATCATGCGCCTGTCCGGTGACAAGGTGATCGCCCGCTTCGGGCCGGTGCCGACCGCGCGGGTCAGCGGTATCGTCGCGCTGCTCGGGTGCATCCTGCTGGTCTCCGGCGCAGGTCTGTGGTCTGTGTGGGCCGGCTGTTTCGTGATGGGCCTTGGATATGCGGTGCTGTTTCCGTTGGCCATGTCGCGGGCAGCCAGTGATCCGCACATGTCGAAAGGCGCTGCCCTTGCGGCCGTTGCGACACTTGGCTATGGAGCTTTTCTGTTCGGTCCGCCGCTGCTCGGGTTTGTTGGTGACTATCTCTCGCTGAGAGCGTCGTTCATCACCGTTGCGGTGCTGACGGTTGCCATTCCGCTGCTTGCGGGGGCGCTCAAGGTCAAGGACTGACGGACACTGTGGAGACGGTTCACACAACGGGAACGCTGGAAGCGATCACATGACGTCACACAAAAAGGCCCCCGTCGTCGTAACCATGAACGGTATCGGCAAGGTTTTCGAAAACGGCACGACCGCGCTCGACGATTTCTCCCTGGATGTGCGTGAGGGTGAATTCGTGTCCCTGCTTGGGCCATCCGGGTGCGGCAAGTCGAGTGCGCTGAGGATCATCGCCGGATTGTCCGATCCCAGTACGGGCACCGTTTCCTGGCCGGCGGAGCGCAGCGGGCAGGAGGAACATGAGCTCGGGTTCGTGTTCCAGGAGCCGACCCTGATGCCGTGGGCAACGGTTTTTGCCAATGTCTGGTTGCCACTGCGGTTAAAGGGCGTGTCTCGCCAGGCTGCCCGGGACAGGGTGATGGAAGCCCTTGCAACCGTCGGACTGGCCGATTTTGCCGAAGACTTTCCCCGTCAGTTGTCCGGCGGCATGAAGATGCGGGTCTCGATTGCCCGGGCGCTTGTCACCCGGCCAAAAGTTCTTCTGATGGACGAACCCTTTGCCGCGCTCGATGAAATCACCCGGTTCAAGCTTAACAACGACCTGCTGCACCTGCAGAAGACCTTCGGCTGGACCGTGCTTTTCGTGACGCATTCGGTATTCGAATCCGTCTATCTCTCCAGTCGCATCGTGGTGATGGCCGCCCGGCCGGGCCGGGTGATAAGCGAGATGGAAATCGACGCGCCTTACCCGCGAGAAGACAGTTTCCGGACCTCCGCCGAATACAGTCAATATTGCCGTGAGGTTTCCGATGCGCTGCATGGTGCACTGGAGCCGGCTGACGCGCTTTGAAAGGCGTCGGATGTCCGTTAGTGGTCTGTATCACCGTTCGACAGAGGCACTTCAGCGGTCGGTGCATCAAAAGTTAGCTGGATAAAAGGCGCCAAGTCTGCGCAGTCTCAGTAAAATCGACTTTTCCCGGGCGAGTGTCATTTGACGGTTAAATACTCCCGCTAGGGTTCCGCCGCATCATTGATGAACGTGATTCGAGTTGATTGGAAGACGGGGTTGCTGCGATGGCTTTTAATTACAAGAAAAGCATAACGTTTCGGCTGGTTCAGGCGGCGAAGGCGCAGCGGGCCCGGTCCGGGGCGCATCTCATGCGAATCGGGCTGCACCCCGGCCAGGAACTGGTGCTGAAGGTTCTGGCAGATACGGACGGGCGCACAATGAGCCAGCTGGCTCTCGCGCTTGGTGTGCAGCCGCCCACCGTCACCAAGATGGTGACCCGGCTTTCCAGTCAGGGATATGTTCGACGCCAGGTTTCCGACACGGACGGCCGTCTTGCCCGCGTTTATCTGACCGATGTCGGCCGTGAACTGGTGCTGTCGGTGGACAAGGCCTGGAAACGCCTGGAACGGGAAGCCATGTCCGGTCTGGAGGACAAGGACCGCAAGAAACTGCGGAAGCTGCTGCGGCAGGTCGAGAAGAACCTGTCGATTTCCGTCGATGACGACCCGGAACACGAGGCCGATTTCGACACAGACGGCGATGAAGTCGCGGAAGCCGAAGCCAAGGAAAAAGACAAGGCCAAGGCGAAGGAACTTTCAGTGGCCTGATCCACGTCCGGCTCCCGAAACTCCCGTCAGCCGCCAGGTGGCACCATGTGCAGGGCGGCCTGGAAAGATTACAAATCCGTCATTTGAAAAGGGGCGTTGTGCTTCTTACCTCCGTCGCAGCCAGACTGGCACATACGGAGGATGCACACATGCAACTGAGGTATCGGACGATAAACGAGGACCGCGGTGCCCGCCGGGCAGCAGAGCTGCGAGACCGGTTCCGGCACGTGTCGGATGCTTCCATCAACCACCCGCAATTCGGTTTGAGACACGGTGCGCAAGCCCGCACCTGGAGCGAGGTCAAATCCCGTCAGTCTCAATTTCAGGAGCTTATGGCCTGGAGTGTGCTGGCGGTGGTGATGGTCTTCATCGGATTGATGATGCTCTAGACATCGCTGCCACCTGGCTGAAACCGACCGGTGACGCTTCACGCAAAGCGGCACCGGCACGAGATGAACACGCGGCGAACGGCTGGACCGTTCGCCGCTTTTTTGTGTCTTCCGGCCATGGCCTATCTGGGGGATGCAGGGCTCTGGTCTCCGGCGCTAGAGCATGCGTGTTTCACCAACGGTTGATCCGGCTTATGAAGATTGTCGAGGACGTCGCAAGCAACCGCTGTCGTCAACTGCAACTGGGGGAATGCCATGAGTGTCACGGTGACCGGCGGGAGAAAAAATTGGCTCGGGCAACCCACAGCCGTCAGGCGCGGGAAAGCTGCCCGGCTCTCTGCGACGCTGGCTCACGGTAAAACCCTCCTGCCTTTCCTGGCATTCATTGTTCTCCTTGCCGGAACAAGTTCAGCGGTAACCGCGCAGACGCCTGATCCCGAACCGAAATTGCCGACGGGTCTTGAAACCGAGATTGCGTCTTGCAGGGCAGATCCAGCGAACCGGATCGGCGGCGCCGCGATTGGCGAGTGCCTGGAGGACCGGGCAGCGGAACGGCGGGCGGAACTGGACCGCAGACGCGAAAAACTCGCTGAACGGCTCTGCAATCCCGCGCATACGAAACAGCTGTTTGAAGGTGGAAAAGCTTGGGAGGCGCTGCGCCAGAGCGAATGCGGATTGCTTGGCAAGCTCCCGGGTAATACCGGGTCCTATATCAACATGGCGTCTTGCGAGATGACGCTGGCACTTCAGCAAAGCGAGGCACTGGCTTTACTGGAGGATTTTGCCAATCCGTGGTGCCCTTCCTACGAACTGGTTGAAGACGCAAGCCGGAAGGGCGAGCCGGTGCCGGGCGAAGCAGTCGAGATTGTGGGCAGCTCCCTGTCGTGGACATTCGAAGCCACGCCAGACGCCCGGATCGTCGTGTCGGACAGTGTGTCCGGAGAGGTCGTTCCCCTCGATATCTCGGGCTGCTCATTTTGTTCGGGTGATGCGGACAATTGCGAGCAGGACGGCATCTACACCATGTGCGAAGACCCGGAACGTCCGCTTCTTGTCGCTGTTTGCCACAAGGGCGCACATTCCCAGCGTCTGACCCTGTTCGACCCGGTTGTCCGGGGCGCTGAACCCGTCGTTGAGAGTACGGGCGAATATTTCATCGAATGGCAGATTCAAAAGGGACGGCTGGCATACCGGCCGGACGGGGCAGGGGGCGCAGTCTGGCCCGAATACGACTGACCTATCGCTGTCGGCTGGACCGCCTTCATTTGAATGCAGTTTCCAGTTCCTCCAGCAAGGCCTTGATCCGCCGCACCCCTGACCTGCCTTTTGGATAAACAGCCTGTAGCCCTGCGGGGGGCAGCTCGAATTCCCGCAGCAATGGCACGAGTTTGCCCGCTGCCAGGTCTTCAGCAACATCCCACTGGGACTTGCGGGCAATCCCGAACCCGGCGAGACACCAGTCGCGCACCAGTCCGCCGTCATTTGCCGTGCGCCGCCCACTGACCGGACAGCGCACTATCTTGCCGTCGATCAGGAACTGCCAGGCATTGTCGGGCTCGGAGCCAAAACGCATCAGCAGGCAATCGTGCCGGGCAAGGTCCCGGGGATGGTGCGGACGGCCATGGCGTTCCACGTAAGACGGAGCGGCACAGACAATCCGGGCGTTGGCCGCAAGCTTGCGGACGATAAGTGTTGAATCCTTCAACTCCCCATACCGTATCGCAACGTCGTACCCTTGCGAGGCAACGTCCACGAAACCGTCGCTCAGGTGAAGATCGATCGTCACGTCCGGATGAGCTTCCAGAAACCGATCCAGCACGGCCCGAAGGCGTGTTCTGCCGAGGTCAAGCGGTGCCGACAGGCGAATGGGGCCGGCCAGTCTTTCCGCGCCTAACCGGATACGGGCATCCAGCTCTTCCGCCTCGGCGAGCAGGCGGCGGGCGCCGTCCAGCAGCAAACGCCCTTCCTCGGTCAGACTGAGGGCGCGCGTGCTCCGTGTCAGCAACCTGACGCCGTAATGAGCCTCAAGTGCTGCCAGCCGCTCGGACGTCGTCGCGGGGGAATAGCCCATCTCCCTGCCCGCGGAGGCAATGCCTCCCGTTTCCGCAATGCGCACGAACAGCGCGAGATTGTCCATCATTATTCGAAAATTCCGAATTTTAGTTTCGGAATTGTCTCAATTATCTGGCCTTGCCGCAAGCATTAGGTTCGTGGGCAACAAAGGCAGTCCGATGATTGCTGCCGGAAAGGAAACGGGATGCTGCTCGATCATATTACCATCAGAACCCACGACCTGGTGACGACACGTGCCTTCTTCCTTCAGGTCTTCGACGATCTGGAGGAGCGTCCGCGTCCTCGCCGCATCCGCCAAATTCCGGGGCACTGGCTCTACTACGGCAATGAACCTCTCATTCATCTGATCGGAATTCCTCCACACGCCGAAGAGGATCGGCAGGCCGACGGCTGGGACCACATCGGTTTCCGCCTCGAAGGTTACGAGGCCTTCCGGGCAAAGCTGGAACGGCTCGGCATTGCTTATTCCACCATGGATCTGCCGGAACTGGGCGAGCGTCGTCTGTTCTTTCGCACGCCCACCGGTCAGCTGATTGAAACCGTCTTCCGGGAAACCGACCAAAGGAGTGCGTGAGATGGCATTTACCCAGGAAACAAGAACCGTCGTCATTGGCGGCACATCCGGCATCGGAAGTGCCGTGGCCGATGCGCTGGAAAGCCGGCCGGGAGAGGTCTTGCGCGCAGGGCGCTCCAATGGACTGGACGTTGAAGACCCGAAAGAGGTTGCTGTCTATTTCGCCGCGATCGGTCCGGTTGACCATGTGGTTTTCACGGCCGGCAGCCAGGCGCCGGGTGGACCTGTGTCCGGTCTTGATCTCGAGGCAGCCAAAACCGCTTTCGATACGAAATTCTGGGGTGCGGTCGCGGTGGCGCAAGCTGCGGCCAAGCATGTTCGACCGGGCGGTACCATAACATTCACCAGTGGTTTTCTGGCGCGACGAACGGTTCCCGGAACCTTTGTGAAAACCGCAATGAATGCGGCGCTGGAGGCAGGTGCCAAGGTGCTGGCGAAGGAGCTTGCTCCCGTCCGGGTCAACGTCGTCAGCCCGGGCCTTACCGATACATCCGCTTATGCCGCAATGGATCCAGCCGCCCGGACAGCCATGCTGAACAAGGCTGCAGAGACCCTTCCTGCCGGGCGTTTCGCAAGACCGGCGGATGTGGCGGCAGCCTATCTCCTCCTGATCGACAACCCTTCCATGACCGGTGCCGTGATCGATGTCGACGGCGGCGCCCTGATCAACTGACGTTTGTGAAAGGACTTTCCATGACCAGCCTGTTCGACCGATATGACCTCGGTCCCCTTGCCCTGCCGTCGCGCATCGTGATGGCTCCCATGACGCGCTCGCGCAGTACGCAGCCGGGCAATGTGCCCAATGACATGATGGCGGACTATTACGCCCAACGGGCAAGCGCCGGGATGATTGTCAGCGAGGCCACGCAGATCTCACCGCAGGGCCAGGGTTACAGCTTCACTCCCGGCATCCATTCGGCGGAACAGGTCGATGGCTGGCGCAAGGTGACGGACGCCGTTCACCAAAAAGGCGGGCGCATGGTGTTGCAGCTCTGGCATGTCGGCCGCATGAGCCATGCCCAGTTCCAGGGTGGAGGTCAGCCGGTTGCTCCCTCGGCCATCGCCCCGGGTGCGTCCATCTGGGCGGTTGATCCGGCTACGGGTCAGGGTGGCATGATCGAATGTCCTGTTCCGCGAGCACTCACAGCTGAAGAGATTTCTGCCATCGTCGAGGACTACCGGACAGCTGCAGCCAACGCCAGGGCAGCCGGGTTTGACGGTGTCGAGATCCATGCCGCCAATGGGTATCTGATCGACGAATTCCTGCGATCGACCTCCAATCGGCGGACGGATGCTTATGGCGGCAGTCAGGAAAACCGCATCCGGTTTGCGCGGGAAGTGGCTGAAGCCGTTTCAAAAGTCATCGGGGCGGAGCGGACCGGCATTCGCTTTTCACCCTTCATCACCCAGCGCGGCATGGACGATCCGGCCGCACCGCAGACGATCCTGAAGCTCGCCGGGGAACTGGACAAGATCGGTCTTGCCTATGTTCATCTTGCCGAGGCCGATTGGGACGACGCGCCTGAAACGCCCGAAAGCTTCCGGGCTGCCTTGCGAGAGGTCTACTCCGGTACCGTCATTGTTGCCGGTGGCTATACCAAGGTGAAGGCAGACCGGATCCTTGCAGATGGATATGCGGACCTCGTTGCCTTTGGACGTCCTTTCATCGCGAACCCGGACTTTCCGCGCCGCCTGGCGGACGGAGTGCCGCTTGCCGATTTCGATGGGTCGACGCTCTTCGGTGGTGATGCCGCAGGTTACACAAGCTATCCGGTGGCAGCATGACCAACCCAATGAGCAAGGCAGAGATTGCAATGGCGACCGACAGGGTCGGGACGCATCTGGTGTCGGAAGAAAACGGCGTGAAAGTCTGGCATCTTCGACTGGCGCCGGGCGAGACACTGCCTGCCCACCGGCACGAGCGGCCTTATTTCTGGACCGTCCTGACCGATGGCAAGGCCGTCTCACGTCAGGCGGATGGCCGCATTCTGGACGTGACCTACAGGGCGGGTGATACCCGGCATATGTCGGATCTGTCGCCGGATACGGCCTTCGTGCACGATCTCACCAACACGGGCGAAGCAGAACTTGTTTTCGTGACCGTCGAATTCGTCCGGTAAACGGGTTTCGGCAGACAAGACAAACGGAATGGACGATACCTGTTGCTTTGCTTGCGAGCACAGGATCGTCCTTTTCGGCGTCTGCAGCTGCATCAGGCGGCGTATACTTGTGCGTTTATTTTCAGTTTGAATGACGCTATAATTGTGCCCTTGGGTTCTGAAGCCTGGGAGAACGTGCGGTTGGCCGTATTTTGACCGACAAGACGCATATTCTCATCCGACCGTCGGCGGTTGACTGGCGTGCCGGCTTGAAGAGACAGGCTCCATTGTTTTAACGATTCTCGATACGGTGTTGGACATGCCGGTAACCAGTGCAGAGCTGAAGCAGCATCTGGAGCAGAACGAAGCGGCTGTCGACAGGGTGTTGCGCCGGGTTCAGGGGTTCACGGATTCCCTGATGACGCTGGATGCCTTGCGCAGCACGGCGGGCATCACCGGGCAGCCTCTTGAAGAACTGCTTGCTGATTTTCTGAACGAGGAAAATCTCGGCTGGGAGTTTATGTTCCACCTCACCCAACCAATCGAGCCGATCAACGCCGCCAATTTCGATCTCGAGGATCTCGGTGATTTCGCGCACAAGATGCTGGGCTTCAAGCTGTATGTTTTCGACGAAATAGGGTTTTGCGGGATCGCGACACTCGTGTCTCACCGGCTCGCGCTGACCGCCTGGCATGTGACAGTCAAGGACAAGCGGAAGGAGCGCCGGTCCGGCCTCACGGTTCGCACGCAAGAAGGGAGCAAATCGCTGCGCGTGCTTGGTGTGCGTTTCGAGATGCCTTGTCATGACGATCAATGGGATGTCGGTCTGCAGGACGGGGATATCCTGCGTGCCAACCCGGATGTCGCCTTGCTCGCCATCGAGCAACCGATGACAACCTATTACGAATTGCCGGCGGAATCTCCGGCGTGGATCACCGGGCGGAGAAAGCTTTGCCTGAGCCACAGACAGGACGACAACGGCAGGGGCGTCACCTTCGTTACCGGTCGGGCGACGATCGATGATCCTCCTCGTATCCAACTGGAATGGGAGGACGGCGTCACCAGACCCGGGTCGTCAGGCGGGTCGGTTTTCGATACAGATCTTGCATTCGCAGGCTTCCATCAGGGACAGCTGAACGGTGTGTCCGAAATCGTTCCTTACGCCACCTTCGCCGGCATAGACGAGTTTACACAGGCAATTGCGGAGGACCGGGCACCGCCTTACATCTATTCGCTGACGGGGCGTGTCGATGGTCATCTGATTATCGGACGGCAGCGCTATTGTCATGCCATCCATGACGTTGTGCGGGGAGCCGCCCGTCACTTGCGCGGGATCTGGATCAAGCGGATGGAGATCGACCAGACGACGGGACTGGAATTTTCCTACGATCTCTTGTGTCAGGTTCTGGCGCAGAACGGTCAAGCGGCGCAGGTGTTCAGGGTCGAACTGTCTCTGGGAATGGAAGACCTGCTGGAAACGTTGAACGAGAGATTGCACGGCGGAACGCCGCTGCTTGCACGGCCGGGGGCTGCGGACGACGAAACCAGTGAAGGGGCAAGCGACAAGGATCGCGCCAGGCAACTGGTGGACCTCCTGGCCAAGACGACCGGCGCAACCGCGGACAGGCCGAGCTGGATCTATTTCGACAATCCACGCGGAGGTTTGCGCAAGGCGGCACAACAGCAACTGGAACTGCTTCTGGCAATGATCCTGAGCGATACGCGTCTTCGATTTGTCATGGCCGGGGGAGAGACCTACAGCGTTCCGGGGCCAAAGGCGGAAAATGCCAGTGCGCTGACCGGGCCGGGAGTGATGGTGGATTACATCGGCCAGTTCGACCGCGAGGATGTCCGTCATACACTTGAGGCGATCAACCGATCGCTGGGGCTTGGCCTGCCGACGCATGTGGTCGATTTCGTTCTGATGCAGGCCCTTCACGGCGTGCAAGCCCAGGGAACGGTCTATCGCAGTGCGGAAGTGAAAACCGTGTCGGAGAATCTGCAAAGGTCTCTCGCACCGTTGCTTCCGGCCGAAGGAGCATCATCGCCATGAGCAAGGACGGTGACCAGCTCGCGGAAGGCCTGAAGGCGGCCATGCGGTTTGCCGCAACGCGCAAAACCTTCACGCCGCGTGATGCGGTGGAGGCAGCTTCCAAGGTCTTGCAGGACAAGCTGACGCCATTGACGATTGCCCGGTTGCTGACGGAGCTCAACAAGGTCGTCCTGGAAATTTCCTCCGAGCCGGTCTGGTCTCTTCGCAACGGGCCGCGCCATGGTGTGCTCAAGACCATCGAAACTCCGGAGGAAGACACACCTGTTGCCAGAGCCCTGCGTGGTGACGAACCGTTCTCGCAGGAGACCATCGAACGACTGATTGCCGAAACACCGGATCTGCCCGAGCAGGATCAGCTCAAACGGATCGAGGAGATATCCGATGACCTCGACAGGGCCGGGCCGAGTGCGCCTGCCTATCCGTTGCTGGTGCGCCTGCGCGGTGTCATGAACCGCGTGGATGCCGCAAGGCGGGCCAATGCCATGCTGAGCCGGGAGTTTTTTGGCCGGGAGAAGGAACTGGCCCGCCTGCTCGACTGGTGCGCGCGGCCTCAGGAAAAAACACCTGTCAGCGCCTTGTTCATCACCGGCCTGCCGGGCATCGGCAAATCCTTTCTGATCGACCGGGCAATGGCGGAACACAGGTCTGCTCAAAAGGCTCCGATCGTTCTGCGCCTGGACTTCGACCGGCGCGGGCTGAACCTGGAAGATCCCGACAAGCTTGTGCATGAGCTCTCCCGTCAGCTGGGCGATATCCTGACAGACGAAGCCCCCAGACTGCGCGACCTGAGGCTCAAGTATTCCGGCAATGCGGAAACGACCAGTACGACGGTGAGCAGTACCCTTTTGCCGACCGAGCTGGTCGATGCCATGGGCGCTGCGGTGCGGTCGCATGGTGGGCAGGTGGTCCTGGTGCTGGATACGCTTGAAGTGTTGCGCGGCCATGGCGAAACCCGGCCCATTCTGCTGTTCGAGGTTCTGGACAATCTGGTGCGGGCCGGGCTGTCACCGATCTCGATCATTGCGGCCGGGCGGGGGGATGCGCTCGATTCCGTCCGCAAACGCATTGAGGGACCGCCTCTGGAGCTGGAAGGCCTCAGCGAGACGGAATCCCGCAAACTTCTGGACAAGTTGGGGGCTCCCCCGGATCTGCATGACAGGATCTTCGAACTTTCGCACGGCAACCCGCTGATGCTGCGGCTTTCAGCCAAGGTAACGCAGGCGGAGGACTTCGATCCGGGCGAACTGGAATACGGCGAGGCAGGCAGCATCACGGAAGCCTATCTTTACCGGGCTATCCTTTCGCGCATTGACGACCCGCTGCTGGCGAAGCTGGCACACCCTGGTCTTGTCCTGCGCCGGATCAGCGCCGAGGCAATCCAGTTCGTTCTGGCGCCGGCGCTCGGGCTCGGTGAGGATATTGATGAAGCTGCGTCCAGGCGACTTTGGCAGGAACTCAGCAGCCACCATTGGCTGGTGGCCGTTGACGGTCAGGACTGGCTGAAACACCGCAGCGACCTGCGGCAGGAAATCCTGCCCATGCTCTACGTCGAAAAGCCGGAGCTGGCCGCAAGAATAGACCGGGCGGCGGCAAACTGGTTTGCCGGGTTCGACCGTGAGACCGCGCTCTATCATGCCTTCCAGGCGACGCGGGCCGGGGACCCGATGCCAGAATTCACCGCAGCCGAGGTGGCGGGCCTCAGCGAAGATGAGCTGGACGAGCTTCCACTTCCTGCGACGAATGCCATCCTGCAGGAGCGCGGGGAACGCTCGCGCCGGGCGCGCTATACCAGCAGCGAACAGGGAACATCCGAACCGGTTCCGACTTCGAAAGCGGAGGAGGTCGAGCCGGAACTGATCCGCGAACTCGAACTGACCCTTCGGCGGGGCGATGTGTTCGAGGCCGATCATATCTTCACCCTCAACAACGCCTTTCCGCGAAATCCGTCACCTTCCCGTCCCGAGGCTGCTGCCACGCTTGCCTATTTCTGGCTGTCCGGCCAGTGGGCGCGGGCCATGTCCCTTTGGCGGAAACTGCCGAAATCCTTGCTGGAACGATTGAGCCGGGAAGACCCTGGCCTCTACGGGCTGGTCCTGCTGGAAATCGAGGCGGAAGCGAATTTCGACGGACTTGTCGCCCGGTTGCGTGGTGATGAGAAACTGGCGGCAACAGCCTGGCAGGCACGTTCCGAGGGTTCCAGGATTGCCCTTAAGGGGGCGCTGGAATTCGCTCTCATGGCCAGCCAGGAAGGGCGGCCGGAGTATGTGGAGATCCTGGATCCGGTTGCCATGTCCGTCTTCAGGTTCGGTGAGAGAGTTTCGGAATATCCGGCAGATGCAATCCGGCAGGGTGCCAACCGCGCCGAGCGGTTTGCGATCATGACCGGACAACAGCATCCCGACACGGATCAGCACACCATTGCCCGAATGAACCCTGCAATCGCGCCCTTGAGTGTTCTTGCACGCATTCAGCACAGTCCGCGCATGGCGCAATATCTGCGCGGCTTTTACGAGGGGTTGCATGAAACGCTGGAAATGCTGGGAACGCCTGATCTCTTCGACAGTTTCGAGCGCTACTCCAGCGACATCGAGATCGAAGGACCGGAAATTCTGGGGGCGCTGGGCCTTACCTGCGACTGGGTAGGGGCATTTGCAGTGTTCAATGCTGTTCCGGATGCGCCGACGGTTGCGCGGGCGGCCGAACGGTGGCGGCGCTTCAGTGGCGGTATCTGGTCCTACCCGGGTACGCCGCCGTCTTACTGGGGCAACGGTGAGAGCGATGTCTTGCTGATGGCGCGGGTCAACAGTCTGCTTTCGCGGAAGGATCCGCCGGCAACCGCCCGGGCGCTGTTGCGGCGATTGGCCTATGCGGCCGATTATCCCGACACGGAAGAAGGGGCACGGCGTGCCCGGAGTGTTTTCGAGCGGCGGCTGATGCGGCCGCTGGCAATGGCGATGACCGCGGGCTCTGCCCAGGACATTGCAACTGCCCTTGCACCCAGGCTCATGGGGCCAGCCCTGACAGCGGCGTTGGCCGTGATCGGGGCTGATGCTGCGAAAAGAAACGAACCGGTCGACGCATCGACATTGTTCTAGTCGAGCGCGTTTGCAGCTTCGTCAAACACGAAAGAAAGGAGAGAGCCGGGCACTGTTCAGGTTCCGTGTTTCCGGCAAGGCCGCAAGCCTCGTCGAAGCCCGAACCTATGGGGAATACCGGACAATAATACAGACATTGATATTGGAGGAATTTCCATGAACACGCGAGCATTATTGGAAAGTCAGGGACGGCTCGAAGCATTGAAATCGGGCGGACGGCTTGAGGCTGCAAAACGCGCCATCGAGGCAGGACACCCCTTTGTCGAGCAACTTGGACTGGACATACCGGACACGCTTGATGCGCTGGATATGTCCCCCGGCCAGCTTGAAGCCGCCGGCACGCCTTTGACGCAACTGGAAGCCATCGTGCGACTGGTTACCCGGCCGCCGATGGTCGTTGAAAACGGCGCGGTCTCGCTGATCCCGCTGCCGGATGAGTTTGGTGCCGACATAGACATCAAGATCAAGCGGAACGAACACTGGCTCGGCTCGGTCGGGCGGGTTGAATTCATCAATCACTCGATGACCTGGGGCGGAACCGCCTGGGTGGTCGGAGAAGAAGCTGATGGCCGGCATCTTCTTGTCGTGACCAACCGGCACGTGGCCAAGATTGTCGCACGCCGAAACGCCAGGGGAGAGGGCGTCTTCATGCGCTCGCCCTTCACGATGGTCCGTTACGGTGCGCGCGTGGATTTCAACGAAGAGGTTGGCGCGTTGCCGTCGGACGAGCGCCCGGCCGAGATCCTTCGCTTCACCTATCTTGCAGATGATGCCAGCGCCGATGTCGCGATCGGGCGGATCGAAAAACCTGCCGGCTTCGCCGTGGCGCCCTTGCCTCTGGTGGATACGGACGCGGAAACGGACGAGATCGTTGCGGTGATCGGCTATCCGGCCTTCGACAGCCGAAACGACCGCACCGAAATGGAGAAGTATTTCAAGGGCCTCTACGATGTGAAGCGGTTTGCTCCGGGCAAGATGATGCCGGTTGCGCCGGGAACCGTGCTCAGCCACGACTGCACCACGCTCGGTGGAAACTCCGGCTCGCCGATCCTGAGCCTTGATCGCAACAAGGTGGTGGGGCTGCATTTCGCCGGAGCCTATGGAATTGCCAACAGCGCTGTCAGGGCGAGCACGCTGCGGGACCTTCTGTCAGGCAACCGGCCCACGCAGGTCCTGGTCGAGGCCAGTCTTGAACAGGAGGTGGCCGACGGTTTCCACGACCCGAACCATTTTACCGACCGGAACGGCTACGATCCCAACTTCCTGTCGAAAAAGGTCGACTTTCCGAAGTTGCCGGACGGCCTGTTCAATCTGGCCAGCCCGACGGATGCGCTCGCCGGCCGTCCGCATGAGCTGCGCTATACCCACTTCGGGCTTCTCTATGATGTCGATCGCAGAAGCCCCGTGGTCACTGTCGTCAACATCGACGGCGAAAAGGCAATCAAGATCAAACGCAAGAAACCGGACAAGTGGTTTTTCGATCGGCGCATTCCTGTCGAAGCGCAGCTCGGCAAGGGCGACTTCCCGGGAGATCTGGACCGGGGACACATGGTCCGGCGCGAGGACCCGAACTGGGGCGATGACCGCCCGGTGGCGCAACTGGCAAACGACGATACGTTCCACTACACGAACGCCTCGCCGCAGCATTCCTCCCTCAACCAGAACCGGTCCACCTGGCAAGGTCTGGAAAACCATATCCTCGACAGCACAAAGACCCATGCCTTCCGGGCGACGGTCTTTACCGGACCCCTTTTCGACGATGACGAGGATCCGTTCCTCGACGGGGTCGGCATCAATCTGCCCCTGCAGTACTGGAAAGTGGTGGTGATGGATGCCTTGCAGGACGACGGCAGTCTTCGCCTGCACGCGACCGCCTATCTGTTAAGTCAGGGACAGGCCATTCAGAAATACCTGCAGGACCGCCGCGAGTCGGAAGCTGTCGAAGGGTTCGCCTTTGGTGAATACAAGACGTTCCAGGTGTCGGTTGCCTTTCTGGAAGAACTGTCGGGCTTCGATTTCGGACCGTTGAGGGATGTAGATCCGCTGGCATCTCTTGCAGACGAGCTTGAGCTGCCCGACAGCCGACCGCAGTTTGTCGAGATCACGGGAGCGGACTCTCTGGTCCTGTGAGAAAATGTGAGCCTGCCGCCGCTCCGGTCTTTGCCTTTATCGGCAGGGCCGGAGTGGCAGGTGTTTGACATCGACGACTTGAGCTGCGCTAGACCAGGAACGGGTAGCCACCTTCCAGTTTCAGAAGGGCGATCTTTGTTTCCGTACCGCCTGAGCCGGAATATCCGCCAAGGCCGTTCGCCGACAGGATCCGGTGGCAGGGAATGATAATCGGTATCGGGTTGGCTCCGCAGGCCTGACCGATCGGCTGACCGTATGTGTCCAGCTCCCTGGCAAGGTCGCCATAGGTGCGTGTTCCGCCATAGGGGATTGCGAGCATCGCCTTGAACACCGCCTGGTGTAGCTCGCCGCCTTTCGGGGCGAGCGGCAGGTCGAAGGTTTTCAGATCACCCGCGAGATAGGCCTGTACCTGGCGTGCCGCTTCCTTGAGCAACGGTGTTTCTTCTTTGCCAGAGGGCCCGTTCCAGTGTAATTGGGTGATTGCGCCGTCAACTTCCGTAATGGAAAGGCGTCCCAGCCATGTTTCAATTTCTGCAACCGGCATAACCGTCCCCGCTTGTCTTTTAAGGTTAGGTAGTGGGTTGGTGCAATTATCTCAACCGGACCGTTCCTGCCGGGACATGTCCGCTACTCTCTTTTTCATCTGCGGATGATCGTTTGAAAAGGGCCGCCGCCGATGGCGCATGACAGTCAGCACCGTTCGACCGGCAATGCCGCCGCTGCCACGGCGCCGCTCGCCGGGATCGGTCTCATCGTGCTGGCTTGCCTCAGTTTTTCCGTTCTGGATGCAACGGCCAAATACATGTCGGCCAGCCTGCCGACGCTGCAGATCGTCTGGATGCGGTTCGTCAGTCACGTGATCCTGTCGCTGGTCCTGTTCCAGGTCTGGAAGAAACCTTCGCTCCTGAAGACCAACCGGCCGGTCCTGCAGATCGTGCGGTCCTTCTGTCTGCTCGGTACCACCATTTTCAACTTCCTGGCGGTTCGTTACCTGCAGCTGGCCGAAACCATGTCGATCATGTTCGCCGCGCCATTCGTCATCACCGCCCTTGCCGGGCCGCTGCTTGGCGAATGGGCCGGATTACGCCGCTGGATAGCGATCATTGTCGGCTTCATCGGAGTGCTGGTGGTCACCCGGCCAGGACTTGGCGGCATGCACTGGGCGGCGATCTATTCGGTTGCGGCCATGTCCTTTTACGCGGTCTATGCGCTGCTGACCCGCCAGCTCACGGCAACGGACAGCTCTGCCGGAATGCTGATCATTTCAGGTATTGTCGCAGCCATTGCCATGGCGCCTGCTGGTATCTCGGTCTGGGTCACGCCTCCGGACGTGTGGACATGGGTTCTGCTGTTCGCGACCGGCGCTTTTGGTGCGGGCGGGCATTTCCTGTTCATCATGGCGCACAGGATCGCGCCTGCACCGGTGCTGGCGCCCTTCATCTATACGCAGATTGTCTGGATGATCGCGCTTGGCTTCCTGATCTTCGACGACGTGCCCACGTACACGACCATTCTCGGGGCAGCCATCGTTGTCGCGTCAGGCCTCTACATCCTCTACCGGGAACGCGTGAAGGGGATCTGATCAAGGCTGCATCTGCCCGTACGCTGGCCTTAGGCGGTTGACGGGATTGGATAGTTCCCGTCTTAATACCCGCCGGGGTTAAAACAACCGCCGGTCAGGAAGGATCGCCAGCCTTTAAGGGAGGTGTGGGATGGAGCTGAACCGCCGCAGGTTCTTGACAGGGGCAGCAGCCACGGCAGGCGCATTGGCCTTGCCGCAGGTGGCGAACGCCAATGCAGCTGCAAACGCTTATTTCAGTGGCTATCAGGAAGATAGCGGGTTTCAATACAGAAGAACCAACTTCAAGAAGATCGATCCCGTCTGGCATCGGCAGATGGTGAAGTATTTCAGTGACGAGCCACCCGGCACCGTGGTGGTCGATACCAACAATCACTTCCTGTACTGGGTATGGGAAAACAACACCGCGCTTCGTTATGGCGTTGGTGTGGGGCGTGAAGGCTTCCAGTGGTTCGGCCGCGCCAGGATTGACCGCAAGGCCCTGTGGCCGCGGTGGGTGCCGCCACCGGAGATGCTGAAGCGGCAGCCGGATCTGCCGAGAATGGTTGAAGGCGGAGCTGCCAACAATCCACTAGGGCCACGGGCCTTGTATCTCTACCGGGATGGAACCGACCTCGGGTACCGGCTGCACGGCACACTGGAGCCCTGGAGCATCGGCCATGATGTGTCGAGTGGCTGCGTGCGCATGTTCCCGGAAGACATTGTCGACCTTTACCAGCGCTGCCCCAAGGGGACCGGCGTTCTGGTGCTGGAGCATCTTGGAGAAAAAGCGGGCTGAGCCCGTTCATCCGGAGCAATTTGCAATCGACCGGCGGAGCTGCAGTCGAAGAGGCTGAGGGCTGCCGGGCGAGGGGGAAACTTAAAGAGGATTTGGGGGCTTCCTTGGAAAATACATTTGGCCGGATCGGCCGGGGCGCAGTCTTTGCGCTCATGATCGGATTTGGAGTGGCCGGCTGCAACAGCGCCGGTGGATTGTCGTCACCCGACGTGACCAACGCACCAGCTGCCGGGTTCGGAAATATTTCGCCGGGTTCGGAAGAGGAATTCATCATCAATGTCGGACGCCGGGTCTATTTCGACCAGGGCTCGGCTGTGGTCACCGATGAGGCCCGCATCACAATCGAAAATCAGGCCAAGTGGCTGAAGTCGAACAAGAAGTGGCTGGTCAAGATCCAGGGGCACGCCGACGACCCGGGCAGCGAGGCCGCGCAGAAGACATTGTCGACCCAACGTGCGAACGCGGTCATGGCCGAACTGGTCAAGCTGGGGGTCAATCCCAAGCGCATGTGGGTGAAGGGCTATGGCGTGGAGCGTCCGGTGACGGATTGCGACAAGGTCACCTGTCAGTCACAGAACCGCAGGGTTGTCGTCAATCTACGTGAGGAATTCGACGATTCCGCTCCCGCTGGAAGGCGCTGACCTCTGTGAGGGGCTTCGATCCCAAACTTCGGAAAAACAGAAAAACCTGTTTACCCAGAGGGGAGAGGGCTATAACGGTCTCTCCCAACGCCGCTGCGGTTATTGAGAAATAGGAATGTCTGAAGACAACGGTTCCCCTCCCTCCCAGCCGGAATTTCCGCAAAAGCCTGGTAAAAGGCTCACTCTCGGGCACATTGCCGACCAGCTCGGTATTTCCACGGCAACCGTGTCGCTGGCGCTTCGGGACAGTCCGCTTGTTGCCGAGGAAACCAGGGCGAAGGTCAAGCAGACCGCGGAGGAGATCGGCTATATCTACAACCGGTCGGCGGCTTCTCTCAGAACCGCCCGTAGCCAGATTGTGGGCGTTGCCGTTCATGACATCCTGAACCCTTACTTCGCCGAAGTCTTTTCTGCGCTCGAGGACGTTCTGGAAGAGCAGGGGCAGATGATCTTCATCTGCAACCACCGTGACGACGTCAAACGCCAGCGTGCGTTCGTGAACACGCTGTTGCAGCACCGCGCGGACGGATTGATCCTTTGTCCTTCGGTCGGAACCTCGGCCGAAGAGATCAACAGGCTGGTGGACCAGGGGATACCCGTGACGCTGGTGGCGCGCGAGGTTCCGGGGGTCTGGGCACCGTGCGTACGCGGTGACGATCTTGCCGGCACCTATCAGATCACCAAGCACCTGATCAAACAGGGACACAAGGACATCGCCATGGTTGGCGGTCGCCGTGGCAGCTCGACCGGCCGCTATCGCAATGCCGGCTGGCGCAAGGCGCTGGAAGAAGCGGGGATCGATCCCGCAAGCCAGCTTGACCTGCCGGAGCTCATGACCCAGGCCGATGGCCGGGCCGCAGTGCCGAAGATCCTGGAAGCCGAACATCGCCCCACAGCCATCGTCGGCTTCAACGATCTCGTCGCCCTTGGAATGATGACCACGTTCCGGCGAGCGGGGATAGAACCTGGGCCGGACATGGCGATTACCGGTTATGACGATATCGACGGCGCCGATGCGCGCACGCCGGCGCTGACGACGGTGTCAGCCCAGCCGGACAAGATCGGGCGGCTGGCAGCACTGACCCTGCTGCGCCAGATCGCGGGCGACCGCGTGCCCAATACACCCATCGTCATCGAGCCTGACGTGCGGATCCGTGAAAGTTCGCCGCCTCCCGGCGTGCGACTGGCTCCCAAGCTGGCGGACTAGACTAGCCGGCTGGCGGTTGCCGCCTGCTTTTAAGAGGCAGTCAGTTCATCCTGTCGGCCCTCGCCTCGCGCGGGTCTGGAACAATCCAAGCATTTTGAGGCTGCTGCTCCCTGATTCCGGCTCGCGATTCGCCTGACCGGGATGCTTGCGACGTGGCTCGTCATGTTCGGATGCAAAAACGGGCGGCCTGAGCCGCCCGTTCCAGGTGTTCCTGTTGTTTCAGGTCAGCGCGGTTCGTCCGCCAGTCCCTTGAAGATGGCGTAGCAGGCCAGCAACAGCACGATCGTGAAGGGGAACCCGGTCGAGACCGCCATTGCCTGCAGGGCACCCAGGCCCCCGCCAAGCAAAAGCGCGATGGCAACCAGACCTTCGAAGGTGCACCAGAACACGCGCTGCGGCACCGGAGCATCGACCTTGCCGCCTGCCGTGATCGTGTCGATCACCAGCGAGCCGGAGTCCGAGGAGGTGACGAAGAACACGATGACCAGAATGATGGCGATGAACGAGGTGATCGATGCCATCGGCAGATCGGCGAGCATGCCGAAGAGCGACAGTTCGGGGCTGTAGCTCGCAATCACATATTCATGCACCTGGCTGTCGCTGTTGGTCAGGACCTGTTCGATGGCGGTGCCGCCGAACGCGGTCATCCAGATTACCGAGACGATGGTCGGAATGATCAGGACGCAGACGATGAACTCCCGAACAGTGCGGCCACGGCTGACACGTGCAATGAACATGCCGACAAACGGCGACCAGGAGATCCACCAGGCCCAGTAGAACGACGTCCAACCCTGGCGGAAGCTATCGTCCTCGCGGCCGAATGGCATCGACAGCGGCACGATTTCCCTGCCGTAGGCGATAATGTTGGAGAAGAAGTCCGAGATCAGCGTTGCGGTTGGCCCTGCGGCAATCACGAAGACCAGCAAGAGCGCCGCAATCAGCATGTTGATTTCCGACAGCACTTTAACGCCGCCGTCGAGACCACGCAGAACCGAGACCAGTGCAACAGCGGTGATGCCGATGATCAGCACGACCTGTGCCGTGGTGCTGACAGGAATGCCGAAGACGAAATCGAGACCGGCGTTGGCCTGCTGGGCGCCGAAGCCGAGCGAGGTGGCGAGACCGAACAGGGTGGCGAACACGGCCATGATATCGATGACATGGCCCGGCCAGCCCCAGGTGCGCTCACCGAAGATCGGATAGAACACCGAGCGCATGGTCAGCGGCAGCCCCTTGTTGAAGGAGAAGATTGCAAGAGCGAGTGCAACCACTGCGTAGATCGCCCAGGGGTGCAGTCCCCAGTGAAAGATCGTTGCAGCCATGCCCATGGCCTTCGCGGCCGCGACATTTTCCGGAATGAGATTTCCGTCCGCGTCAAAAGGCTTGGGCACGCCGACCGGCTCGGAAAAGGCCATGTGATAGACCGGTTCCAGCACCCCGAAGAACATCAGGCCAATGCCCATGCCCGCGGCGAACAGCATGGCGAACCAGCCGAAATAGGTATAGTCGGGTTCGGCGTCCTTGCCGCCGATGCGGACGTTGCCGAGAGGGGTGACGATCAGCGCCAGGCAGACGAGGACGAAGACGTTGCCGGAGATGATGAAGAACCAGTCGAGGTTTGATGTCAGCCACTTGCGCAGATGATCGAACATCGGGCCGACTTCGGTCTGAAAGGCGAGGGTCAGAAAGACGAAAGCAACGATGGTCAGGCCAGAGACCAGGAAAACCGGATTGTGGATGTCGAGGCTGAAAGGGCCGACAGAGGTTTCGATGTTGTCCTGGCCGATCTCGTATTCGGTGTCGATGAGATTGGCGGCGCCTTCCGGATCCGGAATGCCTTGATTGTCGCTCATGGGAGCGCTCCTTTTGTTCGGGAAACGGGTTATCTCACGAGGAAGACGGATACATCTGCATGGCTCGCGACACGTCCACCGTTCGACGGCCAGAAGTGATCCGGCACGTGCGGGATGTGCGTTGCCATGACAACGAGATCCGCGCCGGTATCGTGAACAGCCTTCAGAATCGCGTTTTCCAGGTCGACAGCCGGATCGTGAGAGAAGACAGCATGACCGGAAGCGGTGATCCCGTGTTTCTGCCCTTCTGCGGCAGCGTAGGCAGCCAGCTTTTCCCGAAACTCGTCCGGCGTGTGGGCCAGGGCGCTTGGTGTGTTTGAAGTTACCGCCGCAAATACCACGGGAATACTATTGGTTTTTGCTATGTAAGCACCCGTTGCGATGGTTTTTTCAAGTTTATCCGCATGACTGAGGTCAATCGGAACTAGTATTTTTGTGAACAAATGTCCCTCCAAGATCTGTTCAGGCAAGAATATACAAGATTCAAGCCGTAGAGGTCCTTGCGCGGAGGGTCCGCTTCAGTATTGCATTCTAGTGTAATGTCGTCTTGTCCCGCTCCGCTACGATTACACTACTGTTGCATATACGGAGGGCGGCGTCAAAAGAACGGCAAGAATACGTCCCGATGCGACATATTGGCGCGTTGGGTTCGAAATAGCGCGAAATTTTGCGCGCGAAGCCGGGAAAACGCTACGGCATCGCGTGTCGAACGTGGATGCGACCAGGTCAGACGGTCTGGGCCGGTCAGAGGGCCGGAGCGTGTTCCGGATACGAACTCTTGTGGGCAACGCATTTGTTGCGGCCCGTCGACTTTGCCTCATAAAGCGCCGTGTCGGCCTTTTGCATGAGGGTTGAAAATTCCAGATCTTCGCGGGCGACGGTGGCAAGGCCCATGCTGCAGGTGACGGTCTGTTTGACGATGTCGAGCTGGCATTCCTCGATAATCTTCACCCGCAGACGTTCACACACCAGCATGGCATCTTCGATTTCGGCGTTGTGCAGGATCATGCAGAACTCTTCGCCACCGACCCGGCCGAAGATGTCGACAGCACGCAGGGCGCTGCTGACGGTATCGGAAAATTTTTTCAAAACTTCGTCGCCGGTGGCATGGCCGTACAGATCGTTGATCTGCTTGAACTTGTCGATGTCCATCATCACAGCCGTGAAGGGGCGCTTGGTGCGGCGGAAGCGTTGCACTTCTGTATTGGCCCGTTCCAAGAAAGCGCGGCGGTTCAGGATCTGGGTCAGGTCGTCGATGCTGGCGACCCGCTCCAGGTTGATCTTGGCGTTCATCAGGGCCTGATGATCGCGCTGGCGGGCGATCTCATGTCCGACCCAGTCCGCGAACTGACGCACGATCTGAAGATCCGACGGGGAAAATGCCCTTTTGCGCACGTCCGGGGCCGTGAAGTTGATTGTCCCATGAACTTCACCATCCACGAGAATCGGGGCGCCGATATACGTCTCCAACTTGAAGATCTCGTGGCAGGGATGCCTGGCGAACTCCGAGCTCGCGGCATTTGAGGTCGCGATCGGCTCTTCGGACTTCAGCGTCAACAGACAATAGGTGTCCTGCAACGGAAACGAAGTGCCCGGAACGAGTTCTCCTTCCGGGCTCTGGGCGTGCGTGATCGTGTAGTGGTCGTCAATCACGTGACTGATAATGCCGAAGGGAACCTCGAAGTGTTCGGTCCCCAGACGCAGGATTTCGGCAATCTTGTCTTCGTGGCCGAGCTCGCGGGTCGAGGTGATGGCGTAAAGCTCGGCCAGCGTACGTTCCGTTTTCTTCCGGTCGGTTATATCGGAAATCAGAACCACGATAGCTTCAACGGCACCGTCATCGCCGAAGCGCGGGTTACAGCTCATCAGGCATTCGCGCAATATGCCGTCGGGAAAATGGAAGCTGACTTCCGATGAAACCTTTTCACCGCTCATCGCTTCCTCGAAGATCGTGCGAACGGTTTCACGTTCCTTCCAGGGTAAGCGGTCACGAAGCCGGGTGCCGATGAGCGTTTCCGGCTTTTCGTTGAACCAGTCACACGCGGTCTTGTTGATGAAGACGCATCTGCCCTCCAGATCGACTTCGGTGACACTGGCAACAATGTTGTCGGCCATGAGCGAAAGGTTCTTGTAGGCGTTTTCGGCCTTGGCCTGGGCGTGTTTGAGTTCCGTGATGTCGAACCGGATGCCGGCGATGCCGCCGGCGCGGGTGCGGGTTTCCGAAATGCGCAGCCAGCGGCCGTCACTGAGGTTTTGCTCCAGGACCGTGCCATCGCCGGCCTGATGCCGATCGAGGCGCTCCGCCAACCATTCGTCGTCCGTCTTGCCGCCCGTCTCGTATTGCTTGCGGTTCAGGCCGAACCGCAGGATGTCCTCGAAACGATTGCCGGGGAACATGGCCGGTGCCGAATGGGCATAGATCTCGCGATAATTGTCGTTGCAGATAACCAGCCGGTCATCCTTGTCGTAGAGTGCGAAGCCTTCCGAAATCGCGTCCAGGGCATCTTCAAGCGTCAAGGCGATGTCGCTCAGTTTGCTTTCCAGCGCCTTTCGTTCCGCCTGATCCCGCGCGATAAACAGAATGCCGGTCAATGAGTGTTCTGTATCGAAGAGCGGTGCGCTGACAACCTCGACGGATACGCTCGACCCGTCTTCGAGCACCAGATCGATTGAATAGGCCTTGCGGTTCCGGTGATCGGTCGGAGTTTGATAAAGTTCGGCCATCTGGGCGAACTGGTTCGGATCGGCGAAGAACCGTTTTGTCGTCGTGCCAACAACCTCTTCGCGGTCCACCTTCAGCAGGTTGGACATGGCCTTGTTCATGAAAATGATGGTGCGTTCGGGGTTGGTCACGAGGACACATTCGTTCAATTCGCCGAACGTCTGTTCAAGATCCAAAGTGATGTTCTTGGTCATTTCCGTCCCCGTTGTCCGACCTTTTTGCGGGCCGCGATGCCATTCAAGACAATAAAAGTTTAATAAAAGGGATACGTAACGGAAGACTCCTTGAAGAAAATACGCATGTTAACCTTGGAAAGGTCTGGCGATCAGTATTTATGCCAAGTTTTCAGTTCTTGCGGTTTTCGTTCAGGAATTTTTCTATCCGTCCCAGCGCATCGCGTATGTTGTCCGTGGAATTCGCGTAAGACAATCTGATGTAGCCTTCGCCCAATACACCGAAGTCGGGGCCGCCGATGGTCGCAACGCCGGTCTCTTCCAAAAGGGCGGATGCAAGTGCCTTGGCCTTCCAGCCGGTCTGCTTGATATTCGGAAAGGCGTAAAAGGCGCCAAGCGGAACGCGGCAGGAAATACCTTCGATGGCGTTCAGGCCGTCAACGGTCACCTTGCGCCGACCGTCGAATTCCCGAACCATGTCCGCCACTGCGGTTTGCGGTCCGGTAAGCGCTGCAAGAGCGCCGAACTGGGCGGGGGCGTTGACACAGGACCACGCGTTGACCGCGAGCTTGCGCGCCTTGTCGATCAGGCCTTCGGGCCAGAGGGAGAAACCCATCCGCCAGCCGGTCATGGCATAGGTCTTCGACCAGCCGTCGAGCAGGATGAGCCTGTCGCGCAGCGACGGGAACCCCAACAGGGAGACGTGTTCCATGCCGTCATAGGTCATCTGCGAATAGATTTCGTCGGACATGACGGCTACATCAGGGAAGCGTTCCAGCCCGGCGACGAGCTTTTCTATTTCGGCACGCGGGGTGACCCCGCCGGTGGGGTTGGCCGGCGAGTTCAGGATCAGAAGCCGGGTCTTGTCGGTGATCAGCGACAGCGTCTCTTCGGCAGAAAAGGCAAAGTCGTTTTCCTCGCGGATCGGAACCGGCACGGGCCGGGCGCCCGTGAACTCGATCATCGAGCGGTAGATCGGGAAGCCCGGATCGGGATAGAGAATTTCACTTCCCGGTTCGCCGAACATCAAGATAGCCATGAACATGGTGACCTTGCCACCGGGAACGATCAGAACGTTGCCGGGGTCGGTCTCCACCGCGTGACGTTTCAGAAGGTCGGCGGAGACTGCTTCGCGTAACGGGGCAATGCCGGTTGCGGGCGTGTAACCGTGCTGACCGTCGCGCAGGGCCTTGATGGCCGCTTCAACGATGTGATCCGGCGTTTTGAAGTCCGGCTGACCAATGCCCAGGTTGATGATGTCGCGGCCTTGTGCGGCAAGTTCCGTTGCCCGCGCCAGCACGGCGAATGCGTTTTCCTCGCCAATCCGGTCAAATCCGCCAATCGTGTGCAGCATTTTGGTCTCCATGCCTTTGCGCGCTTCCTCGAGCCGACGTTAATGCGGCGGACAAGGATTTGAAAAGGCTGAAGAACGGTCAAAGCGTTCGGGCGAGTGTCCACAGGTATGGCGGGAAAAGGGAAATTTCCGTACCGCCCTCCCAATACGGCGGTGAAATGCTTATATTCGCGCCCAAGCGGCCCGCCGATCGGCGGGCGACCCTTTATCTTCTGCCAGGAAAGCGCGCAATGACTGCGACCCAGGACAGCCAGGCACAGATCCCCGTTACCGTGTTGACGGGGTATCTGGGTGCCGGCAAGACCACACTTCTCAACCGGATCCTGACCGAAAACCACGGTCAGCGTTATGCGGTTATCGTCAACGAGTTCGGCGAAGTCGGCATCGATAACGATCTGCTCGTGGAATCCGACGAAGAAATCTTCGAAATGAACAACGGCTGCATCTGCTGCACCGTGCGCGGTGACCTGATCCGCACTGTGCAGAACCTGATGAAGCGCAAGAATGCCTTTGACGCGATCATCGTCGAGACCACCGGTGTTGCCGATCCGGCTCCGGTCGCACAGACCTTCTTCATGGACGACGATGTGCGTGCTGCCGCGAAACTCGATGCGGTCGTGGCCGTTGTCGATGCCCGCCACGTGCTGCAGCGTCTGGAAGACACCGAAGAGGCCGAAGACCAGATCGCCTTTGCCGATGTCATCCTGATCAACAAGACCGATCTCGTCTCGGGCGAAGAGCTTGCCACCGTCGAGGCGCGTATCCGTTCGATCAATCCGTATGCCGTGCTCCACCGGAGCGAGCGTTGCGGTATCGAGATTGCCAAGGTGCTGGATCGGGGTGCGTTCGATCTCGACAGGATCCTGTCGCTCGATCCGCATTTCCTTGAGCATGGTCATCATGCCGACGAATGCGGTCCGGACTGCGACCATGACCACCATCATCACGGCCACGATCATCATCATGACCATGGGCACGATCATGGACATGGGCATCACCATCATCATCACGATGAAGATCCCCATTCGGTGAAGAGCATTTCCCTGAAGGCAGGCGACCTTGATCCCAACATGTTCTTTCCCTGGATCAACCAGGTCACGCAGGTTCAAGGCCCAAACATTCTGCGCCTGAAGGGCATCATTGCCTTCAAGGGGGATCCGCAGCGCTATGTCATCCAGGGGGTGCACATGATCGTTGAAGGCGATCATCAGCGCGACTGGAAAGAGGATGAACCGCGAGAAAGCCGCCTGGTCTTCATCGGCCGCGATCTCAACTGGGATGTCCTGAGAGACAGTTTCCAGGCCTGCGCCGCGCAATAAGGAAGAAGAGACTTGCCGACAGTTGCTCCCGTGGAGGTGGACGGCTTCGTCGTCCGCGCCGGCTATCTGAAAGACACGGCCTTTTTTGCATCCGGAGAAGGCGACATCGTCCTGTCCGGACAGGGTGAAACGAAACTGAAGCCGCACAAGGCCGGGCTTCTGGCTGCCGAACCGACAATCGACGGCAAGGGGCTGATCACATCGGGTGACGACGGCTGCATCTTCCTGAGTGCGGCGGACGGGTCGAGCGAATGCGTCGCCGAACGGCCGCGCAAGTGGATCGACCTGATCGCTGCCGGGCCGTCCGGTGCGCTTGCCTTTGCCAGTGGCCGCACCGCCTGGGTGCGGTTCGCGGACGGGCGCGAAAAGGAATTTGCGCATGAACGGGCGGTCGGCGGTCTTGCCTTCGCGCCCAAGGGCATGCGGCTGGCGGTCGGGCGCTACGATGGCGCGACACTCTGGTGGGCCGGCACGGACGGCGCACCGGTCGAGCTCAGCTGGAATGGCGCGCATCTGGGCGTGAGCTTTTCGCCCGACGGCAAGTATGTTGTTACCGCCATGCAGGAAAACGCGTTGCACGGCTGGCGCCTGTCGGACAGCCAGGACATGCGCATGACCGGCTACCCGGCCAAGGTCAAATCGTTCAGCTGGTCGGTCAAGGGGCGATATCTGGCGACCTCCGGTGCCAATGCCGCGATCCTCTGGCCGTTCTTCGGCAAAACCGGGCCGATGGGGCAGACACCGCTGCAGTTGGGCACAAGGGGTGACAACCTGGTCAGCGCCGTTGCCTGCCACCCGAAGGAGGATGTCGTTGCTGTCGGCTATCAGGACGGCATGATCCTGATGTGCCGGTTCGAGGACAATGCCGAGGTGCTGTTGCGGCGCCCGGGCCTGGGGCCGGTCTCTACAATGGCCTGGGATGCCGATGGAGTCCGGCTGGTCTTCGGAACGGAAACCGCGGAAGCCGGGATCATCAGTCTGCAGGACTGACGGGCCGTAACCTGGAAAGGGAGATCCTGACACGCGATGGCACGTATCATGATGCTGATTGTCATGTTGCTGAGTGGAACCGCGACGTCCCAGTTGCCGGAGTTCACACAGCAATATCGCCAGCGACTTGGTGGGGCCATCGACGCTCTGGAGGAAATTCTGGCCGATTTCAATCGTGATGCCGCTCGTTACGGGCTGACGTCGGCAGAAGCCATAGCGCGTCAGAAATCCTCGGAAGATCCCTTTATCAGAGCGCGCGGCGACAGCATGCTGAACGCCGAAATCCGCTTGAGCAGGCTGAAACTGCAGCGGGAGGAGCTGGAAACGGCCGGGCCGCTGGATCGCATGATCATCTTTGCGCGTGGCTTCGACCCAACCCTGGCGCAGGCAACGGCCGAAGACTACGAACCGGCCATTCCGGTAACGCCGGCCGGCTTTGCCAGTGCGGGTGTCGGAGCACTTGGCGGGCTTCTTGTCATCCGCCTGCTGATCGGCGCAGCGCGCCTTGGGCGCCGCGCCAGACCTGCCCGGCACTAAACGCCCCGCCAGGCCGGCCTTTGGCGAAGCCTTTGACCGGCCGCCGGAAAATACGCTAAGCAGGGTTTCTGGAATGGCCCCAACGGGAAGGATGCCGGATGGACGCAATCACGCGGATGCGCTGCTTCATTCAAGTTGTCGATTCAAACGGATTTTCCGCAGCAGCCCGTGAAATGGGACGGTCCAAGGCGCTGGTCTCGAAATATGTCGGCGAGCTGGAAGACGAGCTGGGTGTGCGTCTGTTGAACCGGACCACCCGTCAGGTGTCGCTCACCGAAGTCGGCGAGGCCTATTACAAGGAAGCCGCCGAAATCCTGCAGCGGATCGATGATCTGCAAGCCTCGGTTCAGTCGTCGCACCAGGAAGTCCGCGGCCGTTTGCGTGTTTCGGCTCCCCGTTCGATGGGCGACGACCTGCTGAACCAGGCCATGATGCATTTTCTGGTGAAGTATCCGGAAATCAATCTGGACCTCAGGCTGGAAGACCGCTTCGTCGATCTCGTGGAAGAAGGTTTCGATCTCGCGGTCCGGGTCACGCAGCTGGAAGATTCCAGCCTGATCGCCCGGAAGATCGCCCCTTTTCGCACCGTGGTGTGCGCCACGCCTGAAACGATCGAGACCTATGGGGCGCCGAATGTGCCCGCCGATCTTTCCACACGGCCTTGCATCATCGATACGAACTACCGCTACAAACAGAACTGGGCCTTCTACACGAATGGAGAGCGTTCGTCGGTGGCAGTGAAGGGGCCGCTGGAAGTCAACAGCGCTGCCGCGGCGCGCGAAGCGGCGCTATGTAACCTCGGTTTCCTTCGTACACCGCTGTTTTTTGTGTCAAAAGATATCCGCGACGGCAAACTGGTTACGCTACTGGAGGCCTATGAGGAGCCGATGCGCGGTATTCATGCAGTTTATCCGCACCGTCGGCACTTGAGCGCAAAGGTGCGCGCCTTTGTTGATTTTCTGGTCGAATGGTATTCGTCAGGTCAAAATGACTGCTGAATTTTTTTAGCTGGTTCAGCTATTTTCCATTCCTTTGAGAATACGCATCAGGATTTTAATTTCCCCGTCGTTTTTCTTTATTAAATGAATGTAATCTGTAAATTTCTATCTATGGTTATTTAAGGGAAATTACTTACAATAAGTTTCGATGAAGGTTTTCCTTGAAAAGCCGATGTATAAATCCCAAGGTTTACTCATGGAAAACGCGCAGGAACATATTGCCGCTCGTCTGGAAGAAGTTTTCTGGAGCCGGGGTTTCGCCGAACCGAGCGTTCCCGAGCTAAGAGCTGGCGCGGGTGTCAGCATGCGCACGCTTTACCGTCATTTTCCCTCACGCGAAGCGATGGTTCTGGGCGCCCTTGAATACCGGCATCGGCGCTACCTCTCCTATGTTCGCGAAGGCGTGACGTTGCCCGGGCTTGAGGCGGCCGTTCAGCTTTTTGACAAGCTGGGTGGCTGGATGCGCATGACAGCGGGCAAGGAGTGCCTGTTTCGCCAGGCGCTTGCAGCAAATCCCGGCAGCACCGAAATAGCGGCGATGGTCAAGCGCCACAAAGGCGAGCTTCTGCGTTTCTTTGGTGAATTGAGCGGACAGGAAAGCTTTGCCTCGCGTCTTTACCTCCTGCATGAAGGCGTCACGGCCTGTTATGCGGAAATGGGGGAAAGAGCCGTTGAAGACGCTAAAATCCTCGTGAGGCAGATGTTCAAAGCCTCGAACGAGAGCCAGTTTTCCTGATCCCTGATCCCTGATCCATTCTGGGTTTGAGGCGTTTGCGCGTGCGTTGCCGAACTTCGTGCCGACCACACAAAGCCGGTAAGCGGGGCAGGGCCGTCAACGGCGGCTCCTGGCCGCCGTCTTGTCAGTCGTCAGAAGTGCTGTCAGGCAGCCTTTGCTTTCGCCAGACGCTCTTCCGCCATTGTGTCTGCCACATGTTCCGGGGTGGTGTTCTCTAGAGCGGCCCGATCGTAGATCTTTGCCAGGGTTTCGCCGATCGCGATGGTTTTGTCGCGGACCACGTTGTCGCCGCTGTTTGCGGTCGCCAGCGCGATGGAAATCACGCCACCGGCGTTGATTGCATAATCCGGAGCATAGAGGATGCCGCGCTTTTTCAGCGCTACGCCGTCCGCCGGGGTCTGCAACTGGTTGTTAGCAGCACCAGCTACGATCCTGGCCTGGATTTGCGGAACCGTGCGGGCGTTGAGACCTGCGCCAAGCGCACAGGGCACAAAGATGTCTGCCTCGACCATGTGTGCTTCAGCCGGATCCACCGCGGTGGCGCCGAACGCATCAATGGCGCGCAGTACGGCCGGTGCGTGAATGTCAGAAACGATGAGCCTTGCGCCGGCTTGGTGAAGCTGGCGGGCGACGTCAAAGCCGACATGGCCAAGGCCCTGCACGGAAACGGTCTTGCCGGACAGATCGCTGCTGCCGTAGACAAATTTTGCGGACGCCTTGATACCTTCGAAGACACCGAGAGCCGTATAGGGCGACGGGTCGCCGAGGCCGGTTGCCTTGGTGCCGCGCACATGGGCGGTCTGGCGGGCGACGGCTTCCATGTCGTCCGGCGACACGCCGACGTCTTCTGCGGTGATGTAGGTGCCGGACAAGCGATCCACATGGCGGCCGAACGCCTCCATCAGGGCTTCGGACTTGTCCTTGCGGGGGTCGGCAATGATGACGGCCTTGCCGCCGCCGAGATCAAGGCCTGCCAGAGAGTTCTTGTAGGTCATGCCGCGGGACAGGCGCAGAGCATCCGTCAGCGCATCCGCCGGGTTCTCGTAGGGCCAGACACGGCAACCACCAAGTGCCGGGCCGAGCGTGGTGTCGTGGACGGCGATGATTGCCTTCAGGCCGGTGGCCTTGTCCTGGACAAAAACGATGTCTTCGTGATCGCCCATCTCCGGATGATCGAAAACGGCACTGTGGTGAACTGATTTATGCAAGGCGTTCATGGCTGGCTCGGTGCAGTGGTTATTGTTGTGAATATTTTAGGCTGCATTCCGGGAATATTGTCTTTTTTCTCCTAATTTTAAACGTTGGATGAGTTGAAACATTCCTCATTTGATTTCCAAGGGTGAAAATTGTTCCCTGGGCGTTTTGCGCCGCGAAATTGTCGCGGTCATCTTCCTGCCGTCTTCTCTGGTCAAACAACGCACTGCGTGTCATGTAAACATATTACATCTGATCAGTGGGTGATCCCGTTGCGCTTGCTTTCCACCTTTCGAGCCAAGGTTCTTCCTGCGGCCTCTCGCCGTTTCCTGTTGGGTCTGGGTCTTCTGTTGGCTGCTCTTGCCGGAGCCAGTGCGCACCCGCATGTCTTTGTCGAAGCACGAAGCAAGCTGGTATTCGACGATGCTGGACAGGCGATTGCGCTTCAGCACGTGTTTCGTTTCGATGATGCGTTTTCCGCTTTCGCCATCCAGGGTTTCGACAAGGATGGTGACGGTCACTATTCCCGTGAAGAGCTGAGTGAACTGGCGAAGGTCAATGTGGAGAGCATGGCCGATTACGGCTATTTCACGTTTGGTGACAATAGCCGGGTCGAATTCGATTTCGATGACCCGACGGATTACTGGCTGGAAGTGGTCAAGGTTCCCCTCGAGGACTACTGGGTGATGAAGCCCGAGGACTTTGAGGCCATGGAGGAAGATGTCCGCATGAATGGCGGCTCCATGCCGGACGATGTGAACCTGCTGGAACTGCATTTCACGTTGCCGTTCAAACAGCCTAGCGATACCAAGAACTTGATCACGCTCGACGTTTACGATCCGACCTATTACGTCGATTTCCGCTTTGGTGCGGGGGACGATGCGCTGGGGACGGAAAACGCACCGGGCACTTGCCGTGTGAGCCGCAAGGAACCGCCACCGCTGGATGATGCCGAAGCCTATGCACTTGCTCAGATCGGTGCAGACCAGCGTGACCTGCCGCCCGAGCTTCAGTCCGTTGCTGCCTCGCAGGTCAATCAGATGCTGGTTGCCTGCGGTGATGCAATGGCCGCCGCGAGCTCCTCGTCCGGAACTACGGAAGCCGCAACGCCCGGAACCACGTCCGCTTCCACGTCCACGGACACTGCTGCCAGCTCGCCCGCCGATGCTGCCGCGGCAATTACGGCTGCACTCGATACGGCGAAGGCTTCAGAAGAAGCGGTTGCCGCGCCGAAGGCGGGTTTCCTCGATACTGTTTTCGGGACAATTGCAGTCAAGCAGAAGGAATTCTACCAGGCGCTGGTCGCCAGTCTCAGGGCCTTCCGCAACAACCCGCATGCGGCCTGGCTGCTGATGGGGCTTTCCTTCGCGTATGGCATCTTCCACGCAGCAGGGCCGGGGCATGGCAAGGCCATCATCACGTCCTACGTGGTTGCCAACAACGAGACCCTTCGCAAGGGTATTTTTCTCTCCTTTGCCTCGGCGTTCGCACAGGCCGTGACCGCGATCCTTCTGGTTGGAGGTCTGGCCGTCGTTTTCAATCTCACCAGCATCGCGATACAGGATACGGCGCGGTGGTTCGAGATCGGATCCTATGTGCTGATCACCGGTCTGGGCGGCTGGCTGTTGTGGCAGAAAGCCCTTCGTCCGCTGGCCATGAATGTGGCGTCCCGTCTGTCAGGTTCCCAGCTCGCGCTCGCGGGCGCTCCGGCTGCCGGTCATCACGGTCATGGCCATAGTCACGATGACCACCACCATCATCATGGCCACGATCATCACCACCATGACCATCACCATCACGAGATCGGCTCTGACGGCGTGTGCGCCACATGCGGTCATGCCCATGCCCCGACACCAGACATGCTTCAGGGCAAGATTACTCTTGCCCGGGCCGTATCGATCATTTTTGCAGTTGGTCTTCGGCCCTGTACCGGCGCGCTGGTGGTGCTGGTCTTTGCTCTTTCGCAAGGCATGATCGCAGCCGGCATCGCTTCCACCCTGGCGATGGCGGTTGGCACCGGCATAACCGTCTCGCTGCTGGCGGGCATGGCAGTCGGGGCCAAGGAACTTGCCGTGCGGCTTTTCGGCGAAGGCAGTCCGATGGCGGTGAAGGTTCACCGGACGATCGAAATCGTCGGGGCAGCCATCGTCTTCCTGCTGGGGCTCACGCTGCTGATCGCAACGCTCGGCTGGGGCTGATTACAAACCCAGGCGCTTGACGCGATAAGCCCGGACGGCATCACCGAAAGCGGCAAACAGCTTTTTCGACGGGCCGTCCGTCGACACCCAGTATTCCGGGTGCCACTGGGTCGCGAGGACGTAGCCGGCACTATCCTTGACGGAGGCTGCTTCGATGGTCCCGTCTTCGGCTTCCGCTTCCGCGATCATGCCATTGCCCAGCCTGCCGACAGCCTGGCGGTGGAGCGAATTCACCTCGAAAGGCTCGTTGCCGACAACGGCCGCCAGACAGCTGCCTTCGGCGACTTCCACCGGATGGGCAATCCGGAAACGTTCGTCTTGTCGTTCGGATGTCGGCGCGCGGTGATCGGCACGCCCGTCAAGGGACTGGATCTCGGTCAGTAGCGTACCGCCAAGGGCAACATTCAATTCCTGCATTCCGCGGCAGATGGCAAAGACGGGAATGCCGCGTTCGACTGCGCGCTTAAGCAGCGGCAGTGTCGTGGAATCGCGGGACGGATCGTATGGACCGTTCTCTTCCGTCGGCACTTCGCCGTAAAGTTCCGGATTGACGTTGGACCGGGACCCGGTCGCCAACACTCCGTCGACCTGGTCCAGAGCTGCGTCCAGGTCCAGATCCGCCCCCAGGGACGGCAGGATCATCGGGATGGCATCGGAGCCTTTCAGCACGGCCTGCAGATAGGTTGAGGTCGCGGCGTGCCAGTTGTAGCCCTCGATGGTTTTCACATCGGCGGTTACCAGGACGAGTGGTTTGGTCATTTCATGCCTGTCAGATGGGAGACCCGTGTCTCCGGAAGTGTTTGGCCAAGGTGTGGACCCAAACAGATTTAGCCGAGCCGGATCAGTCCAGCAATCCCAGATCCTGCGCGACCTTGTAGAGCTGAGCGGCATTCTTGTTGCCGACCTTTTCCCGCAGGTTCAGGCGGTGGGATTCGACGGTGCGCACGCTGATGCCCAGTTCTTTGGCGACTTCCTTGTTGGGCTGGCCTTTGGCAATGGCCGTCAGCACCTGGCGCTCCCGATCGGTCAGCCCGTATGGGTCTTCCACCGGTGCGGATGTGCCGGCACCAACCAGCGTCGGGCCGACCGCGGAGGAGAAATAGTACCCGCCATTGGCAACACTGGTGATCGCAGTAATCATCTCGGCTGCGGAGATATCCTTCAGGATGTAGCCGCGGGCACCTGCCTGGACGACACCGCGCACATACTCCGGGTTGTCGTAGACCGACAGGATCAGTACCGCGATTTCAGGCAGCGTCTTGCGCATCTGGGTCGCCGCTTCCAGCCCGTTCATGACCGGCATGGACACATCCATCAGGAGAACGTCGGGGCGCAGGTCACGGGCGAGTGTCAGGGCATCGCGGCCGTTTGTTGCTTCACCGACCACTTCCAGATCGGCCACCTTTTGCAGCCGGGCCCGGATACCGTCCCGAACCAGCTCATGGTCGTCTGCCAGAAGAACGCGGATGGGCCTGGTAAATGACCGGGGTGAAGGTGAATGCACTGTCATCTTTGCATCATGCCGCTTTTGCCGCCGCATTGTCGAGCGGCATCTGGACTTTAATACGGGTTCCGCCGGAAGCACGTCTGCTCAGGGTTAACCGGCCACCGTAGGTTTCGATCCGCTCGCGCATGTTGCGGAAGCCGAGGCCGCCGGATTTCGGCAGCGGGCGGGGGAGGCCGACGCCATTGTCTTCCACCGAGAGCACAAGCTGCTGCATGCCGACCTTGAGGGAAATCGCGACCTCGCTGGCGTGGGAATGGCGCGCAACATTGGTCATGCATTCCTGAACCACACGGTAGAGGGCGGTCTTGGCACCTTCCGACAAGCGGGCGTGGCATTGCTCCGCCTGAACGTTGACGGTGATGCCCGACTGGTTCTGGAACTCCTTGCCGAGACTGCCGAGCGCAGCCGCAAGGCCCATGTCATCAAGGACACTGGGTCTGAGATCTCGCGATATCCGCCGGACCTCGGCAATGGTTCCGTCCAGCGTCTTGAGGCATTTGGCTGCCTGCACCTGAAGATCCGGATCCCGGTTAGCCTCGCTATGGATCATTTCGACGCCATAGCGCACGGACACCAGAAGTTGGGAGATACTGTCGTGCAGTTCAGTGGAAACGCGTTTGCGCTCCTGTTCCTGCACCTGGAAGATCCGGTTGGTCAGCTCTTTCAGCTTGGTGTCGGCAAAGCGCTGTTCGGAGAACCGCACACCGGCGATGAGGAAACCCGCAATGACGATGGCCGCAAGCGTGATCATGAAGGTGACGAACAGTGTCTGCCGAATGGAGCGGGCAAAGTCGGTGCGGATCGCGGTGACCTCGCGGGCGATGTCATCGGTGTAAAGGCCGGTGCCAAGCATCCAGCCCCACTTGTCGAGCAGGATCGCGTAGCCGAGCTTTTCCTCGACCGTGCCTGTGGAGGGCTTGTGCCAGACATACTGGTGGAAGCCGCCGCCGTTCTGGGCCGCCTCGATCAGGTTGCGGATGACGTAGTCGCCGTTGTCATCCTGGAGCTGCCACCAGTTTCCCCCCACGAGGTGCGGCAGCTTGGGATGGACCAGGTTGGTGCCGTCGAGCGTGTAAACGAAGAAATAGCCGTCGTAGTCGAAGGTCAGATGCTGCAGGATCATCCTGACCTTTTGCTGGGCGGCTTCGCGACCTCCGGGTTCTTCCTTGTAGATCTGCTCGATCGAGGTGAGAGCAAGACTGACGTAGTTCCGGATTTCCTGGCGCTTGGAGGACAGGATGCGCTGTTCCACTGCCTGGGTCTGCGTGTTGATCAGTTCCCGAGACTGATAGTAGGTGGCCGCACCGATGAGTACGGAGACGGCGATCAATGGCAGGATCGTGATGAGCAGCAATTTGGTCTTGAAGGTCACGAATTTTGCTCTCTTGTTGCGCGAACATGCGGCAAACGATTATCTCTCTTGCGTGGTTCTCGGTAGTATTACTGAGAAGCTGCGCAGAACCACGAATAGCGCTTCAGACACTCGGTCAACTAGACATACCTCGAGATCGGTGCAAGTGTGTACCCGGTCCGAAATCGGGTCCGATTAGGGAGGAAACTAATGGATCGTCGTTCGTTTATCAAAAAGGCTGGTATTGGTGCCGGCGGTGTCGCCGCTGGATCCTTGCTGGCTGCTCCGGCAATTGCGCAGGGCACCAAGGAAATGGTCATCGTGTCCACATGGCCGCGCGACTTTCCGGGTCTCGGTATTCCCGCACAGCGCCTCGCAGCCCGTATTGCAGAGCTGACCGCAGGTCGCCTCAACGTTCAGTATTTCGCCGCTGGCGAACGCGTTGGTGCCTTTGACTCCTTCGACGAAGTCGCTTCCGGTAACGCGCAGGCCTACATCGGCGCCGATTACTACTGGAAAGGCAAGCATCCGGGCTGGGCAGCATTCACTGCCGTGCCGTTCGGTCTGACCCAGGCTGAAATGGACGCCTGGATCAAGTACGGCGGCGGCCAGGAACTGTGGGATGAGCTGGCTGGTGAATTCGGCCTGAAGAACTTCGCCATGGGCAACACCGGTGTCCAGATGGGCGGCTGGTTCAACAAGGAAATCGAAACCGCTGACGACCTGAAGGGTCTGAAGATGCGTATTCCGGGTCAGGGCGGCGACGTCATGGCGAAACTCGGCGCGTCTCCGGTGTCCCTGCCGGGTGGCCAGATCTACGAAAACCTTGTTTCCGGCGCGATCGATGCAACCGAGTGGGTTGGTCCGTTCAACGACTACTTCATGAAGTTCTACGAAGCTGCCAAGTACTACTACTATCCGGGCATGCACGAGCCGGGCGCCATGCTTGCTCTGGGCATGAACAAGGCATTCTGGGATAGCCTCGACAAGGTCGATCAGCAGATCATCGTTGCAGCGTGTGCGGAAGAAAACTCCAACACGATGGCTGAAACCAACGCCAACAACGGTAAGTACCTGACCCGCCTGATCAACGAGCACGGCGTTGAGCTGCGTGAGTTCTCCGACGAGATCTACGACAGCTTCGGTGAAGCCGCTCAGGAAGTCCTGGAAGAAGCGATGGATCATTCCCCGCTGTCCAAGAAGATCTTCGAGAGCGTCATCAACGCACGTCAGGAAATCGGCAGCTACATGGCGATCGCCGACATTGCCTACAGCAACAAGCGTAACCGTTACCTCGGCATTCCGAAGTAATCGGTTGAGCAAATAAAAGGGGCGGGAGAAATCCCGTCCCTTCTTCTTAGACAAAGATAAAAAGGCACAGCCACGATGACGGCCTTGGACAATGTTCAAGACGGCTCGCCTGTTATGAATTCCGGTGGTAAAGCCTCGCCGGAGAGCGCCCGCTTCTTCCGCCTGTGCGGCTGGATCGTATTGGCGATCATGACGGCGTTTCTGCTCAACAACTACCTGACCTATTGGCAAGACCTTCCAGGCATTGCGCCCATTTTCGGCGGCGCGGCCAATGGATCCATGCCGATTCTCTGGTCCTGGTTGCAATTGGCGCTCTATGCGGCGTTTGTCCTGTTGGCCTTCGGCTACGTGCGGACGAACGAAAACACGCTGCGTGAAGACAGCGTCCGGGTCACCAACATCAACGCCTATCTCATCAGGGCCTGCTTCTTCGCGGTGCTGATCGTCGGGCTGGTCGACAGCGCGATCTCGTTCCTGCGCATCGAGGGCTTCCTGCCCGATGTCGTCGGGCAGGCGCTTGCCGACGATCTCGGCAAATCTCAGTTCCGGGGCCCTTATGTGCACATGCCGCTGATCGCGCTTTCTTTCGTGATCGCAGCCTTCACCCGCACGCTCGGCTTCACCTGGCTTGCGCTTCTGGTGGTTGCCGCTGAACTGATGATCGTGATCGGCCGTTTCGTCTTCTCCTACGAGCAGGCCTTCCTCGCCGATCTTGTCCGGTTCTGGTACGCGGCGCTGTTCCTGTTCGCCAGTGCCTACACGCTGCTTGAAGAAGGGCATGTTCGGGTCGACATCTTCTATGCGGGCCTGTCCTCGAAAGCCAAGGGCATCGTCAACGCGGTCGGTTCCGTTGTGCTCGGCATCAGCCTTTGTACCGTCATCCTGGTCATCGGCATGGGCGGCAAGCAGAACATCATCAACAGTCCGATCCTGACCTATGAGACCACGCAGGCCGGCTTCGGTCTTTACGTGAAATATCTCATGGCGGGTTTCCTGGGCGTGTTCGCCGTTTCCATGATGATCCAGTTCGTGGCCTATTTCCTGGACGCGGTTGCCGATATTCGCGGCGAACCGGGTGGCCGGGATCATGACAGCCACACTGTTCAATAGAGCCTGACGAGACCGCTTGATATGGAACTTTTCTTCCTTCTTCTCCTGGTCGTCCTGATGGCGATTGCGCTTGGGTCGGGTTTCCCCGTCGCCTTCGCGCTCCCCGGATCGGCCATCCTGACCATCGGCATCGCTGCCGGATCGGGCTACCTGTTCGCCGGCGACCCCGGCGCGTATTTCTCTCACGGTGGCCCAAGCCAGTGGCTCAGCGCGGGGGTGACGAACTTCCGTGGCATCTACTGGGAGGCCGAGCGAGATACGCTCATAGCCATTCCGCTGTTCGTCTTCATGGGCATCATGCTTCAACGGTCCAAGATCGCTGAAGACCTGCTGGTGACGATGGCACGGCTGTTCGGCCCTGTGCCGGGTGGTCTCGGTATTTCCGTGGTTTTCGTGGGTGCTCTTCTGGCAGCCACCACGGGCATCGTCGGCGCAACCGTCGTCGCCATGGGCCTGATCTCGCTGCCGGCCATGCTGCGCAACAAGTATTCGGTGCCGCTGGCAACGGGAACGATTGCCGCTTCCGGGACACTGGGGCAGATCATTCCGCCGTCGATCGTTCTGATCATTCTGGCCGACCAGCTCGCCAGCGCGGTCGATCAGGCCGGTTCGCTGCGCCAGACACTTTACAAGGCGAGCACCGGCGAACTGTCGATGCCGTCGGACTACTCTGTCGTTTCGACCAGTGCGGGCGAAATGTTCCTGGGTGCCTTCCTGCCGGGTCTTGTGCTGGTTGGCCTCTACATGCTGTTCATTCTGGGTTTCGCGCTGTTGAACCCGAAAGCAGCTCCGGCAGTCCATGAAGAAGGCACCTTCACGCGTGCGTTCGCAGGCAAGGTTGTTCTGACCCTTGTGCCGCCGCTGGCCCTGATCTTCCTGGTGCTTGGTTCGATCATCGCCGGTGTTGCTACCGTGAACCAGGCCGGCGCCATCGGTGCCGTCGGCGCGATGGTCATGGCCGGTTATCGTCTTCGTGACGGCAAGCGCGGAGCCTACAGCCCGGCGATCCTGGCCATTCTGGCCTTGCTGGGTCTGGCCGTGGTTGTGAGTTTCTTCGGCTCGGTCAACATCAAGCTGATCCAGACCAGCGACGATGTTCTCGCCCTGGTGCTGGCAATCATCGCCGTTTCGCTGCTGCTGATCGCGGTCCTTTGGTCCGGTTGGCGCACGCTGAAGTTCGAAGACACCCTGCGGGGGGTGATGGTGGAAACCGCCAAGACCACCGCGCTGGTGTTCATCATTCTTCTCGGCGCTGCCATGCTGACCTCTGCCTTCCGTGCCTTCGGCGGGGAAGAGCTGGTCAAGAACTTCCTGCAAGGATTGCCGGGCGGGTTCTGGGCTCAGTTCCTGATCGTGATGCTCGTGATCTTCATCCTCGGCTTCTTCCTCGATTTCATCGAGATCGCCGTCGTGGTGGTGCCGATCGTTGCGCCGATCCTGCTTGCCGATCCGGAAGCAAACGTCACCGCCGTGTGGCTTGGCGTGATGATCGGTCTCAACATCCAGACCTCGTTCCTGACACCGCCCTTCGGCTTCGCGCTGTTCTATCTGCGCGGCGTTGCTCCGGCCGTGGTCAAGACGCTGGACATGTACAAGGGCGTGGTTGCGTTCATCTGCCTGCAGTTGCTGGCGCTCGGCATCGTCGGGCTCTATCCGCAGCTTGTGAACTATCTGCCGAACCGCTCGTCGCTGCTGTCCGAGACAGCTCCGCCGCCAAAGAACCCGCGTCTGCAGTACTGCATGGAGACTCTCATCTACGAGGACTTCCAGCAGAACGGCGACAAGATCCTGTCGGCAATCCAGTCGGTCGAATCCATCGACATGAGCTATCTGCCGGAAGATCTGCGCGATGATGTCATGGACGGTCTGGAAAAGGCGAAGGAAGCCATGCCGCAGATGGAAGCTATCCATGCGGCGGAGGTCGAAGTTGCAGCAGCAGCGGGTGCCTATAAACCGGTGCACACGCAGGTTCGTGCCATCGAACGCGATGCCCGCCGTCTTGATGACCGGATTGCCGACCTTCAGGTCATCGTTGACCGGTCGGGAGAAACCGGCATCTACACGGCTGCACAAGGTGAACGTGCCCAGGCTCGTATCGACGAGCTGAAAGCCCGGCATGAAGCCCTGATGGCTCAGATCCCGTCCGATTGGCAGGATACCTACACAACCTTCGCCAAGATCCAGAAGGCAGAGGATGTGGCCAGGATGACCTATCGTCGGACTGTCGATCAGGCTTACGAGCCGATCGCGGAGCTGAAGGCGATCCTCAACGGTGCTGATCTTGTTGCAAGCTTCAAACCGGAACTCGAAGCCCTGAAGGCCGAAGTGCCGACGCTTGAGCCGGAAGCGGCCGAAGACGCGATTTCGGCCATGCGTTCGCGGGTTGGAGACGCGGAAGGCACGAGCGACATTCGCGATGGCCTGAACGAAGCCCGCAAGATCATGCGCAGCCGTCAGCCGAACGCGGAAGAAGCTGTTGCTGAAATCGACAAGTCGATTGCGGCTCTGGATGCGGATCTTGCCTGGCGCCGCAAAGGGGCCGAGGAAATCCTGCCGCAGCTGGAAACCTTCGATGACGCCGTGGCAGCCAATATCGGTGTGAGAGCCCAGAACCGTTTGCCGACGGATATGGCTCTGGATGTTGCCGGATGTCTTTCCGGGCATCGGGATATTTCCCTGAGCTTCTGATCTTCAGAAGCTTTCCAAGATGCAAAAAGGGCTGTCCCGGTGGACAGCCCTTTTTTAGTTGTCTGACTGGTCTTGCGGAAGTCAGGCGAAGCGCTGCCAGGCGGACGTGAAAATACCGGCGGCTTCGGGCGCTTCAATAATGCGGCCATGACACATGACGATCCGTTTCACGGGCCAGCTGCCAACAGCTTCCTGAAAGGGGGCGATGCCGGATTTGTCGCGGATCGCGTAGCGGTGATAGAAGGCCACGCCCGGCGCGCCGTAGCATCCGATTGCCCTGAAGAACAGTTTTTCGGTGAAATTGTGTTCCGGCTGATAGTTATAGAGCAGGTCAGCCGTTACCAGCGTGCCCGAACGCCGGTGAAAGAGAACCGTTTCGTTCAAGTCGTGCCCGCTCAGTGTCGCATGCTCGATTTCTCCATCAGCCACGACTGTTTTATCAGTGACAATTTCCGAGTTGGCGATCTTGCCGATCTTCCGTTCAAGCCCTTTGGGAACAAGTACACGGGCATTTGGAAAATGGTCCTGTGCGGCGCGCAGATACATGTGATGGAACAGGTTCGGTGCAAAGAGTACCGCGATTTCGCCAAGGCTGCGGAGGGTGTTCCTGACACCCTGGTCCAGTGCCACCGGAGAGTGGAGCACCAGTCCGGCGGCGGTTTCCAGAACGGTCATGCGAAGGCTGCCCTTGCAGCCGAGCCTGGTAAAGGTGGTGTCGAGCGTCCAGACCCCTTCGTCGAGTTTTCGGAGTTCCTGTGCGGAGTTGCTCATGACCACTTCACATCACAGGCCAGCATGTAGCCGGAACCGTAGATGGTGCGAATGTGGGCGGGCTCGTTCTTGCGGTTGAGCTTCTTGCGGATGCGCGAAATGCGTACATCGATGGACCTGTCGAGGCTCTCGTCACGGCCGCCATGTTCAAGCAGGTAGTCTCGCGACAGCACGCGCTTGGGGGCTCTCAGCAAAGCTTCCAGCAACGTGGCCTCTCCGGTGGACAGAAATGTTTCCTCGCCTTCCGGAGAGGTCAGGCAATGGGAGGCGGGCTGGTAGGTCCAGCCTTCGAACCGGGCGCAGTCGACGCTGGCCTTCACCGGTGCCTGGTCGGACGAGCGACGCAGAATGGAGCGGATGCGCGCAACCACTTCGCGCGGGTCAAATGGTTTGACCACGTAATCATCCGCGCCAAGTTCCAGCCCCATGACACGGTCGGTGGAATGTCCGCGCGCCGACAGAACGATGATCGGCACTGATGACCGGCGTCTGATCTCGTTGATGAGCGCCATGCCCTCCATATCAGGCAGGCCGAGATCGACGATGCAGGCATCCGGTGTTTCCAGGCCGAGTGCGATCAGCATCTGTGAGGCCGTGGAAAACACCTTGCCTTCCATCTCGAACTGGAGAAGGGCATCCAGCAGCAAGTTGCCGATTTCCGGTTCGTCGTCGACGATGAAAACCGTGCGTTTGGTTGCCTGGAGGGAGCGTGTCTGCAAGGCGCGTTCCTGTGTCCTAGATCAAGGGTTACTGATTTCGATCCGTCTGTGGGATCGTTTGAGCGGAAAAGCCTGGCAACTGAGACCGGCAAATTGGAAAGGGGCTCGGGACCAGACCAGATGGGTCAATCGCAATTCTCTTTGCATAACCTTCAGGCCGGATCTGGTGTGGGGCTGAGAATCTTTTGCAGGGTGTCTGCAAGTTGAGCATCTGCGAAGGGTTTCGCCAAGACCGGAAATTCGCAGGCGCATTCCTGTCCTGCAAGGTCAGACCAGTCGGCGTAACCGGACATCAGTGCAATGCCCAGATCTTGACGCTTCTGCTGAATTTCGCGCGCGAGGGCCAGACCATTGATCTGCCCTGGCATGATGATGTCACTCAGCACTCCTCGCAATTCGGGAAGGTCCAGCGCCAGGCTCCGGGCGTCTTCCGCGTTTTCGGCTCTCAGCACCGCGTATCCGAGGTTCTGCAACTGGTCCGTCACCGTGTTGGCAACGTCCGGGTCATCTTCCACCAGAAGCAGAAGTTCACCCTGCCCCGGTTTCAAGGGGAGCGTTTCGCCCTCGTCCGCGTCCCGGCCAGTGGTTGGCGTGATACGCTGATACGGCAGATAAAGGGTCAGATAGGTGCCGACGCCCAGGGCGCTGGAGATATGGATCGCGCCGCCTGACTGGCGAATGAAACCATAGACCATGGACAGGCCGAGCCCGCTGCCGGTGCCGAAGTTCTTGGTGGTGAAAAAGGGTTCGAAGACACGCAGTTGCGTGTCCGGATCCATGCCGCCGCCAGTGTCGCCGACGGTGATACGCGCAAACCTGCCGGATGGAATGCTCAGGTCATCGGCTTCGCGGGTGTCCAACTCGCATGCATCCAAAGTGATGGTCAGCGTGCCGCCTTCCGGCATGGCATCGCGTGCGTTGAAGGCCAGGTTGATCAGCGCTGTTTCCATCTGCGTCGGGTCGATGCAAGCGCCGATTTCCTTGTCCTGAGCGGTAATCGTCACGTCGACCGAAGGCGGCAGGGAGCCTTCCAGCAACCGGCCGGCACTGGCGATGACCTTGGCAAGCGACACATTCTGGGGATCGATCGCCTTGCCACGGCTGAAGGCAAGCAGGCGCTGGATCAGATCCGAGCCGCGCTTGGTCGCTTCGAGCATTGGTGACAGCTTGCTGTCGAGGGTTTCCCGATCGAGCGGCGTTTCCATACGCCCGAGAGACAGAAGATTGCCCATCAGGATCGCAAGCAGGTTGTTGAAGTCGTGGGCGAGCCCGCCGGTGAGCTTGCCGACGGCATCCATGCGCTGGGATTGTACAAGCGCTGCTTCCGCCTGCTTCTGGTCGGTGGCATCGAGCGACAGCACAAAAATGCCCAGGGTCCTGCCGTCCTTGGTCATGTCCGGAATGAGGGTCGAACGCATGTAGGCGGTACTGCCGTCGGAACGATTGCGCTGATATTCGTAGCTGACGGCATTGCCTTCAAAGGAACGGTTGATATGGGGTTCCAGCTCCTTGAACAGCTCCTCGCCAACCACTTCCGGTGCCGGCCGTCCCGCGATCGAGGCAACCGAGTGGCCGAACCAGTCGGCGTAGCGGCGGTTGGCGAAGCGGAAGACGGGGCCGGGAGACAGATAGGCAATCAGGGCAGGGATGTTGTCCGTCACCAGACGGAGCCAGTCTTCCGACTGCTGCAGTGCCCGTGTGCGCTCTTCCACCGTTCGTTCCAGCTTTTCCTGCCGGCGGCGATCCTCTGTGACGTCGGAATAGGTTGTGACGAACCCTCCCTTCGGCAGGGGGGTGCCTGAAACGGCGATCACCTGGCCATTTGGGCGGATGCGTTCGAAATAATGCGGCTCGAACAGCTTGGCCCGTTCCAGCCGGCGCTGGATCTTGCCTTCGATATCGCCGGGGCCATATTCGCCGCGCTCGGCGTTGACTCGCAGGAACGCTTCCAGATGCGTGCCGCGACGAGCCAGTTCCTGAGGAAAATCAAGCATTTCCCAAAGGCCCCGATTCCACGCGACAAGCCTGAGATCGGCGTCGAAGGCCGAGAAGCCCTGATTGATGTGGTCAAGCGCCGCCTGCATCAAATCGAGCTGCGTCTTGAGCTGTTGTGTCTCCTCCATGGGGTGAGAGTAAGCCCGAAAAGCAGGTTTGACCATTCATCCGAGAAGAGAATGGCAGTCCTTGCCGACAAGACCCGACGAGGGCCACGTGCAGGCCGAAAAACTTCGCCTTTCATGATATGCTGGCCAAGTATTTTTGACTTTGTTTTTCCTGCGATGGAGGGATCCATGCAATTAAAGAAACTTGACCCGAGGCTGCGCCGGTATGCGGCCGAGGCAGAACTGAAATCATTTGACGACGAAACCGCCCTCGACACCTTTCCGTCCGCTCCCGCGTCCCTGGAGAGCACTTCGGCTGTGTCGCCGCCGCTTGGGGAGGTCCGGCGCGTTCTGGTCGAACTGCAGGCGGATCAACCGCCCGCGGCCTTTGCTGACTTTCATTGGGTACATGTGGCCGGGAAGATCTATTCCGTCTCGCTTCCGATGAACAGGCTGGTGGAGCTGCATGCGCATCCTTCGGTGGAAACTGTCGAAGCCGGGCGGCGCTGGTTTCCGATGCTCGAAACCTCCCTTGCCGAAACCAGGGCGAACACGGTCCATCAGGGCAGTACCGGTGTTCCGGGCCGCACAGGGGCTGGTGTTCTGGTGGGCATCATCGATTACGGAATGGATTTCACGCTCGACGATTTCCGCAAAGCGGACGGCACCACAAGGCTGGCCTTTCTCTGGGACCAGCGCCTCGACGCCCGTCCGGGCGAGAGCGCGCCGGACGATTTCGCCTATGGCGTGGAGTATGGGGCCAACCAGATTGACCAGGCGCTGAATGCGTCTGATCCGTTCAGCATTGTCCGGCACAGGCCGGATGCGGCTTCGCACGGCACACATGTTGCGGGAATCGCGGCTGGCAATGGCAGATCGCATGATTCCGACTTCGCAGAGGGCGCGCATCTTGGAGCGGCGCCCGAAGCCACGCTGATTTTTGTTCAGCCGGATACGCGCGACGGGTCCGGCACATTTACCGATTCTAGCCACGTGGTCGATGCAGTTGCCTACATCATGGGCAAGGCGGATGCGCTCGACATGCCCTGTGTCATCAACATGAGCCTCGGGCAGAATGGCGGTAGCCATGATGGGGAGAGCCTTGTCGAAAGGGCGATCGACCGTCTGCTGGAGCCTTTGGGGCGGGCGTTCGTGAGCGCGGCGGGAAATGAACATGTCTGGCATGGGCATGCCGCCGGAAACATCAAGACGGGCGAAAGCCGGGAACTGCGCTGGAAAACGGGTGGCGGCATGCCTTTGCCGGATGGCACCATCACCCAGACCGGAACGGACAGGACGTCGAGCGAGCTGGAGATCTGGTATTCGAGTGTCGACAGGTTTGCCGTGACACTGACAGCACCGGATGGAACACAGTATGGACCGGTGACCCCTGGGAAATCCCTGCTTCAGGACGAGGTCTTTATCGATTCGGAGCGCTTTTCGAGCTTGAACGGACAAGCGCGGATCTACATGCAACTGGAAGCACCATTCGGGCTCGGGATGCTGAGGTCCGGTGTCTGGACCTTGAAACTGGAGGCACTGGAAGGAGAGAACGGCCGGTTCGACGCCTGGATCGAGCGTGATCTGCGTGACCGGGACAACAATTATGCCGATCAGTCTTTCTTCCAGGGAGGTGATTTCGACCCTGTCCGCACGCTCGGCACTCCGGCGACAACACGCAGGGCAATTGCGGTTGCCAATTACAGCCACTATTCACTTTCGCCGGCTGCTTCCTCCAGCCGCGGGCCCACACGGGACAATCGGAACAAGCCAGAGGTTGCCGCGCCTGGAACAAATATTGTTGCGTCTTGCGCGCAAGGCGGGCGGAACAACGGCAACGGCGGGGTCCACCCGATGCGGGTGCTGAAATCCGGCACCAGCATGGCTGCCCCGCATGTTGCCGGTATCGTTGCCCTGCTGTTTCAGGAAGCGCGCTCCTTGTCGGCGCCCCAGATCGCAAACATCCTGATGGCGACGTCGGACAATCCGGATGGCATACCGGGGTTCGATGTTGCCTGGGGCTTTGGCCGGGTGAACGCGGCGCGTGCTCTGCGGCTGCTGCGCGATCCCGATCAGCCGGGGCGCACCGATGCCGTGATTTGAGCTTTTTGATGTGAAAAACAGGATGCGGCGTCGTTAGCGCCGCATCGCACCGCCGACCTGGATATAGGTGACAGCGGTATCCTCAGCGAGAGAGTTGAGGTTTTCTGCGGTGACGAGCAAAGTCATCAGGTGGCTTTGAGGGCTCCAGGACAACAATTCAGGAGCGCCCGCGCTGTTGGTGCGCAAAGCCAGATCGTCCGGGGTCTTGCCCGGTGCAAGTTCGACCATAGCCTTTATTTGCGCCGAGGGATCGTTTCTCATGATCGCCTTGCGCGCCTGCGGGCTGAGTTTCATCTGCCTGAAGTCCATACCTGGAATATAGCACTGCGCTGCCGGTCTTCAAAACCGGGTCAGCGTTTCCGATGCCCCAGTTTTGCTGCCTTGGCCATCTCGGCCCGTTTTTGCGCGTAGTTTGGTGCAACCATCGGGTAATCCGCGCTCAGGCCCCATTTGCGCCGATACTCGGCGGGAGTCAGGTTGAACTTCGTCTTCAGGTGGCGCGTCAGAAACTTGAATTTCTTGCCGTCCTCGAGACAGACGATGAACTCCGGTGTGACCGAGTGCTTTATAGGCACAGCCGGCACGAGGGGAGCCCTGAATACGGTCGGGGTGTTGTTGGTCGCGGTTTCCAGGGCAACGTGGACATCCAGAATCAACTCGATCAGATCCTGCTGCGGGACCGGGTTGTTCGTCACGTAGTTGGAAACAATTCCCGCGGTGAGCGCCATCAGGTTCGGCGAATCGAAGCTCTCGCCTTCTTCTGGTTCAGCCATGGGAGTTCCTTTTCCGAAATTGGGGACTGGAGAGGGCCGTGGGCGGGGCGGTGCCGGGCGCGCAGGCAAACCGTGCCAAATAGATTTGTTTTACGACTTCGCTTTTCAAGTAGCGATCACATTTTTATCAAATAAAAAAATGTATGAGGAAATTTCGCCGATTTCGGAAACCGGGGAGTTTTCCATTGGAGCAATCTCAACTGTAGTTCTCAAGAAATACTGGACTAAAAATTCTGGTTGTTCCAAAAAACGCTGAAAACCGCAGGAAAAATGGACAAAATCGAAAACGCTATTTCTTCTCTATAGAAAATCTTGCTTTTCAAATCTGTAAACTGAACAGTGTAGTCATGAAGTTCGCATCTGCAGCAAAAGCAAATCCAAGAAAAACAGAGCAAATAAACACAAAGTATTTAAAGTAGTGCGAGGGCAGGGGATATGGGGATGCGGTTTCGGGAGTTCAAGGGCAAAAATGAAAAAGTGAAAAACTGTAAAAAATGATGGATTATCAATGTGTTGCAAAAATATGACTCCAAATGCCAATGTGCGCCAGAGAAAAATTCTGGCTTGAATTCCGACGTCGGAACTGGCTTTTTGATGCGGAGACGGCCAACGGGGTGCAAGTAAATGCTTGTTGTTGGTAGTCTAAAGGTTAGTTTGAAGGGGTCGCGTTAAAGTATTCGAATCCGTTCCTTCAGCCTTCCGACTGAATTTGAAACTGGAGTAATGTAATGAAACTCAAGAGTTTGATGCTCGGCGCGGCCGCAGCTGCTGCTGCAACCACCGCCCAGGCGGCTGACCTTCCGGTCGCTCCGGAGCCGGTCGACTATGTTCGCGTTTGTGACGCATACGGCGCGCGCTTCTACTACATCCCGGGCACCGAAACCTGCCTCCGCGTTGGCGGCCGTGTTCGTACCCAGGTTGTCGTCAACAACGTTCTGGAAGACGGTGCCTTCAGTGACCGTGACTCCGACGGCTACTCCTGGCTGTCTCGCGGCTACCTGTACCTGGACGCTCGCACGGCTACCGAATTCGGTACCCTGCGCACCTACGTGTCCATCTACTCCACCGTTACCAACGGCGAAAACAGCACCACGCTGGAAAACGCCTACATCCAGTGGGGCGGTCTGACAGCTGGTCGTCTGACCTCGAACTTCGACATCTTCACCGGTCAGGCCTTTGTCGGTGTCGTGGATCGTGACTGGTCCGACGTAACGTCCAACCAGATTGCCTACACCGCTGCTTTCGGCAACGGCTTCTCCGCGACCATCGCTCTGGAAGACCGTTCCGATCGTGAATATGGTGATTACGGCGGGACCCGTGCTCCGGACTTCGTTGCCGCTCTCGGCGTTTCCCAGGGCTGGGGTTCTGCACAGCTGTCCGGTGCCCTGCACCAGGTTTACCCGGATGCAGCCGCCAACCGCACCAACAATGGTGGTGAAGACTCCCTGGGTTGGGCAGTCGGTGGTGGTGCTGCCATCAACCTGCCGATGCTCAACTCCGGTTCGAACATCTTCTTCCAGGGCTTCTACGCTGATGGCGCACTGTCCTACATCACCACGTATGACGGCGTAGCCGACTACAACGGCGACGACACCTCCACCGGTTACTCGCTGTCTGCTGGTGCCTACATCCAGGCAACTTCCACGATCGGCCTCGCGCTTGACGGTTCCTATGCCGACATCGACGCCGCAACTGGCCTGAACGACGTAACCCGTTACGCAATCGACGGTTCGGTTCAGTGGGAGCCGGTCTCCGGCTTCGTCATGGGCGCAGACGTTGGTTATGCAAACACCGACATCGACACCCAGGGTGACCAGGACGAACTCCTCTTCGGTGTTCGGATGCAGCGCACCTTCTAATCTTACGGTTAGACTCTGACTGACTAAAAATGACCTCCAGTCAGTCAATCGGCCCGGCAGACTCCAAACTGCCGGGCCTCCCCCGTTTTAGGGGCACCCGCAGTCGCCGAGAGGAAAAGCGCCGTGTCTGCTTTGCTGTGCTGTGGTTTCCGCGGCAACACCGAGCCGGTGCGACTGAAAATTCTTTGCCTCTCCAATTGAAAAGACGTGCGGCGCCAGAATGTTCTCGGCTAACATTCGTGGAATGCCAAAGTCCGAATACAAAAAGAAAAATCCGACGGTTCAGGACGTCGCCCGCGCCGCCAATGTGTCGACGGCAACTGTCAGCCGCGTTTTGACGACGCCCGACAGGGTATCCGCGGAAACCCGGCGCCGTGTGTCGGAAGCGGTCGAAAAGACCGGCTACGTCCTCAATCATGCCGCGCGCAATCTCCGCCGCCGGGACACGGGAACGATCGTTGCGCTCGTTCCGGACATCGGCAATTCCCACTTTTCGAACATTCTCCAGGGCATTGAGACGGTCTGCGCTGAAAGACAGCTGAAAGTGTTGATTGCCGACACGCGCAAGCCGTCCATGTCGCATTCGAGTCTGAGTGACTATTTCAGCAAGAACAATTGCGACGGGATCGTTATCCTGGACGGGCATTTCTCGATTTCCCGAATCAGATCTTCCAATCCCAAGTCCCCGCCCATCGTGCTGGCCGGCGAATGGAGCGACGATCCGGCGGTGCCAATCGCCGTGGTCGACAATCTGATGGGGGCGGATCTGGCAGTGTCGCACCTCCTTGAACTGAAGCACTCCAATATCGGTCACGTTACGGGCCTCCTGTCGCACAAGCCGGGAAGGGACCGGCTCGACGGATTCCGGGCCACGTTGGGCGGTGCGGGTCACGATCCGGCCACTGCCTGGATCTTCGAGGGGGACTACACGCTGGAAGCCGGGGTCAGGGCCGCAAAGGCCTGGCTGGACCTGCCGAACCGGCCGACCGCCGTCTTTTGTGCCAGCGACCGGTCCGCCTTCGGCTTCATCTCATTCCTGAGTGAAGCCGGCATCCGTGTGCCGCAAGATGTTTCGGTTGTGGGGTTTGACGACATCGACATTGCCGGCCATTTCGTGCCGCCACTGACAACAATCCACCAGCCTCGCCGGGCAGTTGGCGAGCAGGCTGCGAAACTGTTGCTCAACCTGCTGGGTGGTGCAAAGCCGGACAATGGCAGCGTTCAACTGGAGCCCTGGCTGGTGGTTCGCAAGAGTGCAGTCGAGCTGGTCTAGGCATCAGCCATTCGCACATGCAGCGCAAATGAAACAATTCGACACGATTGAAACATATTGCTGAAAATCCGCCGTCCTAGCCTGATTTTCAACGGGTTGGGACAGCGTCCTTCTTCGCCTTTAACAATTTACCGGTTGAAGGTTCGGTCGGCACGGCGTTTCATAGCCCCACAGGAAACGACCCCGGAAAACCGGGGCGCCTTCTAAAGGGAAGAAACATCTATGGTAGGGTCGGCCAGCGCTACATCGCGCGGGGAGGACACCTTTCCGAAGATTCTCATGCGCAACGCGCAAGTCTTCGGGGACCGGACGGCGTTCCGGGAAAAGGATTTCGGGATCTGGCAAAGCTGGACCTGGTCCGAGGTGTGTGAAGAAATCCGCGCATTCTCCATCGGATTGAAATCTCTGGGCCTGAAGGCTGGAGACAAGATCGCCATCGTCGGTGCGAACCGTCCAAGGCTCTATTGGGCGATGGTTGCCGCGCAGGCACTCGGGGCCGTTCCGGTGCCTGTCTATTCGGACAGTGTCGCCGAGGAAATGGCCTTCGTGCTCGGCCATGCCGAAGTCACCTTCGCGGTGGTCGAGGATCAGGAGCAGGTCGACAAGCTCCTGTCGATGGCGGACGAGGTGAAGTCGCTCACCGAGATCATCTATGATGAAGTGCGCGGCCTGCGCGATTACGATCATACCCACCTGCACGGCTATTCCTCGGTACTGGAAAAGGGACGCGAGCTGCTTGCGGCAACGCCGTCCCTAGCGGCCGAGTGGGAGGCCGGATTCCGTGAAGCCAAGGGCTCAGACATTGCGGTGATGCTGTACACTTCCGGCACCACCGGGAGACCGAAGGGCGTGATGCTGTCCTTCGACAATCTGGTCATTTCGGCGCGCAACGGCAACAAGTTCGATCATCTGGACGAGACCGAAGAAGTGCTCGCCTACCTGCCGATGGCCTGGATCGGCGACCACGTATTCTCCCTGGCGCAGGCTTTCACGGCGGCCTATTGCGTCAACTGTCCGGAAAGCATGGACACGATCGACGTGGACCGGCTTGAAATCGCGCCGACCTATTTCTTCGCGCCGCCGCGCGTTTTCGAGAACATGCTGACCCGCATCATGGTGCGCATGGAAGATGCGGGTAAAACCAAGCGTGCGATCTTCGACTATTTCATGGAGGTTGCCCGCAAGGTGGGCGAGAAGATCCTGAATGGCGAAACGGTCGGCCTGAAGGACCGGATGCTTTACGCCCTCGGCGAATTCTGCGTCTACGGACCTCTCAAGAACCGCATGGGTCTCACCCGCATGAAAGTCGGCTATACGGCCGGTGAGGCCATCGGGCCAGAGATCTTCCGGTTCTTCCGCTCGCTGGGGCTCAACCTCAAGCAGCTCTACGGCCAGACCGAAGCCAGCGTCTACATAACGCTGCAGCCGGATGGCGAGATCTACGGCGATACGGTCGGCAAACCGGCTCCCGATGTCGAGCTCAAGATCGCCGACAGCGGTGAAGTGATGTACCGCTCGCCGGGTGTCTTCGTCGGCTATTTCAAGAATGACGAGGCTACTGCCAGCACCAAGACGCCGGACGGCTGGGTGCATACGGGTGATGCCGGCATCATTGCCGAGAACGGCCACCTGAAGATCATCGATCGCGCCAAGGATGTGGGCAAGCTCAATGACGGGGCATTGTTCGCGCCGAAATACATCGAGAACAAGCTGAAGTTCTTCCCGAACATCAAGGAGGCGGTCGCCTTCGGTCACGAGAAGGACATGGTGGGCGTCTTCATCAACATCGATCTGACTGCGGTCGGCTCCTGGGCGGAACGCAACAACGTCAACTATGCCTCCTACCAGGAACTTGCCGCGCATCCAGATGTCTACGGCATGATCGAGAGCCACGTCGATCAGGTGAACCGGGACCTTTCCCGCGAACCGATGATGGCAGGTGCGCAGATCAAGCGGTTCCTGATCCTGCACAAGGAGCTGGACGCGGATGACGGCGAGCTCACCCGGACTCAGAAGGTTCGCCGGAGCTTCATCGCCGAGCGCTATGGTCCACTGATCGACGCGCTTTACGACGGATCCACCTCCAAGCATGTGCGTACCGAAGTAACCTTTGAAGACGGCCGCAAGGGCGCAATCGAAGCCACCGTCGAGATCCGCGACATGTCCACCCATGACGCCGGAGCGGGCGTACAGGAGGCCGCCGAATGAACGCGATCGTTTCCGACAAGACACTGTCGCCGAATGGCGCGCAGGAACCGGCAGAGCGCGAGGTGCTGCTGCGGGTCGACAACGTGTCGCTGTCCTTCGGCGGCGTGAAGGCGATTACCGACATTTCGTTCGACATCCAGAAGGGCGAGATCCGCGCGATCATCGGACCGAACGGGGCCGGCAAGACGTCGATGCTCAACGTCATCAACGGATTTTATCATCCGCAGGAAGGCACGATCACCTGGCAGGGCCAGGTGCGCCGCAAGATGAAGCCTTACGAGGCAGCCAGCCAGGGGATTGCCCGGACCTTCCAGAACGTGGCGCTGTTCAAGGGCATGACCACGCTGGACAACATCATGTCCGGCAGGACCTTGAAGATGCACAAGAACTTCTTCTGGCAACTTCTGTGGCGCGGCCCGGCGGAGCGCGAGGAAATCGAACATCGGCGCAAGGTCGAGGACATCATCGATTTCCTTGAAATTCAGGCAATCCGCAAGACTCCGGTCGGGCGTCTGCCCTACGGGCTGCAAAAGCGGGTCGAGCTTGGCCGCGCGCTGGCGATGGAGCCGGACCTGTTGCTGCTCGACGAGCCGATGGCCGGTATGAACCTTGAAGAAAAAGAAGACATGAGTCGGTTCATTATCGACGTGAACCAGGAATTCGGCACGACGATCGCCCTGATCGAACATGACATGGGCGTCGTCATGGATCTCTCCGACCGGGTGGTCGTGCTCGACTACGGCAAGAAGATCGCCGACGGGCCACCGGAGGAAGTGCAGGCCAGCCAGGCCGTTATCGACGCTTATCTCGGTGTGAGCCACTAGGAGGGACGAACCATGCTCTACGACATTTTTATCGATCCCTTCGTACAGATGTACCAGATGCCGGATTTCTTCCTGCAGGTCCTGTGGGAAGGTTTCGTCGCCGGAATTCTGTATGCGCTGATCGCGCTGGGTTTCGTGCTGATCTTCAAGGCCTCCGGCGTGTTCAACTTCGCCCAGGGCATCATGGTGGTGTTCGCCGGCCTGACGCTGGTGGGACTCAACGAAAACGGCGTGCCCGCCTATCTGGCACTGATCCTGACCATCGGCGTGATGGGGGTTCTGGCGTACGGAGTGGAACGGGTGGTCATGCGGCCTCTGGTCAACCAGCCGGAAATCATCCTGCTGATGGCGACCATCGGCCTGACGTATTTCCTCGTCGGCTTCGGTGAATTCGTCTTCGGCGGCGAGCCCAAGCAGATGATCACCGAGCAACTGGGGCTGCCAACCGGCTCGACTGCGTTCGAATTCGGCGACCGGGGGCTCGTGATCCTGCAGCATATCGATATCGCGGCAGCCGTGATCGCGGTGGTGATGGTGACGGCGCTCGGCATCTTCTTCAACAAGACGCGGATCGGCCGGGCCTTGCGGGCCGTTGCTGACGACCACCAGGCTGCCCTTTCCGTCGGTATCTCTCTCAACCAGATCTGGGCGATCGTCTGGTTCGCAGCAGGCCTCGTGGCCCTGGCGACCGGCATCATGTGGGGGGCGCGGTCCGACGTGTCCTTCGCGCTGGAAATCGTAGCGTTCAAGGCGTTGCCTGTGCTGATCCTCGGCGGCTTCACGTCGATCCCGGGTGCCATTGTCGGCGGCCTGATCATCGGCTTCGGCGAGAAGATCGGCGAACTGTACTGGGGTGGTCTTGTCGGGGGCGGGATTGAATCCTGGCTCGCCTATATCATCGCCCTGATCTTCCTTCTGTTCCGGCCACAAGGCCTCTTCGGCGAACGTATCATCGAGCGGATCTAGGGATATCTGACCCATGTTTTATCGCGAAGCTGGCCAATTCAAGACGAGTTACAAGGCGGATCAGGCGCTGTTCCCGATCCTCCAGGACCGCGTCGGCCTGGCCGTCATCCTGATCACGGCATTTGCAGTCATTCCGGCTCTTGCCAACGACTTCTTCCTGACCTCCATCATGATCCCGTTCCTGGTGTTTTCGCTGGCGGCGATCGGGCTGAACATCCTGACCGGGTTCTGCGGACAGTTGTCCCTGGGAACCGGTGCGTTCATGGGGGTCGGTGCCTATGCCGCCTACAAGCTGACGTCGATCTTTCCCGATGCCAATGTCATCGTGATGGTTCTGGTGTCCGGCGTCTTCTCGGCTGCCATCGGCGCGGTCTTCGGACTGCCGAGCCTGCGCATCAAGGGGCTTTACCTGGCGGTGACGACGCTCGCCGCGCAGTTCTTCCTGGAATGGTGCTTCATCCGTATTCCGTGGCTCTACAACTACAACGCCTCCGGCGCGATCGAAGTGCCGCGCCGCGAAGTTTTCGGCATCATCGCCACGGGGGCGGAAGCAACGGCGCTGGCGCGCTACTTCATCGTTCTCGGTATCACGGTGCTGATCGCCTTCCTGATGGCGAACGTCCTGCGCGGCCGGATCGGCAGATCCTGGATGATGATCCGCGACATGGACATTGCGGCTGAACTCATAGGCGTTCGCCCGCTGCAGACCAAGCTGATGGCCTTTGCCGTGTCGTCCTACATCTGCGGCGTGGCCGGTGCGATGATGGTGTTCTTCTGGCTGAATGCCGCCGAGCCGTCGTCCTACTCCATCCGGTTGTCCTTCCAGGTGCTGTTCATGGTGATCCTGGGCGGCCTGGGCAGCCTCGGCGGAGCCTTCATGGGAGCCGCTTTCATCTGGATCCTGCCTGTGGTTCTGAAATTCGTACCCGGCCTCCTCGGCATCGACCTGGCCGCGGAGACCGTGGAGCACGCGACCTTCATGATCGTTGGCGCTCTCATCATTTTCTTCCTGATCGTCGAACCGCACGGCTTTGCGCGGCTCTGGCAGATCGCGAAGCAGAAGCTCAGGGTCTGGCCGTTCCCTTACTAGGGGCTGCCAGCCTTTTCGCCCGCCATCCGGACATGGACCGATCCGGTGAGGAATGGCGCAACCGGTCCGGCGGTATTCATTTCGATGCCGCGTGGGAGGAGAATATGAAAAGCATCAAGCAATTTGCGCTGGGAACCGCTGTTGCGCTCGGGGTCGGTCTCTCCGGCGCCATGACGACCGCGGTCCAGGCACAAGATACCAACTATGTGCCGCTCCTGACTTACCGGACAGGGCCTTACGCTGGCTCCGGCATCCATATCGCCAACGGCATGCATGACTACCTGCAGATGCTGAACGAGCGCGATGGTGGCATCGGCGGCGTCAAGCTGGCGCTGGAAGAGTGTGAAACCGGCTACAACGCCCAGAAAGGCGTCGAGTGCTACGAAGCCACCAAGGGCAAGGGCGCGCTGGTTTACAACCCGTATTCCACCGGTATCACGCTTCAGCTGATCCCCAAGGCCGGTGTCGACAAGATCCCGGTTCTTTCGATGGGCTACGGCCTGTCGGCTGCCGCTGTCGGTTCCACGTTCCCGTGGATCTTCAACGTGCCGGACACCTATTGGGACGGCGCTTCCGTGGTCATCAAGTACATCGGTGAGCAGGAAGGCGGTCTTGAAAACCTCAAGGGCAAGAAGATCGGCTACATCTTCCTTGACGCCGGTTACGGCCGCGAGCCCCTGCCGCTTTTGGAACAGCTGGCCGAAAAATACGGCTTCGAGCTGCTGCAGTACCCGGTTCCGGGTGCGGAAATGCAGAACCAGTCTTCACAGTGGCTGAACGTACGCCGCGACCGTCCGGACTACATGATCATGTGGGGCTGGGGCGCGATGAACCCGACCGCCGTCAAGGAAGCCGTCAAGATCCGCTTCCCGATGGACAAGTTCATCGGTGTGTGGTGGTCCGCAGGTGACGACGATGCTGCCGCCGGCGGTGAAGGTGCCAAGGGCTACAAGGCACTGAACTTCTCCGGTGTCGGCGCCGACTTCCCGGCTCTCGATGACATCAAGAAACACGTCATCGATACAGGCAAGTCCTCCACCGATGCGGAGACGATCGGAAGCACGCTCTATAACCGCGGCGTTCTGAACTCGGTCATCATCGCGGAAGGCATTCGCAGCGCCCAGCAACTGACCGGCAAGACGGTCATCACGGGCGAAGACATGCGTCTTGGTCTCGAGGCTCTCAACCTGGACGAGGCTCGTCTGGCCGAGCTCGGCCTGAAGGGCTTCGCCCATCCGATGAAAGTGACCTGCGATGACCATGCCGGCAGCCATCCGGTGTTCATCCAGGAGTGGGACGGCAAGAAGTGGCGTCAGGCTTCAGACTGGATCGAGCCGATGACCGATGTGGTCCGTCCGCTGCTGGAAGCAGCCGCTGCGGAATACGCAGAAAAGAATGCGCCGTGGCCGGCGCGCACCGAACCCTGCCCGAACTGATAGGCAGTCCGCTCCGCCGCGCCGCATCAACGTGCGGCGGAGCAACCAGGGAGAAAAGGGAATGGCATTGCTGGATGTAGAACAGCCTGGTTCGCAGGGCGCTCGGGATGCTGCCGGGACAATCCTGTCGGTCAACAATATCGAGGTCATTTATGACCACGTGATCCTGGTGCTGAAGGGCGTGTCGCTGACGATTCCCAAAGGCGGGATCGTGGCGCTGCTCGGCGCGAATGGAGCGGGCAAGACGACCACGCTGAAAGCGATTTCGAACCTGCTTGGTGCCGAACGCGGCGAAGTGACAAAGGGCAAGATCCTTTTCGATGGCGAAGAAGTCCAGGCCCTGTCGCCAAACGATCTGGTTCGCCGGGGATGCATCCAGGTGATGGAAGGCCGGCATTGTTTCGGTCACCTGTCCATCGAGGAAAACCTGCTCACGGGCGCCTACACCCGCAAAGACGGGTACAGCGCCGTGAAGGCGGACCTGGAGATGGTCTACAATTATTTTCCGCGTCTGCGCGAGCGGCGTGGCAGTCAGGCCGGTTATACCTCCGGCGGCGAACAGCAGATGTGCGCTATCGGCCGTGCCCTGATGAGCCGGCCGAAGATGATCCTGCTGGATGAACCGAGCATGGGGCTGGCGCCTCAGCTTGTGGAGGAAATCTTCGAGATCGTCCGCCAGCTCAACCAAAAGGAAGGCGTGTCCTTCCTGCTTGCCGAACAGAACACCAACGTGGCGCTGAAATACGCGACCTACGGCTACATTCTGGAATCCGGCCGCATCGTGCTCGACGGCGACGCCAAGGCGTTGCGCGAGAACGAGGACGTCAAGGAATTCTATCTGGGCGTTGGCGGCGAGGGCCGTCGGTCGTTCCGGAATGTCAAACATTATAAGCGAAGGAAGCGCTGGCTGGCCTGACGGGGTTTCAGACACAGGGCCGAAACAGGCGGAGACGACCATGAGCGACATTCAGTTTGACGCGCGCGAGCGGCAAGACGCCGCTCAGCGCGAACGGGATCTTTTTGCCCGATTGCCGGACCTTCTGGTCCATGCGACAGGCAAATCCTCCGGGTGGGCCGTACATCTGGACGGATGCGATATTGCTGGCGTTACCGACCGGACAGCGCTTGCGGGACTGCCGGTCCTGCGCAAGTCCGACCTTCTGGAAAAGCAGCGGGCACAGCCGCCCTTCGGCGGATTTCTGGCAGGTGAGCTTTCCGGTGCTGCAAGGGTTTTCATGTCGCCAGGACCTATCTGGGAACCGCAGGCACCCGGACTCGATCCCTGGAACGGTGCGCGAAGCCTGTTCGCAGCCGGTTTCCGCAAGGGCGATGTGGTTCTCAATGCGTTTTCCTATCACCTGACACCGGGTGGTTTCATTCTGGATCAAGGTGCCATTGCACTTGGATGCACGGTGTTTCCCGCCGGCGTTGGCAATACGGACAGTCAGGTCGAAGCGATCGAGGTGCTCAAACCGTCCGGTTTCGTCGGCACGCCGGACTATCTGAAGATCCTCCTCGATCGTGGCCGGGACCAGGGCCGGGATGTCTCCTCCATCAAGAAGGCCCTGGTCTCGGGTGGTGCGCTGTTTCCATCCCTGCGCGAGGAATACGAGGCAGGCGGAATTCGTGTCGGACAGTGCTACGCGACAGCGGACCTCGGCGTCATCGCCTATGAAACCGAGGCAAGGGAGGGCATGGTCGTCAACGAGGACTACATCGTGGAGATCGTGCGCCCGGGCACTGGCGAGCCGGTGGCAGATGGTGAGGTCGGCGAACTGGTGGTCACCAACTTCAACAGCCTTTATCCGCTGATCCGCTTCGCAACCGGCGATCTGTCCAAGATCATTCCCGGACAGTCGCCCTGCGGACGTACCAACATGCGGCTTGCCGGCTGGATGGGACGGGCAGATCAGCGCACCAAGGTCAAAGGCATGTTCGTCGATCCGGCGCAGATCGCGCAGATCGTTGCCGCCCATCCGGAAATCAGCAAGGCCCGCCTTGCCGTCAGCCGCATAGGCGAGGCCGATGCCATGACACTGACCGTGGAAACCGACGCCTCCGGCAACGGCTTGCCGGAACGGGTTGCGGAAACACTGCGTGAAGTGACCCATCTGAAGGGGGACGTCCTGACCGTTGCTCCGGGTGGATTGCCGAATGACGGCAAGGTGATTACGGATGAACGGGAGTACGGCTAAGGCTCGAAGCAACGCGCAGGCATGCCTCCGGAGTTAATGCAAGTTTCAGTCTCATCCTGAGGAAGCGCGCAAGCGCTGTTTCGAAGGATGGCTGCATACTCCGGAGCAAGTTGCCCATCCTTCGACACGGACCTGTCGGTCCACCTCGGGATGAGGTCTTTTGTTGTTGCACTTCCGCCTGAAATTCGGTGATCCGCCTGCTCAAATCTGCGTATGACAAATGCCGCATTGGCCTCGGCATGTGCTTGGCCTATGTATGGCGTCAGACAGACAGATCGTTTTAGGACCAATCCCGCAGATGACCGTTCAACCGACCGCGCCGATCGCAGCCGACCAGGAAGCCGCATTCAGAAAACTCGACCTGCCGAAGGACCATCCTTCGGTCAAGAGCGGCAAGGTGGGCGTGCTTCTGGTCAATCTGGGCACACCGGACGGCACGGACTATTGGCCGATGCGCCGGTATCTGCGCGAATTCCTGTCCGACAAGCGCGTTATCGAGTGGCCCCGGGCAATCTGGTATCCGATCCTCTATGGCATTGTTCTGATGACCCGTCCGGGCAAATCCGGCAAGGCTTACGAGGAGATCTGGAACAAGGAAAAGGACGAGTCGCCCCTGCGCACGATCACGCGCAGCCAGTCGGACAAACTGTCCGAGATGCTGGGCGATGCGGGTGGCAAGCTGAAGATCGACTGGGCGATGCGTTACGGTCAGCCGTCGATTCCGGACCGGTTGAAGGCGCTCAAGGACGAGGGCTGCGACCGGATCCTGGTCTTCCCGCTTTACCCGCAGTACTCGGCAACCACCACGGCGACGGTCAATGACGTTGTCTGCAAGACGCTTTTGAAGATGCGCTGGCAACCGGCGATCCGGACCGTTCCACCCTATCACGACGACCCGGTCTATGTGACCGCCCTCGCAAAATCAGTTGAGCGGCATCTGGAAAGCCTCGATTTCAAGCCGGACGTGGTGCTGACCTCTTATCACGGCATTCCGCAATCCTATTTCAAACGCGGGGATCCCTATCACTGCCACTGCATGAAGACGACCCGTCTCATGCGCGAAGTCCTGGGCTGGGACGCCGAGAAACTGCGTGTGACCTTCCAGTCCCGGTTCGGTCCGGAAGAATGGTTGCAGCCCTACACGGACAAGACCGTCGAACAGCTGGCCAAGGACGGCGTGAAAAACGTTGCGGTGATGAACCCGGGTTTCGTTGCAGACTGTCTCGAGACGCTTGAGGAAATTGCCGGCGAGGCCGGGGAGATCTTCGAAGAAAGCGGCGGCGAGAAATTCAGCCATATCCCCTGTCTGAACGACAGCGATCTTGGCATGGACGTGCTGTCCCATATCGTGCGGCGGGAACTTGGCGGCTGGATCTGACCAGCCGCAAATCCACAAGCGTTTAACCTTGCCGGTGGAAAATACTCGTAAAATTTCGCGATACTGCCCATAAGTCACGGCACTGTTTCACGAGCGCCTTAAGTGTTTGTGCGAACAGGGGTAGCGGGCGTGCGTCCGAATGGGCGCACTACCGCGAATACGCTGGAAACACTCTGGTATTCGGCGCATAGTGACGATGCTATTTTAAAAAATTACGGGAGACGTATATGCCAATCGCGGGATTTGACATTTTCCTGATCGGCCTTGTCGTGCTGGTCATTCTGGTCTTTTTCGCCGGCGTAAAGACGGTGCCGCAAGGCTACAATTATACGATCGAACGTTTTGGAAAATACCGGAAGACGCTGACACCGGGCCTGAATTTCATCATTCCGTTCATCGACAGGGTCGGCCACAAGCTCAACATGATGGAGCAGGTGCTGGACGTGCCGACACAGGAAGTGATCACCCGCGACAATGCGACGGTGAGCGCGGACGGCGTAACCTTCTACCAGGTGCTCGATGCTGCCCGTGCTGCCTACGAAGTGCTTGGTCTTCAGAACGCTATTTTGAACCTGACCATGACCAACATCCGCTCGGTGATGGGGTCGATGGATCTCGACAACCTTCTGTCCAACCGCGATGAAATCAATGCCCAGATCCTGCGCGTCGTCGATGCGGCTGCAGAGCCATGGGGCATCAAGATCACCCGTATAGAGATAAAGGACATCAATCCGCCGCGCGATCTGGTGGATGCCATGGCCCGCCAGATGAAGGCGGAACGCGAGAAGCGTGCCTACATTCTCGAGGCCGAAGGCAAGCGCCAATCGGAAATCCTGAAAGCGGAAGGCCAGAAGCAGTCGCTTATCCTGGAGGCCGAAGGCCGCCGCGAATCCGCGTTCCGTGACGCGGAAGCTCGCGAACGCGAGGCGGAAGCGGAAGCCAAGGCAACGCAGCTGGTGAGCGCGGCCATTGCCGCCGGTGACGTTCAGGCGATCAACTACTTCGTCGCCAACAAATACGTCGAAGCCTTCAAGGAACTGGCGACCTCGCGCAATCAGAAGACACTCATCCTCCCGATGGAAGCGACGTCGCTGCTGGGGTCCCTGAGCGGTATCGGTGCCATCGCCAAGGAAGCGTTCGGTGACGACGGTTCTTCGAGCCGGTCTTCTTCCCGCATTCCCAATACCCGCAGCGATGAAGGAGACGAGAACCGGTGAGCCTGATTGAAAGCACGATCGCTGCCCTCGGGGCTTGGAGCTGGTTCGTTCTGGGGCTTCTGCTGCTGGGACTCGAGATCCTGGCGCCTGGCACGATTTTTCTCTGGTTTGGCCTGTCGGCGCTTGTCGTCGGTGTCGTGGCTCTGTTGTTCGATTTCGCCTGGCAGGTGGATGTTGGGCTGTTCCTCGTGCTGTCACTCGTCAGCCTGCTGATCGGACGCCGGTTGATGCAGAAACTTGCATCGGAGAAGGGCGATCCGGGGCTCAACCAGCGCGGAAGTCGTTATGTCGGCCGAGAATTCACCCTTGCCGCGCCCTTGAACGAGGGCGCCGGAAACCTGTCCATCGATGACACGATCTGGCGCATTACCGGACCGGACATGCCGGCCGGCACGAAAGTTCGTGTCGAGGCAATTGACGGGGCGCGGCTGGTGGTCTCGCGGGTCAGCTAGATCTCACCGGCATCGTGCGCGTTTCCTTTGCAGGAGGCTGTTGCCGTACCGGACTAAAGCTTGTGGCCGGCCGGCAGCGGCGGTTCTTCAGCCTTGAGCAGAATGCCGATCCTGCGGTTTGCCGCCAGGTAGGGGTCGTTGGGGAACAGCGGTTCGGTGTCGGCCTTGCCGACCACTGAGTAGAACTGGTTATCCGGCACGCCGTATTCGGACAGGATCTGCCGGGCGACATTGGCGCGTTCGCTGGACAGCTCCCAGCCGGTATAGCTTGGATCGATGGACTGACGGCCGGCAGTCGTGTGGCCTGTAATCTCGATGCGATTTGGCATCTGCGACAGCACCGGTGCCATCTTCGCGATCAGGCGCCGGGTGGTCTCGTAAGGATACTTCGAGCCTTCCCGGAACATTGAGCGTCCGTCCTGATCGACGAGCATAATGTTCAGGCCTTCTTCGGATTCTTCCAGAATGATGTTGCTGGAAATTTCGGTGATTTCCGGCATTTCCTGCCAGGCCTGGCGCAGCGAGGCGGCAGCCGTCGCGAATTGCCGCGGCTTTTCGATATCGGCTTCCAGCGTGTCGTGCGTGTTGGCTTCCGGACCTTGTTTGCGCCGCTGTTCATGGCGCACCTGGGAGAAGTCGGAATCCATCTCCTGTTCGACCTGGCTGATATCCTTCATGTAGTCGCGGATCGGAATGCCCTCGACCTCGATGATACCGGTCTTGCGGGAGGTGTCCTTGACACCGAAGGCTTCGCGCATGGACCCGGCGACCACCTGAAGCTTTTCCTTGTCCTGAATGGAAAAGGAAATGATCAGAACGAAGAAGCAGACGAGCAGGGACATCAGATCGGCAAAGGTTACCAGCCAGTCCGGTGCACCGCCGCCTTGAGGTTTCTGTTTCTTTGCCATCGCGCTGTGGTCGCTCTTTTGTCAGTTCCGGATCAGATGTGGTTCGATCGATTTCGATTGAGCCCTTACCGATCGCATCCAGGGTTGGCGAACAATCTGCCCTGCGTCATCTGAAAGCCGCCTGTTCTAGGCCGCGTCCGCCAGCTCGGCGCGCAATTTGTCCGGCAGGTATGCGATCAGCATTTCCTTGATCAAGGCCGGGCTCTTGGATTCGCGGATCTGGCAAACACCGTCGATGATCAGCGTCTGGTTGAGATCGTCGACGTCGAATTTCGCATCCAGCTTGTCCACCAGAGGCAGACAAATGATGTTGGAGATCAACGCGCCGTAAAGGGTCGTCAGAAGGGCGACGGCCATGGAAGGCCCGATTGCTGCAGGGTCGTCCATGTTGGCAAGCATCTGCACCAGGCCGACCAGCGTCCCGATCATGCCGAAGGCGGGAGCGGAATCGCCAAGTGCCTTGAAAACGCGCTTGCCTTCCGCGAGCCGGGAAAGCTGCAGGTCGCGCTCGCGTTCCATCGATTCCTTGATGAATTCCAGCTCATAGCCGTCCGCAATATATTGCACGCCCTTGGCAAGGACAGGATCGGAGACGTCCACGTTCTCCAGGCCAAGCGGGCCGGACTTGCGGACGATTTCGCCCAGGTTGCTGATTTCCGTAATCAGGTCGCGAGGGCTTGCGTTCTTGCCCGCAAGCGCAACCTTGAAGCCCGTAACGAAAGCAGTGGCGATGTCGGAGAGCTGGAAACGGATAAGGGTAGCAGCCAGACCGCCGCCGATCACGATCAGCATCGACGGCACATCGATGAACTGGCCGAAACTGCCGCCAAGGAAAATAGCGGTCGTCACGATGCCGAAAGCACCCACAATGCCGATTAATGTCGCCAGATCCATTCTGTACACACACCAAGGTCTGCGGCGTCAAGCCGATGAAACTTTGGGGCAGTGTAAGAGGCTTATGGCTAATCAAATCCTAATGACGCGCCACTTGCGGGCCGGAAAAGAAACTTTTTCGACCCCGTGAGGCAATATTGCCTGCTTCGGTGAAAGATCAGGCTGCGCCGATGCGAAGAAGATCGTGCAGATGGACAATACCGACGGGGCGACCGTCCTCGATCACGAACACGGAGGTGATCGACAGGCTGTTGGCCAATTCAAGAATTGAAGCCGACAATGTGTCCGGAGAAACGGTCTTGGGAGCACGCGTCATGATTTCACCGGCGGATTTTGCCAGGAGATTTGACGAAACATGGCGGCGCAAGTCACCGTCGGTGATGATGCCGATCAACTGTTTCAGTTCGTCGACGACACCCAGCACACCGAAGCCGCGCTGGGTCATCAGGACGATGCCCTCGCTCATCGAGGTGTTTGCGGACACCAGCGGCATGCGTTCGCCGGTGTGCATGATGTCCTTGGCCGTTTTCAGGCTGGCGCCCAGGCGGCCACCCGGATGGAACACGCGGAAGTCCTGCGCGGTAAACCCACGTCCTTCCAGAAGAGCCACAGCAAGTGCGTCGCCGACGGCCAGCTGAATGAGGGCGGAGGTTGTCGGGGCGAGGCCATGCGGGCAGGCCTCGGTGACAGCAGGCAGGTTCATGACGATATCCGCTGCACGGCCGAGGGTGCTGTCCTTGCGCGAGGTGATCGCGACCAAGGGCACCTTGAAGCGACGGGTGTAGCTGACGATGCCTGCCAGTTCCTGGGTTTCACCCGACCAGGACAGGGCGATCACGACGTCGTCTTCGGTGATCATGCCCAGGTCGCCGTGACTGGCTTCACTGGCATGAACGAAGAAAGACGGCGTTCCCGTTGACGCAAGGCTTGCTGCGATCTTGGTGCCGATATGACCACTCTTGCCGATACCGGTGATGACAACGCGTCCCTTGCTCTTTTGAATGAGATCGAAGGTCTTCTGGAACGGGATGGCAAGCCCGTTCTTCAGCGCTGCCCGCAGGGCACTCAGGCCGGCAATTTCCGTTTCCAGGGTCCGCTCTGCGGAGACGAGGCACAGGGACGTCATGTCTGTATTTTCTTCGGAAACCGGGTCGCGCAGAACGGTGGTCATGAACATAATTCTTTTTTTATTTAGGATCGCCTAGCTCTATGCCAGTCGCCCACGGGGATCAAGAACCCGTGATCTATTAAATGCATTAGATCAGGTGACTTTATGTAACTTTGTGTAACCTTCCAAATTGCGAAAAAGAAACGAAGGATTAACCATCCTTCGTCAGGTTGGACCGGACATTCCACGTCGACTGGTCCCGGAATTCATGCGCAGCTTTCTGCCTCTGATCACTTTTCTTGCCGTTTTGCAGGCCGTTTCCGCGGTCGCACAAACGACGCTTGACGATTTGCGCGGATCGGACGACCCAGGCGGGGCGCAAGAATCAGCAGACCCTTCCGATCAGGCAGCCCAGGCGGCAGACCGCAATCCTACGCAGGCAAATGTCTTTTCCCTCCGTTCGACACTGAATTCGGCAACGGCGGAAACCGGATCAAGCGGCCTTGGAACCAATGGCAGAGCCACTCCGGTCAGGCCATTCGCAGACAGGATTGCAGCGGTCGACAGGGCGGTTCCTCTATCGGACAGCGGTATCGACGACAGCGTTTTTGGCGGAGATACGACCTTCGATGCGGCAGAGGGGATCCGGCTCGGGTCCTTCACGCTGACGCCCCAACTGACCGTTTCGACAGGTTGGACCGATAACCGGTCACAGGCGGCAGACGGAACCCCTGGCAAGTTCTACCGGATTTCTCCCGATGTTTCGCTGACCTCTAACTGGTCACGCCATCAGCTGGACACTTCGCTGCGAGGTTCCTTCACCGGATATCCCGGTGATACCGACGACAACGAGGCGAATGTCTTTGCGGCGGCAAACCTGCGGCTCGACATCAGCGAAGCGACACAGGTAACGACCAGTATATCCTACACGCTCAGCCAGGAGGACGACGGCAGCGCAGAATCGGCTTCCGGGACCGACTATGATCACGAACTTTCGGGAAGCCTCAGCGGTACGCGCGCGATCGGCATCGTCGCCGCGACGGCTTCGCTCGGCGTCGACCGGAATTTCTATACGTCGGAAAGCGGCTCGGAATCCGGACGCAACAACACGCTCTACTCCGCCAGCCTGCGGCTGGACGGCAATACCGGCAGCGTGTTCTCGCCGTTTGTCGAGGGGGCGCTGCTTCTGCGGCGCTATGACGACACCTGTAGCGACGCCTTGTGCGAAAAGCGAAATGCCAATGGCTATCAGGTCATGGGTGGCGTCACCATCGCATCAGGCCCCAAACTGACCGGGGAACTCGGTGCGGGGTGGCGGATCGAGGACATTGAGGATGACAGGCTTGAAAACCTGTCAGGCCTGATTGCCGACGCCTCCCTGGTCTGGTCGCCAAGCCGACTGACGACGGTTACCGCTGGCCTTGGCACCTCCTTCGAGGCAACCGATATCGACGGTGCCAGCGGTTCGATCATCTACTCCGGCGACCTGCGCCTCGCTCATGCCTTCAGTGATCGTCTGGTGGGCGAGACCGGTGTCGGTTACAGTTACCGGACCTATGAAGGTGTTTCGATCGAAGAGCGTACCCTGACAGGGTTTGGTGGTCTGACCTTCGCTGTGACGAAGAACATTGCGGTGACGGCGGATTATACCCATCGTCGTTTCGACAGTTCCCAGCAGGGGAACGACTATTCCGAAAACGCTGTTGAAGCCGGCTTTAGATTGCGGCATTAACGTCACGGTAACCAAATCAACATCATTCATGGGGCGGGGGCAGAAACTTACGGACCTGGGCATCGAGGAGGCCCTGATGCGGAACCTTGCGCAGCTGACTGCGAACGTGAAAACCATATTGCCCTTTTCAGGAAGACTGAGAACCCTCGGGCGCCGGCTGCTTTTGACTGCCGCGGCGACGGGCACTTTGCTGGCCGTTTCGGTGCCGGCACAGGCCGATCAGGGGTTCAGCCAGTTCGTTTCCGGCTTCTGGCCGACGGCCAGGGCGGCCGGCATTTCTTCCCAGACCTACAACGCGGTCTTCACCGGCATGCAGCCGGACGATGACACCTTGCGCCTGATGAGCAAGCAATCCGAGTTCGTCAAACCGATCTGGGATTATCTCGATAGTGCCGTTTCAGACACGCGGGTCGAAAAAGGCCGCGAGATGCTGAAGGAGTACAGCCAGGTTCTTGCGGTCATCGAAAACCGCTACGGCGTCGATCGTGAAGCTGTCCTGGCGATCTGGGGCATGGAAACCAACTATGGCGGCTTCATGGGGCGTCATAACGTAATCCAGGCACTGGCGACGCTGGCCTATGCGGCGCCGCGCCGGAAGAGCTTCTGGGAAAAGGAACTCGTTACCGCGCTGGCGATCGTCCAGGCAGGTCATGTGCGTTTCCAGGACATGGAAGGTTCCTGGGCCGGCGCCATGGGGCACACCCAGTTCATGCCCTCCAGCTGGAAGGCCTATGCAGCCGACTATGACGGTGACGGCCGCCGGGATATCTGGACGTCCATTCCCGATGCACTCGCCTCAACCGCTGCCTATCTGCAAAAGCACGGCTGGCAGACAGGCAAGACCTGGGGATACGAGGTAGCCTTGCCCAGCGGGTTCGACTATCACATGGCCGACGGCGAAAAGACGCTGACGCTAGGCGAATGGGGTCGATACGGAATTCGCCGGTCAAACGGCAAGGATTTTCCGCGGCCGTCCGACAACGCCATCCTGGTTCTGCCTGCCGGAGCAAGCGGACCGGCGTTCCTGATGCTGAAGAACTTCTACGTGATCAAGCGTTACAACAACGCGACTGCCTATGCGCTTGCCGTCGGCCATCTTGCCGACCGGATCATTGGTGGCGGACCGATCGAGGGTGACTGGTCGCGAGAGCACCTTCCGCTCAATCGCTCGGAAACCGCGGAATTGCAGGCGCTTTTGAACCAGCGTGGATTTTCTGTCGGTACGGCGGACGGCAGGATCGGACCTGCTACCCGAAAGGGTATCCGAGCCTACCAGCGCTCACGTGGGATGGTTCCCGACGGTTATGCATCCATTGTTTTGCTGGCACGCCTGAAGCTGGACGGCTAAACTGGGCGCAGTTCAGCTGCAGCAGGAGCACAGCGTGAGAGTTCAGACACGGCAACGGGAAGGGAAGGGGACACGCGCCGCCTCGCTTCGGGTTGTCGTATCCCTTGGTCTTGCGCTTGTTGCCTGCTCTGCCGGAATCTCTGCCGCACAGGACGCGCAACGCGGTGAAATCGTGGTTGCGCAAAACGGGCCCTTCCGGGGGTTCAACCCGTTTGCTCCTTTGCAGCGGTTATTTGGCGGTGGTGGCGAGAAGCGCACGAAGCAGCCACAAAAGACACAGCAGAAGCCGCGGGTTTCCCGGCCCTCGGGGGTGCCGCCCAAATTCGACGTTCTCGAAAAGGACCCCAATGCCGGCCTGATCCTGGTCGTTGGAGACCGCATGGCACGCGGTGTCGCCGACGGGTTGAAATACACACTCGCCCAAAAACCGCAGATCCGTGTCGAAGCCATTACCGAGGACAAGGAAGGCTTTGTCGGAGAAGGATCGCCGGACTGGGCGACACAGGTGGTTTCCAGGATCCGGGGGGCGGACGTTCAGGCCGTGGTGGTGATGATCGGCCGGCGGGACCTGGGTAAATCCTTTCCCGGTGAACCGCCCGTTGAATTCATGACAGCAGAGTGGCTGGAGAGCTACCGCAGGAAGGTCGACGGGCTTGTGCGTGTGGTGCGACAGGAAAAGAAACCGCTTGTGTGGGCCGGCCTGCCGCCCACGGGCGACGAACTGGTGAACGCGGATTTCACGCAGCTCAATTCGATCTTCCAGGGCGCGTCGGAGGACCGGAGAGTCCGCTATGTCGATATCTGGGATATCTTTCTGGCTGAAGACGGCAGCTTTTCCTCTTACGGACCCGATGTCGACGGCAAGAACACGCGTCTGCGGACGAACGACAAGATCGATTTCACCTGGGCAGGCTATCGGAAAGTCGCATTCTTCGTGGAACGCGAACTGTCCCGCCTGCTTGGAGGCTATGGCGGGCTAGCTTTCGAAGGCGTGGAGGACGACCCGAACTTCATCGTCCTGACCGGACGTACGACGTCGCCCGAAGCACTGCTTCTGGGCGGTGAGGATGAAGAAGAGATCAATTCGGCCAGCAGGACCTACCGCTTTTTCGTGAAGGGCGAGCCTTTGCCTCCGATGCAGGGACGTGTGGACGATCCACGGATGCCTGCCGTTGCAGTGTCTGCGCCGGTTGCCGCTGTTGAGGAAGTGTTTGCCCCAACAAGTGCCGACTTGCGTGAGAGCTTGAACTCAGCAGCCAGCCAGGACGCGCAAGGCCGCGTCTCCGTGACCGTGCGCCCGGGATCGCAATGACCCTTTGAAACATGTTTTGAAAAACACAAAACCCCGCAGGCGTTTGCCGGCGGGGTTTTTTCATTTCTGGAAATAGAGTTCAGCGCGGCAGGTCGGTCGAGCCGGTGAGGAACTCGTCAACAGCGCGCGCTGCCTGACGGCCTTCTCGGATCGCCCAGACAACCAGGGACTGACCCTTGCGCACGTCGCCGGCAGCATAGACCTTGTCCAGGCTGGTCTTGTAATCGTCGGTGTTGGCCTTGACGTTGGTGCGGCCATCCAGCTCCAGCTTGTCGCCGGCTTCAGCGATGTAGGTTTCCAGCAGCGGGCCGGAAAAGCCGATAGCCGCCAGAACGAGGTCGGCGCGCAGGATGAATTCGGTACCTTCAATCGGGCGGCGCTTTTCGTCCACGCGGGCGCATTTGACGCCAGTAACCTTGCCGTCTTCGCCGACAAGGGCAAGCGTTGCGGCGGAGAACTCACGTTCAGCGCCTTCAGCCTGCGACGACGAGGTGCGGAACTTGGTCGGCCAGTACGGCCAGATCGCCAGCTTGTCTTCCTTCAACGGCGGGATCGGGCGAATGTCGAGCTGCGTCACCGACAGGGCTCCCTGACGGAATGCGGTGCCGACGCAGTCGGACGCGGTGTCACCGCCGCCGATGACGACGACATGCTTGCCACCGGCCCAGATCGGGGCCTCGTCGCCTTCCGGCTCACCGCCGACCCGGCGGTTCTGCTGGACCAGGTACGGCATCGCCCAATGGCAGCCTTCCAGTTCCATGCCGGAGACACCCGGATCACGCGGACGTTCGGCACCTGCGCACAGGATAACCGCGTCATGACGCTCGGCCAGTTCTTCCAGGGCAACGGTTACGCCGACATTGACGCCGTAATGGAACGTCACGCCTTCGGCTTCCATCTGCTTCACGCGGCGGTCGATGTAGTGCTTTTCCATCTTGAAGTCGGGAATGCCGTAGCGAAGCAGGCCACCGGCCTTCGGCTCACGTTCATAGACATGCACGGTGTGACCAGCGCGGGCGAGCTGCTGGGCGGCCGCCATGCCTGCGGGGCCGGAGCCGATGATCGCCACTGCCTTGCCGGTCTTGGTTGCCGACAGTTCCGGTACGATCCAGCCTTCTTCCCAACCCTTGTCGGCAATCGCCTGTTCCACGCTCTTGATGTTGACCGGAATGTCTTCCAGGTTCAGCGTGCAGGCTTCCTCGCAAGGAGCCGGGCAGATGCGCCCGGTGAACTCGGGGAAGTTGTTGGTGGAATGCAGGTTCTTGAGCGCGTAGTCCCAGTCGCCCTGGTAGACCAGATCGTTCCAGTCCGGGATCTGGTTGTTGACCGGACAGCCAGTCGGGCCGTGGCAGAACGGAATGCCGCAATCCATGCAGCGGGCCGCCTGATTGGTGACGTCCTGGTCGTTCAGCGGAATGGTGAACTCGCGGAAATGGCGAATACGGTCAGAGGCAGGCTGATACTTCTGTTCCTGCCGATCGATTTCCATAAAACCGGTTACCTTGCCCAAGGCGACCTCCTCAAAATTTCATGCGTCTGTCCAGGGTGGCTGCAATCGGCCGCGTCATGCGGCCGAGAGCCAGTTCGTGCGTTTGGCCGGATTATTCGGCAGCGACCATGCCGAGGCGCTGCTCTTCCATTTCGCGCAGGGCCCGGCGGTATTCGACCGGCATCACCTTGACGAACTTGGGCCGGTACTGGGTCCAGTTGTCGAGGATTGCCTCGGCCTTTGTCGAGCCGGTCAGTTCCAGATGTTTCGTCAGCATCTGGCGCAGGCGCTCATCGTCATGGCGGGTCATGTCGCAGGAAAGGTCCACGCGGCCCTTGTGCTCGATATCCCCACCATGGTGGTGCAGCTTCTCCAGAAGATCGTCTTCTTCGGTCACCGGTTCCAGTTCGACCATGGCCAGGTTGCAGCGGGAGCCGAATGTGCCGTCTTCATCGAGCACATAGGCAATGCCGCCGGACATGCCGGCCGCGAAGTTGCGTCCGGTCTGGCCGATCACGACGACGACGCCACCGGTCATGTATTCGCAGCCGTGGTCACCCACGCCTTCGACAACGGCAACTGCGCCGGAGTTGCGAACTGCAAAGCGTTCCCCGGCAACACCGCGGAAGTAGCATTCACCTTCGGTTGCGCCGTAAAGCACCGTGTTGCCGACAATGATCGAGTTTTCCGGCACGATCCGGGTGTTCTCCGGCGGGCGGACGATCAGCTTGCCACCGGCAAGACCCTTGCCGACATAGTCGTTGGCATCGCCGACAAGATCAATGGTGACGCCGCGGGCGACGAAGGCGCCGAACGCCTGGCCTGCCGTGCCCTTCAGATTGATCTTCAGGGTGTCGGGGTGTTTCAGGCCCTTGTTGCCGTACCGCTTGGCGATTTCACCGGAGAGCATGGCACCAACCGACCGGTCGACGGAACAGATCGTCTCGTCGACAATTGTCGGTTCCTTGCTGTCCAGGGCCGGCTTGGAAGCGGCAATCAGGCGACGGTCCAGGATGTCGTGGATCGGGTGATCCTGACGCGTGGTCCAGCGGGTCTCTTCCGGTTTTGCTTCCGGCTGGAAGAAAATACGGGAGAAATCGAGACCCTTGGCCTTCCAGTGATCGATCGCGGCTTCCTTGTCGAGGAAGTCGGACCGGCCGATCATGTCTTCCATCGTTTTGAAGCCGAGGTTGGCCATCAGCTCACGAACTTCTTCGGCGACGAAGAAGAAGTAGTTGATGACGTGTTCCGGGGTGCCCTTGAAGCGCTTGCGCAGGACCGGGTCCTGGGTGGCGATGCCGACCGGGCAGGTGTTGAGATGGCACTTGCGCATCATCAGGCAGCCTGCGGCAATCAGCGGAGCGGTCGAGAAGCCGAATTCGTCGGCACCAAGAAGCGCACCGATGATGACGTCCCGGCCTGTGCGGATGCCGCCGTCGACCTGAAGGGCGATGCGCGAGCGCAGTCCGTTCAGCACCAGGGTCTGCTGGGTTTCGGCAAGGCCGATTTCCCAGGGAGAGCCGGCGTGTTTGATCGAGGTCAGCGGTGATGCACCGGTGCCGCCGTCGTAACCGGATATCGTGATGTGGTCGGCGCGTGCCTTGGCAACGCCGGCAGCAACCGTTCCGACACCCACTTCCGACACCAGCTTGACCGAGATATCGGCTTCCGGATTGACGTTTTTCAGGTCGTAGATCAGCTGCGCCAGATCTTCGATGGAGTAGATGTCATGGTGCGGCGGGGGTGAAATCAGGCCGACGCCCGGGGTCGAGTGACGTACCTTGGCGATCACCGCATCCACCTTGTGACCCGGCAACTGGCCGCCTTCGCCGGGCTTTGCACCCTGGGCGACCTTAATCTGGATCATGTCGGAGTTGACCAGATATTCCGTGGTCACGCCAAAACGGCCGGAAGCAACCTGCTTGATGGCAGAGCGCTGCGGGTTGGACGAGCCGTCCGGCAGCGGATTGAAGCGCTCCGGCTCCTCGCCGCCTTCACCGGTGTTCGACTTGCCGCCGATCTGGTTCATGGCGATTGCCAAGGTCGTGTGAGCTTCACGCGAAATCGAGCCGAAGGACATGGCGCCGGTGACGAAGCGCTTGACGATGGCTTCTGCCGGTTCCACCTGGTCGAGCGCGATCGGCGAGCGGCCGATTTCGTCCGCGGACTTGATCCGGAACAGGCCGCGGATCGCGTAGCGTCCGCTCTTTTCATTCACTTCCTTGGCGAAGGCGCGATAGGTGTCCGGGAGCTTCGCGCGCACTGCATGTTGCAGCAGCGCGACGGAGTCCGGGGTCCACATGTGGCTTTCACCACGGGTCCGGTAAGCGTATTCACCGCCAACTTCCAGCGAGCGGCGCAGGATGGCGACGTCGCCGAAGGCCTGCTCGTGGCGCAGAACGGTTTCATCGGCGACTTCGGCAAGGCCGATGCCTTCGATCATGGTTGCCGTGCCGAAGAAGTACTTCTTCACGAAGGACGAGCCGAGGCCGACAGCGTCGAAGATCTGCGCGCCGCAATAGGACTGGTAGGTCGAGATGCCCATCTTGGACATGACCTTGAGGATGCCCTTGTCGATGGACTTGATGTAGCGGTAGACGACTTCGTCCTGATCGACTTCCTCCGGGAAGTCCATTTCCATATGCATGGAAAGCAGCGTTTCAAACGCGAGATAAGGGTTGATCGCTTCCGCGCCATAGCCGGCCAGAACACAGAAATGGTGGACTTCGCGCGCTTCACCGGTTTCAACCACCAGACCGACAGACGTCCTGAGACCCTTGCGGATGAGGTGGTGGTGCACGGCGGCCGTTGCCAGCAGTGCCGGGATCGCGATGCGTGACCGGCTGATCAGGCGATCGGACAGGATGATGATGTTGTATCCGTCCAGAACCGCCTTTTCGGCGCGCTCGCACAATTCGTCGAGAGCGCCTTCCATACCGACAGCGCCTTTCTCGGAATTGTAGGTGATGTCCAGCGTCTTGGCGGAGAACTGGTTGTCTGCGATGTCGCCGATGGCGCGGATCTTCTCCAGGTCCTCATTGGTGAGGATCGGCTGGCGAACTTCCAGGCGCTTGGAGGTCGACAGGCCTTCAAGGTCGAAGATGTTCGGGCGCGGGCCGATGAAGGAGACTAGGCTCATCACCAGCTCCTCGCGGATCGGGTCGATCGGCGGGTTGGTGACCTGGGCGAAGTTCTGCTTGAAGTAGGTGTAAAGCAGCTTGGACTTGTCGGAGAGCGCTGAAATCGGCGTGTCCGTGCCCATGGAGCCGATGGCTTCCTGGCCGACGGTTGCCATCGGGGTCATCAGAAGCTTGATGTCTTCTTCCGTGTAGCCGAAGGCCTGCTGGCGGTCGAGGAGGCTTTCACCGGCTACCGGCGCGCGCTGGCGCACGCCCGGAAGGTCTTCCAGTACGATCTGGGACCGGTGCAGCCAGTCCTTGTATGGGTTGGCCGTGGAAAGCTGCCGCTTGATTTCGTCGTCGGAAACGATCCGGCCTTCGTCCATGTCGATCAGCAGCATCTTGCCCGGCTGCAGGCGCCATTTCTGGACAATGCGCTCTTCTTCGACCGGCAGGACGCCAACCTCGGAAGACATGATGACGAAGTCGTCGTCGGTGACGATGTAGCGGGCGGGACGCAGGCCGTTCCGGTCCAGCGTTGCGCCGATCTGGCGGCCATCGGTGAAGGCAACGGCTGCCGGGCCGTCCCACGGCTCCATCAGGGCCGCGTGGTATTCGTAGAAGGCACGACGGTTGTCGTCCATCAGCGGGTTGCCGGCCCAGGCTTCCGGGATCAGCATCATGGCCGCATGGGCGAGCGAATAACCACCCATGACCAGGAACTCGAGGGCGTTGTCGAAGCAGGCGGTGTCCGACTGGCCTTCATAGGAAATCGGCCAGAGCTTGGAGATGTCGTCGCCGAGCAGCGCCGACGATACGGACGCCTGACGAGCCGCCATCCAGTTGACGTTGCCGCGCAGCGTGTTGATCTCACCGTTGTGCGCAACCATCCGGTAGGGGTGCGACAGATCCCAGGACGGGAACGTGTTGGTGGAAAAACGCTGGTGGACAAGGGCCAGGGCCGACGAAAAGCGCTCGTCCTTCAGGTCGGCGTAATAGGCGCCGAGCTGATAGGCGAGGAACATGCCCTTGTAGACGATGGTCCGGCTGGACATTGAAACGATATAAAAGCCTTTCGAAACCGCATCGGTTTCGGCACGCACACGGTTCGAGATGACCTTGCGCAGTACATAAAGGCGGCGTTCGAAGGCATCTGCCTCACCGCCGGTCTTGCGAATGAAGACCTGACGGGAAACCGGTTCGGTGGCAGCGATGTCCGGCGCCTTGGAAAGCGATGAATTGTCGACAGGCACGTCACGCCAGCCGATCAGTTCCTTGCCTTCGTCTTCAATGACACGCTCGATGATGGCTTCGCACTTGGCGCGCAGCTCATCGTCCTGCGGCATGAAGATGAAACCGACACCATATTCACCGGCATCGGGAAGCGTGGTGCCGGCGTTGGCGAGTTCTTCTGCAAAGAACGCGTGCGGGATCTGCACCAGCATGCCTGCACCGTCGCCCATCAGCGGGTCGGCACCAACTGCGCCGCGGTGCGTGAGGTTTTCAAGAACCTGCAGACCGTCGGCAATTATCTTGTGGGACTTCTCGCCTTTCATGTGGGCGACAAAGCCGACACCGCAGGCGTCGTGTTCGCGCGACGGATTATAGAGCCCTTTGTCGGCGGCCGTGCTCAGTCGTTCCGCAAGTGTAGTGGTTGCGGTGGTCTTCATGTCCACGCTCCCCGCTTGCATGGCTGTGCTCGTCGTCAGCTCTATCTTCGTCATGTGCGCCCTCACTGTTGACCCCAGTGCCGCCGTGGCTGGGAGCGTCCGGTTCCGTTCGGGTCGCATTCCATCAAGAATGCGGTCCGGCGAACCCTGGCTTTCCTGCCCCGGCTCTGTTGTTGTATTAACCACGGCCGTTTATCAAAGCAAACCGCCGCATTGACGCAGCGGTCCTCCGCTGCCGAAACGTTCCGTCTCGCTTCCTTGCGGATCCTCCCCGGATCCGCACAGTGGTCAGCCTGGCTATCACCGATGCCTTGTTGTCCTGCGCCCTGTCCGGGCCGTTTTGGGCATGGCGATAATTGGGACAGCATACCTGTCCTATTCCAAGCGGCGCGAACATGACAGATTTCGCCGTCGTGAGCAAGAGTGTTTCTGCGTCGCCGCATTATAATTGTTTCGCGCGAAAAGTGCCAATCGTCCGGAAAGGTCAAAACCGGCGATAAATATGTAAGAATCTTGCGTTTGTTAAACTTTGTGCAGTTATGCTCGCAAAACAGTCACATGCGTTTGATTTCCTATTTATCTTCAATAGGGTCATCTACGGTGGGTGACTGGCGGCCCAGCAAAAACGCCGGTACGCAGTGATTTTTCAAAGACGAGAGGAGATCGAGATGAAGCATAAGGCCATGTCTGCAGCAATTGTTGCCGGTGCGGTGGCAACCGCGGTTGCAGGTCTGTCGTCAACCGTTCCGGCCCACGCCCAGGCCAAGGAAAAATGCTATGGCGTGTCCCTTAAAGGTCAGAACGACTGCAAGGCGGGTGCAGGTACGACTTGCGCCGGTACGTCGACCGTCGACTATCAGGGCAACGCCTGGACGCTCGTCCCGAAGGGCACCTGCGTGACGATGGATGTTCCAGGTGGCCGTCACGGCTCTCTGACCGAACTTAAGCGCGACCTGCCGGAAGCCTGATAGGCTTTAGACGGCCGCAACTGCGGCAATCTGGTCAGGCAGGCAGCTTCTTATCCCGCACTTGGTGCCGAGGCGGGCAGGGCGCCAGCCCTTTCAAAGTCAAGAGCCATGGTGCTTCAGTCAGCCAAGTCTGAAGATGTCCTCAGCCAGCGTGCCTGCCTGACAAAACTTTTTCCACCCGGAGGGCCCATGGTTTCCGATACCCGATCAACACCGGTACTGCGCAGCGAGGCGGTTGTTCCCGCGCGCGCCGGAGCCGGTCTGAAGCCGGAGCATGTCGCGGCTATTCTGGAAACGTCCGCGGATATCGGTTTTTTTGAAGTTCATGCCGAAAACTACATGGGGGCCGGCGGTCCGCCGCACCGGCAACTGGAGGCAATCCGCGAGCGGTATCCCCTGTCTCTACATGGTGTCGGTCTTTCGATCGGCGGTGAACAGCCTCTGGACAAGGATCATTTGCGGCGCTTGTCAGACCTGAACAAGCGATATGAACCGGGACTGTTTTCCGAACATCTGGCCTGGTCGACGCACGACACGACTTATTTCAACGACCTGTTGCCGGTACCCTACGACGAAGCCACGCTGAACCGTGTGTGCGATCACATAGATGAAGTGCAGGAGACCGTCGGACGGCAGATGCTTCTGGAAAATCCGTCGACTTACGTCGCCTTTGCACAGAGCACGATGAGCGAACTGGATTTTCTGAGCGAGATCGCGCGCCGGACCGGCTGCGGCCTGTTGCTCGACATCAACAACGTGCATGTGTCCTGCACCAACCACGAGAGATCCGCGAGAGATTACCTCGCCGCCTTCCCGATGGCTGCCGTCGGCGAAATACATCTGGGCGGCCATGCGCCTGACCGGGATGACGCCGGACGGCCACTGCTGATCGACGCGCATGACCGGGAAGTGGATCTTGCGGTTTGGCAGCTTTATGAAGATGTCATTCGTCTACAGGGGCCGCTGCCGACCCTGATCGAGTGGGACAACAATGTTCCCGCCTGGCCGGTTCTGCTTGCCGAGGCACAAGCCGCGGACCGCATTCTGGCGCAGCCTGCAGAGGCTGGCAGAAAGCAAGCGGTCTGACATGCGTGGTCCGCTGTCCCTGCCGCAGGTAAATGCCGCCTCGTTTGGGCGTGCGCTGCTCGACCCGCAAATGGCAACGCCTGATGGACTGACTGGTCCGGATGGAGAAACAGCGCCGAAGCGATTCAATGTCTACCGCAACAACGTCATCGTCAGCCTGTGCGAAGCGCTCGGTGAAAGCTTTCCTGCAGTGAAGGCGCTGTTGGGGGAAGAGTATTTCAGGGCGCTTGCCCAGGCCTTCGTGACAGCTCATCCGCCGGTATCGCCTGTGTTGATCTGGTACGGCGCCGGTTTCGCCGATTTCCTGGACGCGTTTCCGCCGCTCAAGGCATATCCTTATCTCGGCGATGTTGCCCGGCTGGAATGGTCTTGGCTCCAAGCCTATCATGCGGCGGATGCCGCGCCTCTCGATCCGGCAATCCTGGGCAGCATCGATCCGCAAAGACTCGGGGACGTTCGCTTCGTACCGCATCCGGCGGCGCACGTCGTGACATCTGCCTGGCCGATCTGGGCGATTGCGCGAGCCAACAGGTTTGAACCCGATGAGGCTGAAGCTGTCGATCTTGACGAGCCGCAATCGGTAATGATTACCCGGCCGGACATGGAGGTGGATGTCTATCTGCTGCGTCCGGGCGGGGCTGTTTTCACGATGGATCTCCTGCAAGGGCAGACGCTTGCAGCAGCGGCAAGCCGGGCTCAGGAGGAAGACGACGGTTTTTCCTTGTCCGATTGCCTTTCGGACTGTCTTGCAGCTGGTGCATTTTCCGCCCTGCAACTGGATGACTAACACGCATGCGGCAAATGGATGCCGCTTGATCATGGGGGATTAGATGGGTGTGCTGATTGGGTTTTTCGTCAGGCTCTACACGATGGTGTTCGGAGCTCTGGAACGGCTGACAAATGGCTGGTTCATCGGGCTTGCAGCCCGGTTCATTTTTGCCGCGATCCTGCTGCAGTTCTTCCTGAACTCGGCGATGACGAAAATAGGCGGCAACATCATGAACATCTTCACGCCAACCGCAGGTGCCTATGCGCAGATGCTGCCCAAGATGATGGAACAGGTCAGCTACGACACCAGTCAGATTGCGTTCTTCCCGTATGGTCTCATGGTGCTTCTGGGCACCTGGGGTGAATTTGTCCTGCCGGTGATGGTGGTTGTCGGTCTATTCACCCGCTTCGCAAGCCTCGGCATGATCGTTTTCATCTGCGTCATGACCTATGTCGACATCTATGGCCATGGGGCTGATGCAAAGACGATCGGGGCGCTGTTCGACGGTGAACCTTATGCGATCATCGCCGATGACCGGTTGCTCTGGATCTTCCTGTTGCTGGTGCCGATGCTCAAGGGGCCGGGTGTCGTCTCGCTGGACTGGCTGCTCGGCCGGTCCTATCGCAAGCGCGAGATGTACTACTGAAAAATCGGTTGCCGGTTGTGATGCCAAGTGATTAAACCGGCACATGAATTTTGCCAGTGACAATTGGGCGGGTGCGGCTCCGGCGGTGATGTCGGCGCTGGCCCGCTATAATGACGGGTTCTCGCCAGCCTACGGCACCGACCCGTTGACCGATTCCGTCTCCGCCACGTTCAACGAGATCTTCGAACGTGAAGTGGCCGTCTTCTTCGTGGCGACCGGTTCAGCGGCGAATTCCTTGGCGCTGGCTTCCTGTGCCAAGCCGGGCGGGGCGATCTTCTGCCATTCCGGTGCGCATATTCAGGTTGATGAATGCAATTGCCCCGAGTTCATGACCGGCGGCAACAAGCTGTTGAGCGTGAAGGGACCAAACGGCCGGTTCTCCGCCGATGCCCTTCGCGAAAAGATGGCGCAGGTTCCTGACGGTGTTGTCCACCATGGTCAGGTCGCGTCCGTTTCCATCAGCCAGGCAACCGAATGCGGCACCGTCTATACGCTGGATGAAATAGGCGCGATCAAGGATGTCTGCCGGTCCCGTTCGGTGCCGCTTCACATGGACGGCGCACGATTTGCCAATGCGCTTGTGACACTTGGCTGTTCGGCGGCAGACATGACATGGAAAGCGGGTGTGGACGTGCTTTCCTTCGGAGCCACTAAAAACGGCTGCTGGTGTGCGGAGGCCGTGGTTTTCTTTGACCTGGACGCCGCGAAATCCTTTGAGTATTTCCGCAAGCGCGGCGGTCACCTTTTCTCCAAGAGCCGCTTCGTGGCGGCCCAGTTCGAAGGCTATTTCCAGGATGACACCTGGCTGACGACCGCAAGCCATGCCAACGGCATGGCAACCCGTCTTGCCGAAGGCATCAGGCAGGCCGGAGGGCGTACTGCCTGGGCGGTGGAAGCCAACGAACTGTTCCCGATCCTGAAACGCAGCCAGATGGAAGCTCTTCAGGCAGCCGGTGCCAAGCTCTATGAATGGCCTGCAGAGGGCCTCGCCGAAGGCCACGCTCCGGCATCGGACGAAGTCTGTGTGCGTCTCGTCACCAGTTTTGCAACGACGGATGAAGACGTCGATGCGTTTCTGAAAGTGCTGTCCGGGACGGTCTGAGGGCCGCTCTGCTGTGCAGAGATGTCTCGTGACGTGCAGTAACATCAAAAAAGGCGCCTGGTTTCCCAGGCGCCCCGATGATGCGATTGCCGCAGTTGAACCAGGCGGTTAGTGCGCCGTGGTTTCGATCTGCTTGGTTTCACCACTGGTGATTTCGATCTTGCGCGGCTTCATGGCTTCCGGGATTTCCCGGACAAGATCAACGTGCAGCAAGCCGTTTTCGAGGCTTGCCCCTTCCACGCGGACATGTTCGGCAATCTGGAAGCGGCGTTCAAAGGTGCGCGAGGCAATGCCGCGGTAGAGAATTTCCCGGCTGGCATCTTCTTCAGCTTTTTCACCCTTGATGGTGAGCGTGTGCTCCTTGGCTTCGACGCTCAGTTCGTCGTCGGAGAAGCCTGCCACGGCCATCGTGATGCGGTAGGCGTTTTCGCCCGTGCGCTCGATGTTATAGGGCGGATAGCTCGGAGCTTCGTTGCCGGCGGCATCGAGCATCGAGAAAAGCCGGTCGAAACCGACGGTGGAGCGGTAAAGTGGAGAAAAGTCGAAGTGACGCATGTGTCTGTCCTCTCTTGAGCAACTGATACTTCACTGATGTTGAGCAGTCCTTGGTCCCCCGGATTGGCGGGACAGGCTGCGGTGCAAACCCGGTCTGGCGCTTGCATGAAGAGATTTGGTAATTCGGATTTTCATTTCAAGAGGCGGGAAATGTGGGGCGTCGTGGAAACATGAACGCCACATGAACAGTGCCTTCCGGTTGCGTTCAAGTGGCCCGGTGCATCTTCAATCCAACGTCAGCACGGCGCTGGCGGAACAAACTGGAGATTTGAAGATGTTTGCCAATGTTTCGAAATTGTCCGCCCCGATCGCCGGTGCCATTCTGCTGGTGTCCGCAGGTTTCATCACCACCGCATCCGCTGCCCCGCTGGTTGGAAAGACCCAGATCGAACCGGCAAAAGCCGAGCTGGTGGTCAAGGTCGATCATCGTCGTGGTAATGGCCGTGGCAACTGGAACGGCCGTCACGGTGGTCGCCATTTCGAAATGGGTCCGCGCCAGATCCGCCGCAGCCTGCGTCACCGCGGTTTCGACCATATCAAGATCCTCGACCGCCGTGGCCCGATGTACATCGTCCGGGCAAAAGGCTGGCGTGGCATGCCGGTTCGGCTGGTCGTCGATTCCCGCAATGCCAACATTGTCCGCAGCCATCCGATCGGTAAGCGTGGTCACTGGCAGCGCCGCTGGTACTAAGCAGCAGCTACAAGCTGTCTGACCCTTTCAGGGCCGGCTTCCCAGGGAGCCGGCCTGAAGCTTGTTGTGAGGGGCGCCTGGCACGGGTATCACTTGACGATGCAAGACAAAGCCGGACGGTGCCGGCAGGATCTGCAGGCGTGACGAGTTGTTGACGAAAAACCATTATCTGTTTGAAAAACAAACTCTCAACGAGCCCGAGTGATTCGCAGCGCATGACCTTGATCGACCATCCCGACAATCCGGTGCCCGAAGGGGCGCGATCCGGGTTCGTCACGACGCCGGATGACAAGAAAATCCGGTATGCGCATTGGCCCGCCGCCGGTGCCCGGCGCAAGGGTACGGTGACACTGCTTCAGGGGCGGGCGGAGTTCATCGAGAAATACTTCGAGGTGATCGAGGATCTTCGTCAGCGGGGTTTTGCCGTCATCGCCTTCGACTGGCGCGGGCAGGGCGGGTCGCAACGCCTGACCCGCAATCCCAGACGCGGACACGTTTCGAACTTCAACAAGTACAAGCTGGATTTGCGCACTGTCCTGAAGGAAGTTTCACTGGCGACCTACCCTGGGCCTCACTTTGCGCTTGCCCACTCTACCGGAGCGCTGGTTGTCCTGTCCGATACGGACCGTCTGCGGACGATGCTGGACCGCGCGGTGCTGACAGCGCCGCTGCTGGGCCTGCCGACGGGAACTTGGTCTCCCGGCCTGGTGTCCGGGTTCCGGTCGATCCTGCGCAAGCTCACTCTGGGGCTGTTTGGCCGCCCGGGCCTGAAGGCAACCTCTCCCAAGACGTCCTGGCTGATTGAAAAGGTTGCCATTCCGGTTGCCCGCCTGTTGTCGATGTTCGGTCTTGGCAGATTGTTTGTGCCGGGGGGCAACGCTGAAATTTCCGTGCCCTATGAAAGCAACCGGCAAACGACGGACAAGGCGCGGTTCGAGCGGTTCAACAAGGTGCTGGAAGAGGCGCCAGAGCTGGGTGTCGGGTCTCCCACTCTCGGTTGGCTGGGTGCGACCGGCCGCGCCATGCTGGCGCTGCGCCGGCGGGAGGCCGGGCCGAATATCAAATTACCCTGTCTGGTGCTGGCTGCGGGCAACGACCGGATCGTCTCCACACCCATGATCGAGGACTTCGTGGCGCGGGCGAAGGCGACTGCCTATGTGGAAATCGCGGGCGCCGAGCACGAACTGATGATGGAACGCGATGCCTTCCGCGACCAGTTCTGGGCGGCGTTCGATGCCTTTGTGCCTGGCCTTGAAGCCGAACAGGCGCTGGAACGCGCCCAAAGCTGATCCCACGCCCTGATATGGCCGTGTGGACGGTCAATCTGCCTTTGCGAGGTTCCGCAGGAGGATTTCATGCAGGAGCGGGTCGCCTGACGCAACGATTTGGCCGCCGTCGGCCGGAGAGCCGCCAGTCCACGTCGTGACAACGCCGCCTGCTCCTTCAATGATCGGCACAAGTGCAACGATATCATAGGCTTGCAGACCGGATTCGATTACCGCGTCGCCGTGCCCGGCTGCGACCATGCAGTAGGCATAGCAGTCGGTACCATAGCGGGATAACTGCACGGCAGCTTCGATCTGGTCGAACGCCTGGCGTTCGCCTTCGTTGAAAAGTGCCGGTGTGGTGGTGAAAATAGTGGCATCTTCCAGCTTCTGACAGGGCCGGGTCTTGAGCTGCCTGGCACCCAGAGGCCCATCGTACCAGGCCGTCTTGCCGTCGCCACCGAACCGTTCGCCGATATAGGGCTGAACCATCATGCCGAGGCTTGGAACGCCATTGGTCCGCAGGCCGATCAGCGTGCCCCAGGTGGGCAGGCCGGTGATGAAGGCACGGGTACCGTCAATCGGGTCCAGCACCCACACATGTTCAGCGTCGAGATTTTCCGGGCCGTGTTCTTCGCCAAGGATTCCGTGGTCCGGATAGGTCTCGTTGATCAGGGCGCGCATCGCCGTTTCACCGTTCTTGTCGGCGATGGTGACCGGGTCGAAGCCGGCTTTCCACTTGTTGTCGATTGCAAAGCCCTGGCGGAAATGCGGCATGATCGCACCGCTGGCTGCTTCCGCCAGCCTGTCCAGAAACGGGGCAAACAAATTGGAACTGGAAACAGGCCCTGCCGACATCATTACCTCCTGGCTGCGGAAACCGCTCAAAACCCAAATCAACGTGAATTGCCGCTTGTATAACCGGTTCTGCAAAAAAATGAATCTGCAAAACCTGAATGACTGCTCATACTTTGATCAGTTTCAAAGGGCTGTCGGGCTTGACCTTTGTGCGGTGCAATGCGATTTTATTGCGGTGCGATACGTTGTGTCGTACCGCCCTCCTTGGGCGTTTCCTCCCTAGACTCGGGCCGCCTCTTTTGAGAGCGGCCTTTTTTTTGGTCCGGGGTTTTATTCCGCTGCGATGGAGTCCGCCGGCAAGGCTGCATCCGGCATGGAGGTCAGTTCGCGGGCAAACTGGCACAGGTCGTGGAAGAGGTCGCCGAAGCCGGGGGTCGGCTGGTGGGTTGCCTCGTCCATATAGAGCCCGCGATTGATTTCGATCTGCAGGGCATGCAGACCGCTTGTGGGGCGGCCGTAGTGTTCGGTGATGAAACCGCCCGCATACGGCTTGTTGCGCGAGACGGTGTAGCCCATCTCCTTCAGCACCGAGCAGGCGAACTCCGTCAGGTCGCTGCTGCAGCTGGTGCCATAGCGGTCACCCAGGATGAAATCCGGCCGCGTGTCGGTGGTCTGGCATTTCACGCTTGAAGGCATGGAATGACAATCGATCAGAACGGCGTAGCCGAAGGTGACATGGGTCTGGGCCAGAAGCCGGCGCAAAGTGGTGTGGTAAGGCTTGTAGATCTCCTCCACCCGGCTGAGGGCTTCGGACACCGGCAGCTTGTGCCTGTAGATCTCGTGGTTCTCGCTGACGATGCGCGCCACGGTGCCAAGCCCGCCGGCCACGCGGATCGAACGGCTGTTGGCATAGGTCGGCAGACGCCCGTCGAACATCTTCGGGTCGAGCTCATAGGGCTCGCGGTTCACATCAAGGTAGGCCCTGGGGAAATGCGCACGCAGGAGCGGCGCGCCGAGCGGCACGACATGGGCAAACAGATCGTCGACATAAGCATCCTCCGACCGCCGGATGGCTGTTTCGTCCAGGCGGGAAGACGCTAGAAAGCTCTTGGAATATTGCCTGCCGGAATGGGGCGAATTGAAAACGAACGGAACCCTTTGGTCCGCAGGACACAAAACTTCAAACGCTGGAAAGCCGTTAAAGTCCGCCTCGAAGGAGGCTTGTGGGGAAGGCTGCTTGTCGTCCGTCAATGGTGTGTCCTGGTTGCCGCCCGGTGCAGGCCATGGCCCATGGTGCCAAGGAATCGCGGCGCAGTCCACCTTGGTGGGATCAAAAGCCCCGCGGCTGTGGGGAAACATCTGGTGATCGAGGGCAGGAATGGCCAGATGCCACTAATGCCACAGCAGTACCAATGGCCCGGGAATGCCTGCACCATGACGATTTTCCTTAACGTGAGAAGCCGACAGGTTCTCACGAGGCAAGTGATGGTTCTTTCTCAACAAGAGCCTATCCACACCGTGGGGACGTGATCCAATTCACCCTATCATTCTGTGGAATTCGAGCTATAACCGGCAGAAAGGGAACCGAACCCACACGAACAAAGGACCTGGTCAATTACGATGCCGCGTATCCTGCTTGCCGAAGATGATAATGACATGCGCCGCTTTCTGGCGAAGGCGCTGGAAAATGCCGGTCATGACGTCGTTTCGTTCGATAACGGCAGAAGCGCCTACGAGCGCCTGCGCGAGGAACCGTTTTCTCTGCTTCTGACCGATATCGTGATGCCGGAGATGGACGGGATCGAGCTGGCGCGCCGGGCTACGGAACTCGATCCGGACCTGAAGGTGATGTTCATTACCGGATTTGCCGCCGTTGCCCTCAATCCGGAATCGGATGCTCCCAAGGACGCCAAGGTCCTCTCCAAGCCATTCCATCTTAAAGACCTTGTCCAGGAAGTGGAGCGCATGCTGGCCGCCTGACAAGGTGTTGACGCGGCGGAAAACAGGGGTTGCGAACCGGGCTGGGGAAATTTTGACAGTTCGGTGAAAAAGGGGGGTTGCACAGTTTGCGGATCCCCGTTATATCGCACTCCACCACGGCGCTGGGGCGTCGGACTACCGAGAAATTCGGGCGTGTAGCTCAGCGGGAGAGCACTTCGTTGACATCGAAGGGGTCACAGGTTCAATCCCTGTCACGCCCACCATTATTGCGCTGATTGAAGTTTCAAGAAGCGCGGATTGATCAGAAGACAGGCGCAGGACCTGCCGCAGCTTCTAGACCAATCCAGTCAAACGTGAGCGCCTTTGGCGCTCATTTGGTTTAAAGAAGCAGGGCCCTTGTGGGGACAGTGACATGAAGATCAAAAACTCGCTCAAAGCGCTCATGACCCGCCACCGCGACAACCGCATGGTTCGCCGTAAAGGCCGCGTCTACATCATCAACAAGAAAAACCCGCGTTTCAAAGCACGCCAGGGCTAATCTTGTTGCCGCGCATTGCGTGGCGGAAGAACTGAAAATCTCTTCCTGAACAAGGCTTTATCTTGTTGTTGGGAGAGGTGGCCAGGTCCCTGCCACCGTCGTGCACGAAGATGTGTCAAATTCCCGGATTGACCGCCGCATCCAACGATCCATAATCGTCGGATGCGGATTTTTGTGTTTGCCCTCCTGTTTCTCGCCGGCACCAGTCTAGCCAGCGCCCAGCCTGTTCCAGATCTCGGTCCGGAAGCAGAGCCACCTTCTGCCGAAGACTTCAATGCTCTTCCCGACGATCTTCCGGAAGACGGCGGGCAGGTGGTCGTCGATGAGAGTGATCCGGAAGACGAGAAGTCGCGTCTGGACGAACTCTTTGCCAATCTCGCCAAATCGGACAATCCGAAGGAAGCCGAGCGTATCGGCCGGGAAATCCAGATGCTCTGGATGGATTCGGGCAGTGATACGGTGGATGTGCTGATGTCGCGGGCCGGCAAGGCAATCCAGGCTGACGATCATGCGTTGGCGCTGGACCTCCTGGACACAGTGGTCATCCTGAAGCCGACTTATGCGGAAGGCTGGAACCGGCGTGCGACAGTCCACTACATGACGGAAGATTTCGGCAAGTCCCTGGTCGATATCGAGCGCACACTGGCGTTGGAGCCCCGTCATTGGGGGGCCTTGTCGGGGCTCGCCATCATCCAGCGGCGTCTGGGGTTCGAAAGCGAAGCGCTGGCGACGTTCCGGCGGGCTCTTGAAGTCAACCCGAGCCTGGAAAATGCCACCAAGGCCGTGAACGATCTGGAAAAGGAAGCCGAGGGCGAACCTGCTTGAGGCAAGCCCGCCTGAGGTAAGCCCACTCGAGTAAGCCTGGTCGGCCTGTCTTTATGCCGCCGGGCTTGATTGCTGCGAGCGCGGTGCTATGTCCGGGCTATGATCCCGTTCCTGATTGCTCTTCTTGTCGCCGCCTGTCTGTTTGTCGCCTACTCGCTTTTCAGGGCAAGGCAGATTTCGCGCACCTACACACCTGACGGCAGTCTTGCCGAGGTGAACGGTGCGCAGATGCACTATCACTTCATTCCTGCGTCACAGGCGGCCAGCGAGCGGCCTGTGCTGGTGTTCCTGCATGGGGCCAGTGGCAACGCCTACGACATGAAGTTGGCTTTTGAAGGCGCATTCAAGGGGCGCTATTCGCTTCTTTTCATCGATCGTCCGGGGCTTGGGTTCTCGCAGCGCTCCAGAACGGGCCTGAACACGCCTGAAAGCCAGGCGAAGCTGATTACCGGATTGCTCGCGAAACTCGGCATCGAGACATCAGTGGTGGTGGGGCATTCGCTCGGGGGAGCCGTGACGGCTGCTGTGGGCCTTGCCGCACCGGAGCGGGTGAAAGGGCTCGTCTTCCTGGCTCCTGTCAGCCATGTGTGGCCGGGCGGGGTCAACTGGTACTACAAGGTTGCCGCGATGCCTCTCATCGGCTGGCTGTTTGCCCGGACGCTGACGATCCCTGTCGGCGAGCGACTGGTGCCACAAATGCTGAAGCATGTTTTCCATCCGGATCCGCCACTTGCCGGCTATGCGGCGTCTGTCCGTCTGCCGCTGCTTTTCCGTCCCGAAAGCTTCCGCTCGAACGCGGCGGACATCTGCAGTCTGAAGGAAGCTGTGCGGCAACAGTCCCGGCAGTATGGCGAGCTGGAGCAGCCGTCGCTGATCATCACGGGTACGAAAGATACGGTGGTCTGGCCGTCGATCCATTGTGAAGGCCTTTTGCAGGACCTGCCGGATGCGGAGCTGCTGATGCTGGGCGCGGCCGGTCACATGCCCCAGCATACGCATGCGGATGAAATCGTGTCCGGTGTCGACAGACTTGTGGCGCGGATAGAGGCGTCAGAGGACAAGGCGGGAGCGGCTGAAGCCAGGGCCGGGACATTGCGCACGGCATGAAAAAGGCGGCCTTGAAGCCGCCTTTCGTCATCCGGTTTGTTTTAACCGATTAGATCGTCAAATGCCGCCCTGGCCGTCGTTGCCGACGAAGGCAATCCGCAGCATGTTCGTGGAGCCCGGAGTGCCGAACGGCACACCTGCGGTCACGATAATGCGCTGACCCGGTTTCGCAAACCCTTCGGAAAAGGAGATGCGGCAGGCGCGGTCGATCATGTCTTCCTCGTTGGCGGCGTCTTCACTGACCACACAGTGCAAGCCCCAGCCGAGCGACAGGCGACGTGCAGTTGCAAGCACCGGCGACAGAACGATCACCGGGCTGGCCGGACGTTCACGAGAGGCACGCAGGCCCGTTGCGCCAGACGTCGTGTAGCAGACGACGGCAGCAAGGTTCAGCGTTTCGGCAATCTGCCGGGCCGCTGCCGAAATCGCGTCGGCGCCGGTGGCCTCCGGCTCGGTCCGCTGTGCGTAGATGATCGTGCGGTAGTTGGGATCCTGTTCCACCTGCTGGGCGATCTTGTCCATGGTGGACACTGCCTCGATTGGGAATTCGCCTGCAGCGGATTCGGCCGACAGCATGACGGCGTCTGCACCTTCGAACACGGCGGTGGCAACGTCGGACACCTCGGCGCGGGTCGGCACCGGTGCGTTGATCATGGATTCCAGCATCTGCGTGGCGATCACGACCGGCTTGCCTGCACGGCGGCAGGCGCGGGTGATGCGCTTCTGAAGGCCGGGAACCTGTTCCAGAGGCAGTTCAACACCCAGGTCGCCACGGGCAACCATGATGGCGTCGGAGAGTTCGATGATCTCGTCCAGCCGGCCGATGGCCTGCGGCTTTTCGATCTTGGCCAGAACGCCGGCGCGACCACGGGTGATCTTGCGCACTTCGGCAATGTCGTCCGGGCGCTGCACGAAGGACAGGGCCACCCAGTCGACGTTCTGGTCGAGGGCGGCGATCAGGTCCTTGTGGTCCTTCTCGGTCATGGCGCTGGTCGCGATTTCCGAATCGGGAACGCTGACGCCCTTGCGGTCGGACAGCTTGCCGCCGACAACGACTTCCGTCACGGCCCTGGTGCGGTCGGCTTCCAGAACCTTGAGCTGGATCTTGCCGTCATCGAGCAGCAGGCGGTGGCCCGGCTCTAGAGCCTGAAGAATTTCGGGATGCGGCAGGTGGACCCTGTCGACGCTGCCGCCGGACTTGTCGGCGTCCAGCGTGAACGTTGCGCCGTTTTCCAGCATGACCGGACCGTCGGCAAAAGTTCCCACACGCAGCTTGGGTCCCTGCAGATCGGCCAGAATGCCGATTGGCCGCCCAACCTTCTCCTCAACAGAACGGATGCGTTCGACAAGCATCTTCAGACGATCATGATCGGTATGGCTCATGTTGATGCGGAACACGTCCGCACCGGAGCGATACAATTTTTCGATGATGTCTTGTTCTGAGGAGGAGGGTCCGAGAGTTGCAAGAATTTTGACTCGCCGGTTACGCCTCATCGCCCACCTGTCCCCTGTTGCACGGGTTCGGTCAGCTGGACCGTCCAGCTGCTCTGTTCGCCCGTGTCGATTTCAAAAAAGCCTGTCCGCTCGAATCCGCGAGCCACACAGTCCTCAATTCCGCGAATGGTGAATTCCTTTTCCCGGGTGCACATGAACGCCCGGCCACCCCATTCGCCGAATTGGTCATAATCAACTGCGTAGATGTAATAGTATCGTGACACCAGCGCCCCGGGTACCAGGGTCTCGCAGGAATTGGAAGCAAGGTTCCACCAGCCTTCGGTGACCCAGTCGGTCTTGTCCTTGTAGCCGATGGCTACACCAACCTGACTGTCGGTCTTGTTGCAAAGGCGCAGATCCGCTCTGGCTTCGTCACTGGATGCGGAGAAAAACAGCACGGTGAGGAATGCAGCAAAGGCAAATTTCACAGGCACGCTGATACATGCCCGAGACTCGCCCTGGTTCCGTTCCCCAACCTTAAACATATGCAGTCGTTCGCTTTGCTGCTTTACAGACATTCGCTTTTTGCGTCGACAAGGGGGCCTTGTCAACGTCGTTAACGGGATACGGAGCCTTTCGCCCAGACTTGTTTCCCGAACCGTCCGGATTTTTTGTCCAAATGAACAGTCCCACCCCCTATGCCGTCAGAAATGGGGCGGGAACATGGCCGCTCCGCCTCAGATCGGTGTTAGCTGTCAATAAAGCGTATACCGCGTTGTACACACCTTGGCAAAAACACAGGTGCCCTGATTGCAAGGAAGGGTGTGGAAGGTGTGGATGGCCTGCGGTGTTGCCGCCGGAAAGCGGTGTTTTCGGGCTTGGTTCCTTCGCCGGTTTGCCGTAAACCTGACCGCCTGCGCGATAGCGAGCCATAAAAGTTTCCACGAAGCGAGACATGATAGAACCAGCAGCCGAAACCGGCCGGGCCTTTCAGCCGACCGAATACGTAAAGGGCGATTTTACTTCCGGATTGCTGCTCTTGTGCGATCACGCCCGCAACACGGTGCCTGAGCCTTATGGCGATCTCGGCGTTCCGGCCGAACAGTTCGAACGCCATATCGGTTACGACATCGGTGCGCGCGCGGTCACGCTCGAACTGGCGAAGCGACTCACTGCACCAGCTTGCCTGACTACCTATTCTCGGCTGCTGATCGATCCGAACCGGGGCGATGACGACCCTACGCTGATCATGCGCCTGTCGGACGGTGCCGTCGTGCCGGGCAATGCAAAGGTCGACACGAAGGAGCGGGCGATCCGCATCGACCGGTTCCACAAGCCTTATCACGACCTCATCGACCAGACGCTGGATGCCATGATGGAAGTGAGCGAGCCGCCGGTGATCGTCTCCATCCACAGTTTCACGCCGGTCTGGCGCGGCGTGCCGCGGCCCTGGCATGTCACCGTTCTGTGGGACAGCGACCCAAGGGCCGTTCAGCCCATGCTTGAAGGCTTGAGAGCGCAGGAAGACATCGTCGTCGGTGACAATGAACCCTACGACGGAGCTCTCAAAAACGACACAATGTACCGGCACGCAACCCGCCGGGGAGTGGCACATGCGCTCCTGGAACTGCGGCAGGATCTGATTGCCGACGCGGCTGGAGCGCTTGAATGGGCGGACCGACTCGAGCCGGTTCTGAGAAAAATTGCCGGCATGTCCGACTGCCGGCGGATCCAGCATTTCAAGTCGCGTAGCGACGCTGCTTAAGGCCGGGCCACCGGTCCGGGACAGGGAGACCTTCGGGATGGACGATCAGACGAAACTCGAACTGGAAGCCGCGGTTTTCAGACGCCTTGTGGAACATCTGCGTGGACGGACGGACGTTCAGAACATCGACATGATGAATCTGGCCGGTTTCTGCCGCAACTGCCTGTCCAACTGGTATCAGGACGCGGCCCAGGACAAGGGCGTTTCCCTGGAAAAATCCGAGGCCCGCGAAATCGTCTACGGCATGCCTTACGACGATTGGAAGACCAAATACCAGACCGAGGCGACTGCTGATCAGCAGGCCGCCTTTGAAAAGAACAAACCCCAACACTGAGCCGGGGGTTGCCTCGGCTTGCTTGGCTGCTTGACGGCCAATGCGGAGTCTGGCAACGCACGGCCAGGTTATTGACGGCGGCTCATTTCAGCCGCGGCCATTGAGACCGCGCACTGCGCGACAAGGAAGTACGAGAAGGAGAAACAGAAAACATGTCCGATCCCGGTGGAGTGGCAGGCGACCAGCTGCGCGCGTTTGTTGAGCGTATCGAGCGTCTTGAAGAAGAAAAGAAAGTCATCTCCGATGACATCAAGGACGTCTATGCGGAAGCCAAGGGCAACGGCTTTGACGTCAAGATCCTGCGGAAGGTCGTTTCCCTGCGCAAGAAGCAGCCGCATGAGCGTGAAGAGGAAGAGGCGGTTCTCGATCTCTACCTGCATGCACTTGGCATGGCTGGCGGTGCTGGCGGCGGCGAAGGCTGACAAGCTGCGGTAACCGCGGTTCACGACAAGAAAAAAGAGCGGCTGAAAAGCCGCTCTTTTTTTGTGCTCACTGTGTCATTGGTCGACGCTTCAGCGCGCGAAGCGTACCGGAAGGATGACCACTGCCGGACCGTCGAACCGGTCTGTGCGCAGGTCGCCGTAAGGATTGTTTTCAAAGCTGGCGGAGACAAAGCGGTTGCCCGGCATCATCACATTCTTCAGCTGGCGCTGGTTGGGGTGGCTGAGCCACGCGAAGGTCTGATGACGCGTGGTGCCTGCCCCGGACAGAAGCGTCGGAGCGGATTTGTCCGGCAGGCTTGCAAAGCCGGCAAGCGGATCGACAATCTGATCACGCGGGATCCGGCCTGAAACGGATGGCTGACGTGCAGGGGCTGTCTTGGCGGTGGCGCCGGCTGCCGGACTATTGGCCTGTGCCCGTGCCGGTTCACTTACCGACGGACGCAGCGAGCGGCTCAGGCTCGGCGGTGTTGCAGAGGCCGAAGCATAGGCGAGCGTCGTTTCCGAACGTGGTGCGGGCACCGGAGACGGCACGGATGTGCCCGTTGCCGCGGCAATGGCTGCGACCGGATCATCGGTCGGAGCGGAGCCCGGTACGGGAACATCGCCGGTCAGACCGAGATTTGCCGCTGCAACCTTGGCAGCATCGCTAAGACCCTTGCTGGGTTTCTGCTGGGGCGTGCGCGAGGCTACCTGGAACCGCGAGTCGATTGCTTTCTCGGGAGCCGGGTTTGCACCTTGTGTCGGCGCGGTCGGTTGCCCGGTCTCGATTGCAAATCGCTGTGCATCAAGCGTGTTCGGTGCGGGTGGGGGTGTCTTGCTTGCCGCCACGGCGGGAATATCCGCAGGCGGTTTCACGATCGGTGCGTTGCTGGCCACGACAATCGGCGCTGCTGCCGGTGCTTCCGGTTCGCTTTCCAGGACCTTCCGGCTGGGAACAGGCGGATTTTCGATCACCACAGCCGGGGCTTCGGCAACCGGTGCCGGCGGCGTGTTGCCGACGGCTCCCGGACGCTTGGAGGTGTTGTCGCGGTTATTGCCGCCGCCGAAGAGGCTGGCGAACAGGTTGCCGCCGCCGGAGGACGTGTTGTCATCCTGCGCGGTTACCGGAATCGGTTTGCCCGGTCGGGTCAGATTCTGGTCGCGTGTGCTCAGGCCATTGGAAGAGCTTGAGCGCGTGTTGGACGCGACGATCGTCGGTTTGGAACTTCTCGACCGGCCGGACTTGCTTTCGGCAAGCGCAACCTTGTAGCCGCTCATAGGTTTGCCGTCAGACGGAAAGTGAAGTGTCTTGCCGTCCGGGAACACGCGAGCCAGTTCGGAACGGCTCATGCGCGGCCAGTGACGGACACTGCCGGTGTCCATGTGCACGAAGGGGGAACCGGATCTCGGATAATAGCCGACGCCGCCCACTTCCTTGCGCAGGCCAGTGGCACGCAGGTTGGCAAGTTTCACGCCGGGAATGAAAAAGTCCATCGCCTTGCCGAGCGTGTGCTGGCTGTTCTTGGCAACGCCAGAGGACCGCTTGCGCAGCATGTTGTTGGTTGCGGGAGACCGGTAGCTGGAAACGACGTGGATCGGCTGGCTTGCGCCCACCTTCTGGTATACTTCCCAGACCAGATCCAGCAGTTCCGGATCGATCTTGGTCATTTCGTTACGGCGCCAGTCGCGCAGGAAGCGATTGGCTTCGCGCAGACCATCCGGCAGATAGCGGCCGTTTTTCTTGAATGTAATCGACACACGCTCTTTGGTGTGCGTGTTGTACAGCTTCAGGGTACGCGTCTCGGCCTGGGCAAAGGTGACCAGGCACACAGACACGACAGCAAACGCGCCGGCCACTTTCGCGGCACGCTTCAGCCAACCGACGGCGTCGAAATCAACTAACCGTGTACGCAATCTCTATCTCGCCGTTTTCAGAGGGCTTTCACCCATCCCGTGCTCCCCAGCAGGATGCATAGCCTAGCTGCCGCAGGTTAAGAAGTTTTTACCCTATTTTCGCTTCGCTGATAATCGTTGCAGAACTGCAACGGCGCAAGCGCGTAGTGCAAAAACGCTCCGGTAGCGGTGGTTACCCGGAGAATGCGTCAAAATATCGTCGAAATCGACAGTTTGCGCTATGATTTGCCTCAATTCAGGCTGCCGCGTCCTTGCCGCTCTCGTCCAATCCGTATTCCTTGAGCTTGCGATAGAGCGTGGATCGGCCGATTCCCAACCGTTTGGCAACTTCTGTCATGCGTCCGGAATAATGATTGATCGCTGCGCGAATCAGTTCCTCCTCGATATCGGTCAACTTGCGGACATGGCCGTCCTGATCGAGGTTGCGCATGAAACCGAAGGGAGCCGCTTGCTCGAAACCTGCCTGAGGGGCGGGAACCGAGGGGGTGTGGTGCGGTGGAACCGAGGGTTCGCTCGGGCGGACCGGCGCTGCGGCAAGATCGCCTCCGGACAACCGGTCCGGGTAGGCCATCTGTCCCTGCGGCTGGAGCGTTGCGCCCGGAGTGGCGGTCTGTTCCGTTGCCGCGGCAACCTGCGGGAAATCGTTGATCGTCAGTTGCGGGCCGTCGCACAAGACGACAGCGCGGAATACCGCGTTCTCCAGCTGCCTGATATTGCCCGGCCAGTGATACTCCTGGAGCATCGCGAGCGTGTCCGCGGTAACGCCGGCCACCTGAGGCTTGCCTTCCTCTGCCGCGAAACGGGCCAGGAAATGGCGGGTAAGCGCGGGAATGTCCTCTCGCCGGTCGCGCAGCGGTGGGATCCAGATCGGGAAAACGTTGAGCCGGTAATAAAGGTCTTCCCGGAAGACACCTTCCTTCACCTGGTCGATCAGGCGGCGGTTGGTTGCCGAGATCAGACGGAAATCCACTTTCACCGGGCGGCGAGCGCCGATCGGATCGATCTCGCTTTCCTGCAGGGCGCGCAGCAGCTTGACCTGAACTTCCTGAGGCAGCTCGCCAACTTCGTCCAGGAACAGTGTTCCGCCATGAGCTTCCTGAAATTTGCCGACATGCTTGTCGACCGCGCCGGTGAATGCGCCCTTCTCGTGGCCGAAGAGAATCGATTCAACCAGATTGTCGGGGATCGCACCGCAGTTGACCGTGACCAGAGGTTTGGACTTGCGGTCGCTGGAGCCCTGAATGGCGCTGGCGATCATTTCCTTGCCGACGCCGCTTTCCCCCTCGATCAGGATCGGAATGTTCGACGCGGCGGCGCGCTTGCCCAGATTGATCACCCGTTCCATGGCCGGCGAGTGGGTGATGATGTCGGCGAAGGTCAGCGTGCCGGAGGCCTGTTTGCGGATCCGTGTGATCTCGCCTTCCAGAGCGGATGTCTTCAGAAGATTGCGGATCGAGACATTGAGCCGTTCCGGCGCCACCGGTTTGACCACGAAATCCTGCGCGCCCGCATTCATGACGTTGACCACGGTATCGATGCCGCCATGGGCGGTCTGAACGATGACCGGCGTTGCGTTCTTGTCGGAGCGCAGACGTTCCAGAACGCCCAGACCGTCGAGCTCGGGCATCACCATGTCGAGAATGATCAGGTCGATCTCGCTGGCTTCCGGGCTCGACATGATGCGCACCGCTTCGGCCCCATTCTCGGCCGTTTTCGACCGGTAGCCGAATTTTTTCACGGCTTCCTGAAGCAACCTGCGCTGGATGGGATCGTCGTCAACAATGAGAATTTTGCCGCTGAGTGCTTGCATTGGCGGTTTCGCTCGTCCCGAATTGTCTCGTTTCGAACCATTCTGGTCGCAATTGGGTAAACAAATCGTCCAAGTGCAGGCAAAAAAGTTTTCACAGTCAGATTGCAGGCGGACCTTTTCCCGGCCTACTAATTCTAACAACAGATGATTGCCGGACCCGTTCGTCCGCAGGCGCACCGGAGAAAAAACTTGCCCATCCCACATCCCGTCCATGCCCCCCAGGCCGCCGCTTCAGGAGATCTCGGAGCGCTTCCCGAATGGGACCTCACGGATCTCTATCCCGCCGTCGACGCGCCGGAGGTTGCTGCCGACCTGAAGGAGATCCTGGAGCGGTCGAAAACCTTCGAGACGTCCTACAAGGGGCGACTGGCCGAAATGGCGCAGAGCAACGTTTCTGCGCTGGTCACCGCAATTCGCGCCTATGAGGAACTTGAAGACCTGATGGGCAGGCTGATTTCCTTCGCCGGCCTTGTCTATTCGGAAAACACGATCAAACCCGCGTCGCAGAAATTCTATGGCGATGTGCAGGAGCAGATAACGACAGCAAGTTCGCATCTTCTGTTCTTCACGCTGGAGATGAACAAGATCGATGATGGCGTGATGGAAACTGCACTCCAGGACAGCCAGTTTGCACATTACCTGCCGTGGATCGAGGATCTGCGCAAAGGCAAGCCCTATCAGCTGGAAGACCGGGTGGAGCAACTGTTCCACGAAAAGTCCGTTACGGGCGCTGGTGCCTGGAACAGGCTCTTCGACGAGACGATGGCCTCGCTGACGTTCGATGTCGACGGCCAGGAACTGTCGATTGAACCGACGCTCAACATGCTGGTGGATTCTTCGCCCGATACCCGCCGCAAGGCGTCGGAAGCTCTGACGCAGACCTTCAAGGAAAACCTGCGCACCTTCACGCTGATCACCAACACGCTGGCCAAGGACAAGGAAATCTCCGACCGCTGGCGGAATTTCACGGATATTGCCGACAGCCGCCATCTTTCCAACCGGGTCGAGCGGGAAGTTGTCGATGCGCTGGTGGCAGCCGTGCGCGACGCCTATCCGCGCCTGTCGCATCGTTACTACAAGCTGAAGGCAAAGTGGCTGGGCATGGACCAGCTCAACACCTGGGACCGCAACGCACCTCTGCCGAATGCCGACACGCGGGTGATCCCCTGGGACGAAGCGAAGGACACGGTGCTGTCCGCCTACAGCGCCTTTTCACCCGACATGGCGGAAATCGCAGGCCGGTTCTTCGACCGGCGCTGGATCGATGCGCCGGCCCGCTCCGGCAAGGCGCCCGGTGCCTTTGCCCATCCGACAGTGCCAAGCGCACATCCCTATGTGCTGGTCAACTACCAGGGCAAGATCCGCGACGTGATGACCCTCGCCCATGAACTGGGTCACGGCGTTCACCAGGTGCTGGCGGCACCCAACGGACCACTGATGGCGCCGACACCGCTGACCCTGGCGGAAACGGCCAGCGTCTTCGGCGAGATGCTGACGTTCAAATCCCTGCTTGCCAAGGCGGACAACCCGCAGACCCGCAAGGTGATGCTGGCCTCCAAGGCGGAGGACATGATCAACACCGTGGTGCGCCAGATCGCCTTCTACACCTTTGAGCGCAAGGTTCACACGGAACGGCGCAATGGCGAGCTGACGTCGGACAAGATCGGTGAATTGTGGCTGTCCGTGCAGGGCGAAAGCCTCGGTCCGGCGATCAAGTTGAGTGAAGGCTATGAAACCTTCTGGACCTATATTCCGCACTTCATCCATTCTCCGTTCTATGTCTATGCGTATGCCTTTGGCGATTGCCTGGTGAACTCGCTTTATGCGGTTTACGAGGAAGCGGAGACCGGCTTCCAGGAGAAGTATTTCGATCTTCTGAAGGCTGGTGGTACCAAGCACCATTCCGAACTTCTGGCTCCGTTCGGACTGAGCGCGGTCGATCCGGATTTCTGGAAAAAGGGCCTGTCGGTGATCGAGCGGATCATCGACGAACTCGAAGCCCTGGAAGAGGCTTGACGCGGTTTCCGATGACACGGACAGCGCTGCCACCCTTCCACCACACGCCCTATGACGGCACCAGCCAGCCTTTCACCGTCGGTCTGAAGCCGATCGGTGAAGAGGCCTGGCTGGAACCCGATCCCTTTCTGGCGAAACATCTGGGTGAGAAGAAACGGCTGTTTTCCGATCATCTGGAAACGGTTTTCCGTGCAGAGCCGGACACAGACGCCGCGCAGCAGGAGGTCCTGGGCCTCCTCACGGAAAACCTCTCGCGGTTTCATGCAGATACCCACCGGGTCGGGGATGCCGAAGTCGAGATCGTCGCCACCGGCGCGCGCATCCCGCTTGCCGGGTCTCCGACGCTCGTAACGGCTGCAAGCCTTGTACAGGAAGATCTTGTCTTGATGCGGCCCGGTCAGGACGGCTACAGGCTCACGGCTGCCGCGCTCTGTTTTCCCTCGTCCTGGTCTCTGGCGGAGAAGTTCGGCCAGTCCATGACGGGCATTCACGACAATGTTCCCGGCTTCAACGGAAGCCGCATGGGAATGATGGTGGCCCGGATATTCGACAATCTGAAAGCCGGACAGTTTCTGGAGCGCTTCAACTGGTCGATCTATCCCGACGGCGACCTTCACCATCCCTTGCCGAAACAGATCCGCGTCAAGATTGACGACGGTGCACTGGCCCAGCTTTTCCTCCGGGTCGAGCGGCAAACCTTGCGGCGTCTGCCCGGGTCCGGCGATATCCTGTTCACCATCAAGATCCATCACGATCCGTTGGCGGCACTGGAAGCGCAGGAAGGGCGTGCAGGGCTGGCGGAAGGGCTCCGCAAGCAGCTTCTTGCGCTTGATCCGGATCAGCTTGCCTACAAGGGCCTCGTGGCAACACGGGACGATCTGGCCCGGGCGCTGGAAAAAATCAGTCTCGGCTAGCGGAAGATCGTGCTGTGTGCTGAGCGTCAATCAGTGTCCTGACCTTTTCCCGGTCTTCAGCGCTCGCCGGGTGGTAGACCATCATCGCAAGGTCCGCACGGCCGTCTACGGCAAAGGTCGAACATTCAAGGCTCATCCAGCCGGCCACAGGGTGCTTCAACCGCTTGGTAAGGTCGTCTGAGGCGAGGACGTCATGGTCCTTCCACAGGCGTTCGAAATCCGGGCTCAGCTGGCACAATTCCTCTACCAGGGTTGTGGTTTCATATGCGGCGCCGGCGCGTACCACATCGGCCCGAAAAGCACCGACGACGAAACGGGCGACGCTTTCCCAATCCGCCTGGATATTGCGGACCCTCGGGTCGCTGAAGATCAACCGCAAAATGTTGCGTTCGCCGGGGGGCAAGCTGGCGTAGTCGGTCAGGACGGCCGAAGAAGCGCGATTCCAGGCAACGACGTCCCAAGTGTGGGTCCTGATCATGGCAGGGGTCTGTTCCAGGGCATCCAGAACGTTCTGAAGTCGGGGCGACACGCCTTCCTGCGGTTGGTAGCGAACGTCAGGGGCACGGCCGAGCCCGATAAGATAAAGATGCTCGCGTTCGACATCCGTCAGCATCAGGGCCTTTGAAACCCGGTCAAGGACGTCGGCCGAAGGTGCACCGCCACGTCCCTGTTCAAGCCATGTGTACCAGGTGACGCTTACATTCGCGCGGTGTGCGACTTCTTCGCGCCTCAGGCCCGGCGTTCGCCGGCGGGTGAGGGGAATACCGAATGCGGCGGGATCCAGTTTTGCCCTGCGATCCTTCAGGAACCGGCCCAGTCTATTGTCTTCCTGGATATCCGCCATCTTATCCTGTCAGTCATTATACCTGTATAAAGTCACTACTTTAACTGGATAAATATTGCCGCAAGACTGCTCGCCGTTCAACCAACGGAGTGTTTTCATGCGAGTTTTCGTTACCGGCGCAACAGGGTTTGTTGGCTCCGCAGTCGTTTCGGAGTTGTTGCAGGCAGGCCATCAGGTGCTTGGCCTCAGCCGATCGGAAAGAGGGGCCGCGCTCCTCCGGTCTCAAGGGGCACAAGTGCAGATCGGGTCACTGGAGGATCACACCAGCCTTCGTGATGGAGCGAGGGCAAGTGACGCTGTCGTGCACACGGCGTTCAATCATGATTTTTCGCGCTTTGCCGCAAGCTGTGAGGAAGACCGTGCCGCCATTCTGACCCTCGGCGAGGGGCTATCCGGAACAGATCGGCCGATGCTGGTTACCTCGGGTGTTGCCGTTGTCCGGTCCGGACCGGTGGCAACAGAAGCCGATCCGGCGGTTCCAACCTCATCGGCCTATCCCAGAGCTACCGAAGCCGCCGCGGCCGAGTTGGTGAAGACCGGGATCAACGCCAGAGTGGTCCGTCTGCCTTTCTCGGTTCATGGACCGGGGGATCATGGTTTTGTCCCGATGTTGATCGGCATCGCCCGGGAGAAGAGGTTTGCCGCCTATGTTGGCGATGGAGAAAACCGCTGGCCCGCAGTGCACCGTCTGGATGCGGCAAGGGCTTATCGTCTGGCACTTGAAACACCGGATACAGATGGTCCTTTTCACGCAATCGGCGAAGAGGGCATTCCTTTCCGCGCAATCGCCCAGGCAATCGGCCACGGGCTGGGCCTTCCCGTGCGCTCGCTCACCCCGGAAGACGCAGAATCCTATTTTGGCTTCCTGGGTCTCTTTGCCGGAATGGATGGTCCTGCGTCCTGCGACAGGACCAGGGCTGCGCTCGGCTGGCAGCCGGAAGAATGCGGCCTGCTCGCGGATATCGGCAGGAGCGGCTATTTCTGAAAACAGCCGGGCGTTCCCGGGCAGTTGGACGCCTGCGTCGGAATAGCGGCTGGTGGAGCTGGATATTGTTGCGGTAGTTCATATGTAGTGCCAGGAGACCGTATCCAACGGTTCGATGCATCGGGCGTTCCCGGAACGCCAGTTGTTACAAGGGAGCCCGCCACCGCATGGCCGACAGCAAAGACCGTGAAAGCAACCGCCTCAGCGCCCGCATGGGGCGCTACGCCAAAGTCGGCACCAACATGGGTGGCATTGCCGCAAAGGTGGCCGGGGCACGGTTGTTCGGCATGGAACTCGACAATGCCAAGAACGCGGCCGAACTGGCCGCGGCCCTTGGCGGGCTGAAAGGCCCCTTGATGAAGGTGGCACAGCTCTTGTCGACGATCCCGGATGCATTGCCGCCGGAATATACGACCGAACTTGCCAAGCTGCAGGCCAGTGCACCGCCCATGGGCTGGGCCTTCGTCAAACGCCGGATGCGGGCCGAGCTCGGTGCGGACTGGCAAGGCCGGTTTGCCGAATTCGGCAAGGAGCCGGCCGCAGCGGCTTCCCTTGGACAGGTGCACAGGGCCACCGGCCATGATGGGCGCGTTCTGGCCTGCAAGCTGCAATATCCGGACATGGCTTCTGCAGTCGAGGCGGATCTCAAGCAACTGCAGATGCTGTTTTCATTGCACCGGCGCATGAGCCCGGCCATCGATACGCGCGAGATCGCCAAGGAAATCAGCGCCCGGGTCCGTGAGGAGCTGGACTATGCCAGGGAGGCGGCACATATCGCCGTCTATCAGGGCATCCTGGGAGACTTCGACCGTATCCGCGTACCCGAAGTAATCCCGGAGCTGTCGACCAAGCGCCTGCTCACAATGGGGTGGATCACCGGTAAGCCTCTGCTCGACTACAAGGAACACAGCCAGGACGAGCGCAATCTGCTCGCCAGGACCATGTTCCATGCCTGGTGGCACCCGTTCAGTCATTTCGGCGTCATTCACGGTGACCCGCATCTGGGCAACTACACCGTGTTCGAGCAGGAAGGCGCTCCGGCGGGCATCAATCTGCTGGACTACGGCTGCATCCGCATCTTCCCCGAGGCATTTGTCGAGGGCGTCGTCGAACTCTATCGTGGCCTGCTGGAAGAAAATGACGATCGGGTCGTCGCGGCCTATGAGCGCTGGGGCTTCAAAGACCTGAAGAAGGAAGTCATCGAGGTCCTGAACATCTGGGCAAGGTTCATCTACGGTCCTCTGCTCAGTGACCGGGTCCGATCGATCGCGGACGGCGTGTCGGCTGCCGAATACGGACGCAAGGAAGCCTTCCGCGTTCATTCCGCCCTGAAGCAACTGGGGCCGCTGACAGTGCCGCAGGAGTTCGTCTTCATGGACCGGGCGGCAATCGGGTTGGGCGGAGTGTTCCTGCACCTGCGGGCGGAACTCAATTTCTTTGAGCTGTTCAACGAGCAGATCGACGGTTTTGAAGCGGCAACCGTGCGCAAGCGCCAGAACGATGTACTGGCTTCAGCCGGGCTTGCCGGAGCCTCACATGCTGCCTGATTGTGCGAAGGATTTCAGTGCGGAACGGGATGCCAAAGCCAAAGCTGTCAAAAAGTCGCGACCTGTGTGACGAATTGTGCACTTCCCGTCATTGCCGAACCGGCAGGCTTTATTGTATGTAGGCTGCCGACTATCGAATTTTCCTGGGGGACTTCATGTCTGACGAAACTGCGCCCGCAATGGACTATGACGCTCACGAGCAGACTTACGAGGGGTTCATCAACTTCTCCAAGATCGGCACGATCGCAGTCCTGACCATTGTCGTCTGCCTGATCATGTTCGCCTTTGGCGGCACCGCTGCTACCGTTTTTGGCTGGCTGCTGCTGATCGCAACCCTCATTGCCACCGCTGTCGGCATGGCTCTGGGTGCATCCGGCTGGATCCCGCCTGCAGCTGTCTTCGTTCTGAGCGGCATCCTGGCGATCCTGACCGTCTGAGCTAAGCCTCCGGCCTTCATGGTCCGGCCAGCACAGACGAACAAATCTGTTTTTGGAAAGGCGCGGTCAGATCCGCGCCTTTTCCTTTTGTTCTTGGACCCCAAGTGCGATGAGCCAAGCCGCGCCAGCATCCTTTGTCTATGACCCGCCGCTGGAGCCGTTTCTGACGGTTCTGCACGCAGATGACGATCTTCTGGTGATCGACAAGCCGAGCGGGCTTTTGAGCGTGCCAGGCAAGGCTGCCGAACATGGCGACTGCGTCGAAAGCCGCGCGCAGGAGCGCTTCCCAGATGCGCGGATCGTTCACCGGCTCGACATGGATACGTCCGGTGTCATGGTTCTGGCAAGGAACCCCGCAGCTCATCGGCATCTGGGGCTTCAGTTCGAACGGCGCAAGACGCTCAAGACCTACATTGCCGATATCTGGGGGAGCCCGTCAGAAGACGAGGGAGAAATTGATCTGCCGCTCGTTTGCGACTGGCCGAACAGGCCCAAGCAGATGGTCAGCTTCGAGTTTGGCAAACCTGCACTAACCAGGTGGAAGGTACTTGAGCGGAAAGAACTGACGACGCGGGTTCGGCTGTTTCCCCATACGGGACGGTCGCATCAACTGCGTGTCCACATGCTTTCGCTCGGGCATCCAATCACCGGCGACAGGTTCTATTCGGAAGGTGAGGCGCTGACAGCCTCTAGCAGGCTTTCGCTCCACGCCGAAACGCTTGAACTGCACCATCCGGCGCATGGGGAGCGGATCTGTTTCCGGTCCGAAGTACCGTTCTGACGATCATTGGTGATGGTGATTGGTTTGCCGGTCAGCTCAAGACGGCTGTCCAAGGTCGCGGTCAGGCGTTCGCCAGATATCTTTCCATCTGCAGGTCGGGATAGAGCTCCCGCATGCGGTGACCGCAGATCTTATCGATGATTTCGCATTCCTGACGGGACAGGTTTTGAGGCGGCGTATAGGAAACTTCTGGCTCGAAGTTCGTTGCTGACGTCGGTTTCCAGGTGTTGATCTTCGTGTCGGCCACTTCAGGCTTGATGCCCGTTAGATTGGTGAAGGCCTCTATCCGGTCGATATTCTCCTGAAGGTTTTCCGTCAGGTCCTCATATTCGACGACGTGCAGCATTGCCGGCAGGTTTTCGAATTGATTGCGCTTCAGCGTGACGATCACTTCCGTGTTTGCGATCCACTCGGTGCAGCCTTCCACAAGCTTCGACAGGTCAGTGATCCAGCCCTTCGACTTCTGCGACCGCAGGACATCGTAGACATTCCGATAGATGTAGATGCATTTGAGGTCGCTGATCAGGTCCGACGTCTTGACGACGCTTTGAAAGGAAACATTGGGAACCTTTACCGCCCAGATATCCTTGTCGATTGCCTGCGTCGCATCGTCGTAGCTCTGCCTGTAGACCTGCACGGCTCCAACCAGCGCATGGGTTGGAAATTCTGCCGGCAGATCCAGACCAACCATCCAGTAGTCATAGTTCTCTTCGAGGATATTGTTCCATTCGAAGGCTTGCCGTTCCTGGTTGTTCTGGACGTTTACAATCTCCTTATGCGCAAACTCGCACAAGTTGATGATGCGGCGACCACAGGTTTCCCCGTAGCAAATTCCGTTTTCCGAACTCGTGATCAGCCGCTGCAGGAGCGTTGTTCCTGAACGCGTGGTTGGCGAAGTTACGAGAATGGGACTGGCTGTCATGGTGCGAAGCTGGCTTTTCTTCGTCTGGAACGGCTTCGTGGCGAATCGCTTTGAAAACGCTAACACGAATGAACGTTGACGTCGAAAAGGGTGCGATTGCGCAACCTGCGCACGCAGCGATGTGCGGGCGCGATATTGGATGAAAAGGCTTGCTGAATATCGTGGCCGGATCAGCCGTTGCCGACGCGGCCAAGACCTTCGCGGGCAATCTTGTTGGAGTTGTCCAGCGTGATCGCGCGGGTGTAGCTCCGGCGCGCATCCTTCGGATTGTTGAGCATTTCCTGGGCGAGGCCCCGGTTTGCCCAGGCAATTGCGGAATCCCGGTCGAGGTTGACGGCCATCGACAGATCCGAGAAGGCGGCGTTCGGGTCGTTTACAGCGATGTAGGAGATGCCGCGAGCGATATAGGGAGCGCTTGCCTTCGGGTTGAGGCCGATGGCGGTCGCGAAGTCCTCGATCGCGCGCTGATGCTGGTTCTGCGCCTGGTAGATCAGGCCGCGATTGTAGAACGCACGGGCATCGCTGCTGTCACGGGTGATGACGGAATTGAAGTCGGCAAGGGCAGCGTTGTAGTTGCCCTGTTGGCGATAGATGTTGCCACGCCCGACATAGGCCACGTCATAGTCCGGCTTGATGTTGATCGCGCGGGTGTAGTCGGAGACCGCCTGATCGTTCTGGCCCATGCGGCGATAGACAAGGCCGCGGTTGGCATAGGTCTGGTAGGACTGCGGGTTGAGCTGCAGAGCCCGATTGAAGTCCTCGACCGCCTTGTCCAGCTTGCCGGCCTGGCCGTAGGCAATGCCGCGGGTGCTGTAGGCGCTTGCATCGTTCGGATTGGCATCGATCACCGCCGTCAGAGAGGCGATGTTGGTCGAAGACCCGGCCGAAGCATTGGTCGGCACATCGTCGTAGACGCCCGTGGTGCAGGCCGACAGCACGGCTGCAAGGCCAAGCAACGTTGCATGGGGCAGAAACTTGCGCATGCGGCACATACGATCTCTAAGGGTCAAGCGATTAGACATGCCGTTCATCTGCCTCCAATAGGGCGGGAGTATGGCTGCTTCGGGCTCTTTGAACCAAGCCGGATGCATTCCCCGCAAAACGCCAAAAGCCGACCGGAACTTCGGTCGGCCTTAGGGCAGTTTTGAGAAGATTGGCGGCCAAATCCGCCAGAAACGCTCAAGCCGAACTTAGCGGCGAGCAGACTTGCCCGGGAGCAGGCCTTCACGCTGTGCCCGCTTGCGAGCCAGCTTGCGTGCACGGCGAATTGCTTCAGCCTTTTCACGCGCCTTCTTTTCAGACGGTTTTTCAAAGTGACCGCGAAGTTTCATTTCACGGAAGATGCCTTCGCGCTGCATCTTTTTCTTGAGCGCCTTCAGCGCTTGATCGACATTGTTGTCGCGAACCAGAACCTGCACGCGTTTTTTCCCGTTTTCGATGCGCTGCAGAGGATCCGCAGCAAGAATAACCATGATGGAAGCGAGGCTTCGCCAACGAACCTTACGGTGGTTTCAAAAACACATGCGGATGCCCATCGGTTTACCGATCAATCAAGCATCCACTTGTGTACAGAGACCTTATCGCCGCTGACGCGTCGCTCACTTTGGCGCGCTTAATACCAGAGCAAACCCTATGTGTCCACAGGCATTCGCAAAGAAACCCGCCAAAATCGGATTCCGGCACCTGCGCCGGAGCGTGTCCCCAACCCGTAGAACAAGTGTGGACACCGGACAGTATCACGACTAGAGGTGGATGTCTCACCCCGGTCAAAAGAGCCTCGTGCAAGAAGGCGTGACCTTGCCCACATTGTTGGAGGAAACAATGGCGCAGAACGCGTCAAGGGCTCCCGATTCGGACAAGAGCCAGTCCCTTTGGCGGAGCGACATACGGCCTACCCTTTCTCTGGGGTTGCCGCTTGCCGGGGCCCAGTTGGCCCAGATGGCCATCAATACCACGGACGTTCTGATGATCGGACGTCTCGGCGCGCAGGAGCTTGCTGCCTCCGTGCTGGCCTTCAATTTCTACATGCTGGTCTGGTTTTTCGGCATGGGTGTGCTGCAGGCGGTGATTCCGCTTGCCGCCCGCGCCCGTGGCCAGAGAAAGCTGCGCGACCTGCGCCGGGCCGTGCGCATGGGCTTCTGGATTTCCGTCCTGTTCTGCATCCCGGTCTGGGGCATCCTGATCTTCATCGAGCCTATCCTGCTGATGCTGGGGCAGGAGCCGGAACTGGCCAGGCTCGCGGGGGTCTACATGGTCTATCTGCAATGGACCATGTTGCCGGCTCTGCTGATCATGGCCGTGCGCGGCTTCCTGACCGTAATGGAGCGGACGCAGGTGGTGCTCTGGGCGACGATTGCCGGTGCCATCGCGAACGCGTTCCTGGATTATGTGCTGATTTTCGGCGAACTCGGTTTCCCGCGCCTGGAACTGGTTGGGGCGGGGATTGCCTCGGTCATCAGTGCGACAACGACATTCCTGTTCCTGCTGGCGTATGCCGTGCTGCACCCCAGGCTTCGGCGCTACAACATTCTGGGCCGTATCTGGCGGTCGGACTGGCCTGTCTTCTTCCAGATCGTCCGGCTGGGAACGCCGATTGCACTGACAATCATTGCAGAGGGCTCCCTGTTCACGGCCTCGTCGGTGATGATCGGCTGGCTGGGCACGCTGCCGCTCGCCGGTCACGGCATCGCCCTGCAGATCGCATCCATCACCTTCATGGTGCCTGTCGGTCTGTCCGTGGCCGCCATGACCCGCGTCAGCCTTGCTTCCGGGCGGGACGACCACAAGGGGGTCGGCCGCGCCGGCTGGACCGCGCTGGTCGTGACCATGCTGTTCATGGGTCTTTTTGCCATTCTGTTCTGGACGATCCCGGAGCAGCTGGTGGGTGCATATCTCGACCTCAGCGACCCTGAAGCCAGGGAAGTGATGGCCTATGGCGTCTCGTTCCTCACGGTCGCGGCACTGTTCCAGCTTGCCGATGGTGGCCAGATTATCGGTGTCAATAACCTGCGCGGCCTGGGCGACACCACGATACCGCTTTTCTACGCCCTGTTTGGTTATTGGGTCGTCGGCATCAGCCTGTCGCTTGGACTGGGTTTTGTCGCCGAATGGGGCGGGGTCGGTGTCTGGTGCGGCCTGGCGGGCGGCCTTGCCTCCGTCGCGGTGCTGGCGAACCTGCGCTTTGCCCGGCGGGAGAAGCTGGGTCTCGTGCCCGGCTGAGCCAGCCCCGTGTTGGCAACGTATCGGCGTCAAAACCAGAAAGCCCCGGCTTGTGTCCGGGGCTTTTTCAATGCTTTTCAGATGGTCCTGTTCAGGACTTTTCCGAGATCCAGTTGACGTGGCCCATCTTGCGGCCTTCTCGGGTTTCGGCCTTGCCGTAAAGATGCAGACGGGCAGCGGGTTCCTTGAGAACCTCCTGCCAGCTGTCGGCGTCGAAGCCGATGAGATTTTCCATGACGGCATCCGAATGCCGCTCGGCGGAGCCCAGTGGCCAGCCGGCGACAGCACGAATGTGCTGGTCGAACTGGGACGTCAGGCAGGCGTCCTGCGTCCAGTGTCCGGAATTGTGAACGCGCGGTGCAATCTCGTTGACCAGCAGTCTTTCGCCCGCAGCCTCGCGCACCAGGAACATCTCAACGCCCATGACGCCGACGTAATCCAGACCGGCAACAATCTTCCCGGCCATCGCACGGGCTGCGTCCAGCGTTGCCTGCGAGACGCCGGCCGGAACAGTCGAGGTTTTCAGGATGTGGTTTTCGTGGTGGTTCCGGGCAACGTCGTAGCAGGCAATGCCGCCGTCCAGGTCCCGCGCGACAATCACGGAGACTTCACATTCGAAGGGGATAAGCGCTTCGAGCACCATCGGCACCGCGCCGAGCTTTTCGAAGGCGCCGTCGGCATCCTCGGGCTTGCGGATCATCTGTTGCCCTTTGCCGTCGTAGCCGAAGCGGCGGGTCTTCAGAACACCCTGTCCGCCAAAACGCGCGACGGCTTCATCGAGATCCTGCTGCGAGGCAATGTCGGCGAAGTCGGCAATGGCAACACCGGCACCGGAGAGAAACTGCTTTTCAAACAGCCGATCCTGCGAAACCTCAAGCGCACGCACACCCGGGCGCACCGGAACCTTGGCGTCGAGATGGGCAGCCGTCGGGCCCGGCACGTTTTCGAATTCATAGGTGACGGCGTCGACGGAAGAGGCGAAGCGGTCGAGCGCGTCGATGTCCTCATAGGGCGCAACCGTGAAGGTGGCGCTGACGTCAAAAGCGGGACTGTTCGGATCCGGGCAGAAGATATGTGTCTTCAGGCCAAGGCTGGCGGCCGACTGTGCCAGCATCCGGCCGAGCTGGCCTCCACCAAGGATGCCGATGGTGTCGCCTGGGCTCAAACGGGTTTTGGCGTTCATGGTATGGATCCTGCCCGCGTCGGGCTATTTCAGTCGTTGGATGGCGTTTCGGCGACAGCGGCAGTGCGCTCGGCGCGGAAGGCGGTGAGGGCGGCGTCGATTGCCGGATCATGCAGGGCCAGGACGGCAGCGGCCAGCAGGGCGGCGTTGGTGGCACCCGCCTTGCCGATGGCAAGCGTGCCGACCGGAATGCCGGCGGGCATCTGCACGATGGACAGGAGACTGTCCTCGCCGGAAAGCGCCTTGCTTTCGACCGGAACACCGAAGACGGGCAGCGGCGTCAGGGCCGCGGTCATGCCCGGAAGATGGGCTGCACCGCCTGCGCCTGCGATGATTATCTTGAAGCCTTCGGCCTTTGCGCTCTTGGCGAAGTCGTACATCCGGTCCGGCGTGCGGTGGGCAGAGACGATGCGTGCCTCGTAGCTGACACCGAGCTGGTCCAGCGTGTCGGCGGCGTGTTTCATTGTCGGCCAGTCCGACTGACTTCCCATGATGATGGCGACATCCGCTTTGGCCATAAAATGCTCCAGTTTCCGGCGGGCTCAGAAGAGCCGCGGAGTATAGGCAGCGCGCCGCGCATCGCAAGCGCGAATCGGCAGATTTCGTGTCGGAAATTCACATTCGGGGTGCATGGTGCCGATGCGGGAAACGCGCTGGCAGGCAAGCTCAGGCGATGATGTCCGGGAACAGCTGATCCTCAAGTGCCGTGATCCGGTCCTTGATCATCAGTTTCTTCTTCTTCAGCCGCTGCAGCTGCAAGGCATCTTGGTTCGAAGTTGAGGCGAGTGCCTCGACGGCCGCATCAAGATCTCTGTGTTCCTGGCGAAGCTGCGCCAGTTGCAAACGCAACGCATCACTATCCATCTGCGCCATCTATGTCCCCCAAACAGGAGATAAGTCCTAATCCATTTTGCCGATGACGGGCAAGATATCATCTTAGGCCAGCCGGTGGCCGGTTTTCAAAAGTCCCTTGCTTTCGTCACGCGAACCGGGGTGCAGGTCACGATTTCGTATGTTGAAAACTTGTGAACTGGCAAATCTTTCAAGGGTAATTTTCGTGAGTTTTAAGTGTCTTAATTGGGGCCGCTTCTTCAGGGTTTCCTAAGGATAGCAGCGAGAATGCATAATTTGACGGCGAAACGCTCAAGCTATGCGCAAAGAACAATCGACAACGCCGGAATTCCTGTGGCACGATGAAAATGTTGAGCCAACAGACAGGAGGTTATCCATGTCAATGCAGTCGCATCTCGCAGAACTTGAGCGCCGTCACGCGGAAATGGAACGCAAGATTGAAGACGCTCAGTTACATCCGAGTACAGACTCCCTGCAATTGGCTGACATGAAGCGTCAAAAGCTCAAGATCAAGGATGAGATTACGCGAATACGGGAAAAGGAAACGCTCCATTAGAGGGCAGTTCCTCTGAGATTGAACGCCGCGCATTGCGCGGCGTTTTTGTTTTCAGCCCCTAGAGCGCCTTTGCCTGCTCGCGCAGGGCGAATTTCTGGATTTTGCCTGTCGAGGTCTTGGGCAATTCGCAGAAGACAACAGTCTTCGGAGCCTTGAAGCTGGCAAGGTGCTGCCTGCAGAAGGCAATCAGGTCGGCCTCGCTAACCGTTGAACCGTCCTTCAACTCGACAAAGGCACAAGGGGTTTCGCCCCATTTCTCGTCCGGTTTCGCCACCACAGCCGCGGCCTGCACGTCGGCGTGCTTGTAGAGCACTTCTTCCACTTCGATGGAGGAGATGTTCTCGCCGCCGGAGATGATGATGTCCTTGGACCGGTCCTTCAGCTGGACATAGCCGTCGGGATGCAGGACGCCGAGGTCTCCGGAATGGAACCAGCCGCCCTTGAAGGCCTTCTCGGTCGCTTCCGGGTTTTTCAGGTAGCCCTTCATCACGACATTGCCGCGGAACATGACCTCGCCAAGGGTCTCGCCATCGGCAGGCACTGGCTCCAGCGTTTCCGGGTCGAGCACCGTCAGACCTTCCAGCGCGACATAGCGTACGCCCTGGCGTGCCTTTTTCTGTGCCTGTTCGGCAAGCGGCAGGTCGTTCCATTCGACCTTCCAGTCGTTGACGACCGCCGGGCCGTAGACTTCCGTAAGGCCATAGAGATGGGTGACGTTGAAACCGGCGGTTTTCATGGCAGCGAGCACGCTTTCCGGCGGCGGGGCGGCGGCGGTGAAGAATTCCACTTCGCGGTCAAGATCGCGCTTGTGCTCGGGCGCTGCGTTGAGGAGCGTCGACATGATGATCGGCGCGCCGCACAGATGGGTGACGCCTTCATCGGCAATCAGGTCCCACATGGTTTGCGGGCGGACCCAGCGCAGACAGACATGGGTTCCGGCGACAAGCGACAAGGACCAGGGAAAACACCAGCCGTTGCAGTGGAACATCGGCAGGGTCCAGAGGTAGACCGGGTGCTTGGCCATGGAGGCGGTAATCACATTCGCCTGGGCCAGCAGGTAGGCGCCGCGGTGGTGGTAGACCACGCCCTTCGGATTGCCCGTGGTGCCGGAGGTGTAGTTGAGCGCGATCGCATCCCATTCGTCATCGGGAAGCGACCAGGCAAAGTCCGGGTCGCCCGATTGCACGAATTCCTCATAGTCGAGGCTGCCGAGACGTTCGCCTTCCTGCGGAAATTCCGTGTCGGAAAAGTCGATCACGGTAGGTGTCACCGTCGCAATCGACAGGGCTTCCTTGACGACCGGCGCATATTCACGATCGGTGATCAGCACCTTGCAATCGGCATGGTCGAGCTGGAAGGCAATGATAGCGGCGTCGAGGCGTGTGTTCATGGAATGCAGAACCGCACCGGTCATCGGCACCCCGTAGTGGGCTTCCAGCATCGGCGGCACGTTGGACAGCATGACGCTGACCGTATCGTTCTTGCCGATTCCGAGCCGCGTCAATGCGGATCCAAGCCGGCGCGCCCGCCGATAAAAGGTCCGGTAGTCGGTCCGCTGACGACCATGGACGATCGCAACCGTGTCCGGAAACACATCCGCCGCCCTTGCCAGGAAGCTCAGCGGACTGAGCGGTGCATAATTGGCGGTGTTCTTGTCGAGACCCCGGGCGAAGGGGTTGACGCTGGCATCCATGACCATCCTCCCTGAAGCATCCCGCCAGCAGATGGGAACGGGATGCCAAAAACGTCTTGAGACCAATCTGGTACCCTCCGCCACGTTGGGGGGAAGGCACGGTGACCGGTTGATTTTGGCCGTATCAAAACCGGAAACGGTTTGCCGTGCAATTGGTCATTGGCGGGGGTATCCCCTTAGACGATCCACCCCGCGCGCCATGTCAGGCAAGAAGGCCGACAATTCCGTCATAAGTCAGCTTGGCGCCGATCACGCCCATGAAGATATAGATAATGGCGTAGAACATTTCCGCCTTGACGATGCGCACCAGCCAGACACCGACAAGAGTTGCCACCAGCGCCACTGGAAACAGCGTGACGGAAGTCGACAGGTTGGTGGCGTCGAATTGTCCCAGCAGGAAATAGGGCACCAGTTTGATCGCGTTCACGGTGGCGAAAAAGATGACCGCCGTTCCGGCAAACAGCATGGGCGCCATGCGCAGCGGCAGCATGTACATCTGAAAGGGTGGGCCGCCGGTGTGGCTGATGAAGCTGGTGAAGCCTGCCATCATGCCCCAGAACGTGCCCTTCGGCAGATTGTGGCCGCTCGCGGTGGTGATCTTGCGCTGCTTGAAGAGATAGTCGGCGACGAAGGCCAGGGACATTATGCCGATCAGGAAGATGACGAAGGAGTCGTTGACATAGGCGGCCGTGGCCCAGCCGATGCCAATGCCCATCACGGCCGCGGGCAGAAGAATGCTGAGGGTTTTCCAGTCAGCACGGCCGCGATAGGCAATCAGCGCAACAATGTCCATCACGATCAGGATCGGCAACATGATGCCGGCAGCCTGCAGCGGCGAAATGACGAGCGCCATGATCGGCACTCCAAGCATGGCGAAAGTGCCGCCGAACCCGCCCTTGGACAGGCCGACCAGAAAGACCGACGGAATGGCGGCCGCATAGAACCAGGGATCAGTAATTGGGATCATGTGCTGAGAAACGCGAGGAGTAGAACGGACAGGCCCGGCAGACAATCATGCCAGAGTGCTTACGTAAAGTCCCGAAGGCCGAATTGCCTATAAGCGGAGGCTTGCAATTTCGGGTTCCCTTACAGCACTCTAGACCGCAAAAGCCGGAGCTGTGGCTCCGGGCTTGTGTTTGGGAGGACATTGTCATGGCAAGCCGGTATCACGAGATCTACCAGGGCTGGAAACAGGATCCGCTCGGGTTCTGGAAAGAGGCCGCTGAGGAAATCGACTGGGTCTCGACGGGCGACAAGGTGTTCGATCCTGATCAAGGGCAATATGGCCGCTGGTATCCGGATTGGGAGTGCAACACCTGCTACAACTGCCTGGACCGGCACGTGGAGCGCGGTCGTCCCGGCCAGCCGGCACTTATCTACGACAGCCCGATTACCGGACGGACAGCAAGCTACACGTATGCGGAGCTTCTGGAAGAAGTGGAGGCCATGGCCTGCGTGCTGGCCGACCAGGGCCTCGTCAAGGGCGACCGGGCCATCATCTACATGCCGATGATCCCCCAGGCCGTGATGGCGATGCTGGCTTGCGCGCGTCTTGGTGTCATTCATTCCGTCGTCTTCGGCGGCTTCGCCGCAAACGAGCTGGCAACGCGAATCGATGATGCGACCCCGAAGGCAATCATCGCAGCATCCTGCGGCATCGAGCCGGGCCGCGTCATTGCCTACAAGCCCCTGATCGATCAGGCCATCGATATTGCCAGGCATAAGCCGGGCAGCTGCCTCGTCTTCCAGCGCGAGGAACTGACGGCGGACCTGAAAGCGGGCAGGGACCACGATCTCGGTGCTCTTCAGGCAGATGCTGTCGCGGCCGGGCGCAGGATCGCACCGGTTCCGGTGAAAGCAACCGACCCGCTCTATATCCTCTACACTTCCGGCACGACCGGTCAGCCCAAGGGCGTCGTTCGCGATAACGGCGGCCACATGGTGGCACTGAAATGGTCGATGAAGAACCTTTACGACATTCAGCCGGGGGAAGTTTTCTGGGCAGCATCAGACGTGGGCTGGGTGGTCGGCCATTCCTACATCTGCTACGCGCCGCTATTGCACGGCTGCACCACGATCGTCTTCGAGGGCAAGCCTGTGGGGACGCCGGATGCGGGAACGTTCTGGCGGGTTATTTCCGACCACAACATCGTTTCGCTGTTCACGGCGCCGACCGCCTTCAGGGCGATTCGCAAGGAAGACCCGAAAGGCGAGCTGATCCAGAAATACGATCTGTCCCAGTTCCGGTCCCTGTTCCTGGCGGGAGAGCGTGCGGATCCTGAAACGGTCAACTGGGCCATCGACCAATTGCAGGTGCCGGTGATCGACCACTGGTGGCAGACGGAAACCGGCTGGTGCATCGTCGGCAACCCGGTTGGTCTCGGTCAGTTGCCGGTCAAGCCGGGATCACCCACCGTGCCGATGCCCGGCTACGACGTTCAGGTGCTGGACGATGCCGGCCATCCGCTGGGCGCCAATACGCTTGGCAACATCGTGGTGCAACTGCCGCTGCCGCCGGGTTCGTTGCCGACTTTGTGGAACGCGGACAAGCGGTTCTTCGATGCCTATCTCGCCGAGTTCCCCGGTTACTACAAGACCGCGGATGCCGGGATCATTGATGACGACGGGTATCTGTCGATCATGGCGCGGACCGACGACATCATCAACGTTGCCGGCCACCGACTGTCGACGGGCGGCATGGAAGAGGTGCTGGCCACGCATCCCGATGTTGCCGAATGTGCCGTCATCGGCATTGCAGACAAGCTGAAAGGCCAGCTGCCCTGCGGGTTCGTTGTTCTGAAAGCCGGTGTCGACCGGACCCACGACGAGATCGAGAAGGAGCTTGTCAAGCTGGTGCGCGACAAGATCGGCCCGGTGGCGGCGTTCAAGATCGCGATCACCGTGGACCGGTTGCCGAAAACGCGTTCCGGCAAGATCCTTCGAGGCACCATGCGCCAGATCGCCGACGGAGAAAGCTGGAAAATGCCGGCCACGATCGATGATCCGGCAATCCTGGACGAGATTACAGAAGCGCTCAAAACACACGGAATTTCCGTCTGAATTGACCAGGTGACGTTGCTGGAGGGCGATAACAGCCATCGACACAGCCGTTTTTGACACTTAATGTCGGGCCGCCGCGAAGCGGCCCGCACTATTTGCGCATCAGAATTAAACTCAAGCAGCCGTGAGGTTTCCGTGTCTTTGGAGAATAAGGTCGCCATCATTACCGGGGCAGCCCGTGGGATCGGATTTGCAGTCGCCAAGCGCTTTGTCGCCGATGGCGCGAAGGTCGTGATTGCCGATGTGGATGACGAAGCCGGTGAAGCCGCGGCTGAAGATCTGAAATCGCAGGGCGAGGCAATGTACATCCATTGCAACGTCGCTGAACGTCTGGACGTTCGCAATCTGGTTGCCGAAACGCTGAACGCCTATGGCGACATCGATGTGCTGGTCAACAACGCCGGCATCGTGGTCGGCGCGGATTTCCTCGACCTGGAAGAAGAGGATTTTGAGCGCGTCCTGTCGATCAACCTGAAGGGTGCTTTCCTGTGCTCGCAGGCCGTTGCCCGCCACATGGTGGAGAAGGTTCAGAACGGTGGCGAGCCGGGCTGCATCGTCAACATGTCGTCGGTCAACTCGGTGCTCGCGATCCCGAACCAGATCCCCTACTGCGTTTCCAAGGGTGGCATGTCGCAGCTGACCAAGACGACCGCCCTGTCGCTTGCCCAGTACGGCATCCGTGTCAACGCCATCGGGCCGGGCTCGATCATGACCGAGATGCTGGCGTCGGTGAACAGCGATCCGGCGGCGAAGAACCGCATCCTGTCGCGGACGCCGATGCTGCGCGTCGGCGAACCGTCCGAAATCGCCAGCGTCGCCGCCTTCCTGGCGTCCAGCGATGCCAGCTATGTTACCGGTCAGACGATCTTCGCCGACGGCGGCCGCATGCCGCTCAACTACACGGTCGCGGTTCCCGACGACGCGTGATCCGACATCGGCATTCATCAGCCAAGAAGGGCGGCAATCATGCCGCCCTTTTCACGTTTGACGGGCTATGCGGTTTCCGCGTCCAGCTCGGCACCAAACTGGAGCCTCGCCAGTTTGGCATAAAGGCCACCGGCAGCGGTCAGTTCGCCGTGTGTCCCGGTTTCGACAATCCGGCCGTTTTCCATCACCACGATCCTGTCTGCCTTGAGAACCGTTGCCAGCCGGTGTGCGATCACCAGCGTGGTCCGGTTCTCCATCAGCCGGTCGAGGGCTTGCTGGACCAGGTTTTCGCTTTCCGCATCGAGCGCGCTTGTGGCTTCGTCCAGCAGCAGCACGGGGGCGTGTTTCAGGACGGCACGGGCGATGGCAATGCGCTGGCGCTGGCCGCCGGAAAGAGTAATGCCGCGTTCGCCGACAATGGTGTCGTAGCCGTCCGACATCTTCTCGATGAAGGGGGCCGCAAGCGCTGCTTCCGCGGCGGCGATGACTTCTTCCTGGCTGGCGTCCGGCCGTCCGTAGGCGATGTTCTCTGCAATGCTGGCGCCAAAGATAGCCGTGTCCTGCGGCACCAGTGCGATATGGCGGCGCAAGTCTTCCGGGTCGAGGTCCGGCAGGGCAACGCCATTGAGGCGGATGTCACCCGAGACGGGATCGTAGAAACGCATCAGCAGGCTGAAGAGGGTCGACTTGCCTGCGCCTGAAGGTCCGACCACGGCCACGGTTTCGCCCGGCGATATGGTGAGGCTGAGGTCGCGGACGACGGGCATTTTCTCCGCGTTGCGATAGGCGAAAGACACATCCTGGAAGACGATCTCGCCGCGCGGCGTCTCGGGCAGGCTGACCGGGTTTTCAGGTGCGGCGATTTCCGGCTGGATTTCCAGAAGTTCCGACAGGCGCTCTGCCGCGCCGGCTGCCTGTGAAAGTTCGCCCCAGACTTCGGAGAGGGCAGCCAGGGATCCAGCCGCCAGAATGGAATAGAGCAGGAACTGGCTGAGTTCACCACCCGTGATCCTGCCGGAGAAGACGTCGCTGGCACCGATCCAGAGGACGGCGACGATGCTGGCCCCGATCACCATGATGGCAAAGCCGGTCAGCGCAGCGCGGGCCACGATTGCCTGACGGGCAGCCTGGAAGGCGGCATTGACGGCATCTGCATAGCGGCCTGCGCTGCGGCTTTCATGGGTAAAGGCCTGAAGCGTGCGGACCGAGCCCAACATCTCACTTGCATAGGCTGATGCTTCAGCAAGGGTATCCTGGGCAAAGCGAGACCTTCTGCGCACCTGACGCCCGAAGCCGAGAATGGGAATGAGAATGACCGGGATAGCTGCCAGAACGATGACGGAAAGCCTTGGACTGGTGACGACCATCATCACCGCAGCGCCCAGGAACATGATCAGGTTGCGCATGGCAAGTGACGCGCTGGAGCCGAAGGCAGCCTTGATCTGGGTGGTGTCGGCCGTCAGCCTCGACAGGATTTCCCCGGATTTGGCGCTGTCGTAAAAGACCGGGCTGAGCCTGGTCATATGAGCAAAGACATCGGAGCGCACATCGGCGACGACCCGTTCGCCAATCCACATGACCAGGAAATAGCGGACGGAACTGGCAGTTGCGAGAGCGCACACCACGCCGATCAGCACGGCGAAATAGGAATTGACCAGCGCGGGGTCATCGGCGCCGAAGCCGAAGTCGATCATCCGGCGGACCGCCGCAGGAAGAACAAGCGTTATGACGGCGGCCGAGAACAGGGCTGCGACTGCCGCTGCAACCATGGTCTTGTGCCGGAAGAGATACGGCAGCAGCCGGGTAAGCGGGCGAAGCGATCTGCGGGACTTTCCGGATGGGGATTGGGTTTCGTTGGCAGGGGCGTCGGCCACTGGGGTCTCCTTGTTGTTCCTTCCCGTCTTAGCATGTTCCGCAGTGCGGACAATGACTTTGGACAAAGCCGCCAAGAGCTTTAAAAGGGCTTTGTCGGAGGAAAGCGGGCCGCGTCGGCGAGGGGTTGAAATCCTTTGCCGGAGATAGCTGGAAATTGCCGGAATTTGCCCCTTGTCTTGGCTCCTTCCATGGGGTATATCCCCGCCTCATGTTTCTGAGGGCGGCGTCCGCAACCGGATCGGCGGCCCCTCATTTCGTTTTGCGTTTGCTTGGCGGCTTTCCCGGAAGGTTGTCACAGGGCGCTTGAAAGGACCGGCCATGAAAGCGGATATTCATCCCGACTACCACACCATCAAGGTCGTCATGACCGATGGCACCGAATACACCACCCGCTCCACTTATGGTGCGGAAGGCGACACCCTGACGCTCGACATCGACCCGACGTCCCACCCGGCATGGACCGGTGGTGACCGTCAGCTGATGGACCGCGGCGGCCGTGTGTCCCGCTTCAAGAACAAGTTCGCTGGCTTCCTGGGCTCCTAAGCTTCAGCCACGACAGTTTCAAACGAAAAACCCGGCCTCTGGCCGGGTTTTTTGTGTTTTGAGGTCCGCAGGAAGCACAGCAGGTACAATGTCACCCCGGGCGAACACGGCGAGATCCGGGGTCTACCCGTCTCCTGAGAGCTGGCCAGAGAGCTGAGCAGAGACCTGACAGGTGACTTGGCCAGAAAACTGGAGCGTGTTGACCTTCATCAGCAAACCCTGGCGCTTCGGCACTCGGCGTTGAATATAGGCTTCGGATCTACGCTTCGATACTCGGGAGGCATCCTGGGGCTTTACTGGGATCCGGCGCAGGCTCACCCAAAACAAAAAGCCGCCTTGCGGCGGCTTTTCGAATTCGAAAGAGGTTGATCGGACTTAGCCGAACTTGCCGAATGCGGCGTGCAGCTTGTTGATCTGGGAAGCGACCGGATTGTCGTTCGTGGCTTCCTCGACCTGCTCTGCGTCCTTGCGGTACAGCATCTTGTCGAGATGGACGACGCGTTCCTGCAGCCGGGAAGAGCGGTCAACCAGCTCGCGCAACGTTTCCGGCAGATCAGTCCAGGTTGGGCCGCCCGCGGCTGTGGACAGCTTGTCGAGGCGAACCTTGTTCTTCTCGCTGCCGGCCTGCTCACGGGACATCTCGCCCTCGTTGACCGCACGCTGCAGCAGCAGCCAGGAGGCCAGCTGCATGAGCCGGGTGGTCAGACGCATGGATTCCGTCGCATAGGCGAGGGAGGCAGGGCGCGGAAGCTGCTTGGCTTCTTCGCGGCCGTTGCCGTCAAGGTACATTGCGGTTTCCTCGACCAGCGACATGCCTTCCTGAAACAGGCTCTGGAAGCTGTCGGAGCTGGCAAGGTGATGCGCGATATGAACTGCGCTTCCTGTGTCACCGGCTTTTTTGATGTCGTCCGTCATAGGATTGCTAAGCCTCAATTACTCTTCCGGTTATCCTGCCATCTCTTCTTGGTCTGTCCCGGGATATGACATCCCGTTTCAGGTGTTCCTTTTTGGAACGATGCAGGTCTTCATGGCCTGTATCCAGCAAAGCGCGTGCCAAACGGACAGGTAAACGGCCATTAACCAGAACATTGACAAGATACTATGAGGCGTTGGCAAAAAAAAGAGCCGCTTGGTTGCGGCTCTGAGTCTTTAACAGGGAGGCGTCAAACAGAGTGGACAGGAGCCACTCACATCCAGATGACTGGATAGCTATGTTTATATTTTAGAAAGATTAATAAGAGGTAAACGAGTAAATTTTTACCTATCAGCTTTACTGTAAGTGCGTGTCAAAAAAGGACATAAACTCAAGTTCTGTAATAATTTACAGGGTCACTTCTGGAAAATTGAGTTGGCTGCATCGCGAATAGTGCCGCGTTGCTCAAGCTCCTTCTGGGTACGGTTAATTTCACCCTTCAGAGCTTCGATCCGTTCCTGCAGCTCCGCCTCGGAAAGACGAGACAGTTCTTCCCCTACGGTAACCGCGCCAAGTGGTGATTTTTTGGGGACATCTTCATCAAACAGGTTCATCGGTTTCCTCCTCTGCGGTCCCAGATCGGGGTCCGGCCGCGTTTCCGGCCGTTATTTAACCCAGGCCCTGGCAGTTGCCTCGCCGGGCTGTTTTCCTGCAAATAGACAGACGCTCGATTTACCATATGCCAGGCACAGTTGGCCTAGCCAGTCCCAAAATGAACCAAAAAAGGAAACGCCTCTATGCAGAATCTGCCGGATCGCATGACCGCCGTTGCCATTTCAGAGCCCGGAGGACCGGAGGTTCTGCGCGTTGAAGAGCGGTCCATTCCCGAATTGGGACAAGGTGAGATCCTGATCAAGGTGGCGGCTGCCGGTGTCAACCGGCCGGATGTCCTGCAGCGCAAGGGGGCCTATCCGCCGCCGAAGGGCGCGTCCGATCTGCCGGGGCTAGAGGTCGCTGGCGAAGTGGTGGCTCTGGGCGAGGGAGCAGGTCGGCACAAGGTCGGTGACAAGGTAACGGCGCTCGCCCCTGGCGGCGGCTATGCGACCTACTGCAAGGTGCCGGAAGGACATGCCTTGCCGGTTCCCAAGGGGCTTTCCATGGTGGAGGCCGCAGCCGTTCCGGAAACCTTCTTCACTGTCTGGACCAATGTGTTCGATCGCTGTGGCCTGAAAAGCGGAGAGCGCTTCCTGGTGCATGGCGGCACGTCCGGTATCGGCACAACGGCAATCCAGCTCGCGAAGGCTTTCGGCGCCGAAGTCTTCACCACCGTCGGGTCTGCGGAAAAGGCCGAGGCGGTGCAAAAGCTCGGCGCGGACCACGCCATCAACTACCGTGAAGCGGAGTTCGAAAAGGTGATCCTGGAGATCACGGGCGGCGAAGGGGTTGACGTGATCCTGGACATGGTCGGTGGTGACTATGTTGAACGGAACTGGAAAGCCGCAGCGGTCGAAGGACGTATCTGCCAGATCGCGACGCTGAACGGCATTGCGGAGAACGTCAATTTCTCTCGCCTGATGGTCAAGCGCCTGACCCACACGGGTTCGACGCTGCGTCCACGCAGCGATGCGTTCAAGACGGCAATTGCCGAAAGCCTGAAAGAGAAGGTCTGGCCTCTGCTCGAATCGGGCAAAGTCGCGCCCGTGATGGATTCCACCTACCCCTTGGCCGAGGCTGCGGAAGCCCATCGGCGTATGGAAGGCTCTGGCCATATTGGAAAAATCGTCCTGACGGTGGATGGCTGATGCCGGATGGAAACCTGCAACTGCGCGATTGTTACGCGAGTATTTGCGTTTCCGTGTTTTTCGACATATATTCCGGCCACTTTCCAGGAAACTGATCAAGGAACACCGCTTTTTCGCCCTGCCGGGCGAGGGAGCAGACGAGAGGAATTTATCTGATGGCGAACACGCCGCTTATGCCGAAGGCAACCGCCGTCTGGCTCGTGGACAATACCGCGCTGAGTTTCACTCAGATCGCCTCCTTCTGCAAACTGCACCCGCTTGAAGTGAAGGCAATTGCCGATGGCGAAGCCGCACAGGGGATCAAGGGCCTTGATCCGATCCTGACCGGCCAGCTCTCCCGCGAAGAAGTCGAAAAGGCTCAGAAAGACCCGAACTATCAGCTGAAGCTTCAGGGTTCGAAGGTGGTCGTGCCTGAATCCAAGCGCAAGGGACCGCGTTACACGCCGGTGTCCCGTCGTCAGGACCGGCCGAATGCGATCCTGTGGCTGGTGCGCAACCATCCGGAACTGAAGGACGCGCAGATCATGCGCCTTGTCGGCACCACCAAGCCGACCATTGCCGCAATCCGCGACCGGACCCACTGGAACTCTGCCAACCTGACGCCGTCCGACCCGGTTACCCTGGGCCTGTGCAGCCAGCTTGAGCTGGACATGGAAGTCGAAAAGGCTGCGAAGAATGCTCCGCTGCCGATGGCAGGCGAAGTCAACGAGACCCTGATGTCCGTCGAAGACAGCACCAGCGAAGACGCTATCGCAGCTGCTTTCTCGCTCGATCCGTCCAAGCCGATCCAGCGCGAGGAAGAAGAGGAAATCGACGCCGATGCCGTGTTCGCCAAACTGAACTCGCTGAAGAGCGAAACTCAGGACGAAGACGAAGAAGACGACGAAAACCGCTGATCGCTTCCTGCTTTCTGCAAATTCTGGAGCCGCCGGCTGAGTTCAGCCGGCGGTTTTTATTTGACCTTCCAGACGCATGTTTCCGGCTTGCCCGCCCAGGGTGTGGAATGGTTGAATTTTCGACATGAGCCGTACCCAGATCATATGAAAACGCGTTGCCACGCTGAGGATCACACAATAATCTTCCTGAAAAATTCGGGAGACGCTCATGACCTACAGACTTTTGAAACTTGCCTTTGGCCTGACCCTCGCCCTTGGCTCGTTCCAGGCCCACGCGGAAACGCGGATCACCTATAAATCCGCCAAGACCGGTTCATCCTATTACCAGATGGGCGTCCAGATCGCGGAAGCCATCAAGGCCGGCAGCAACGGCGACATGATTGTCACCGTGGAAGAAAGCCAGGGATCCGTTCAGAACGTGATGGAAGCCAAGGCGCGCGGTGGTGATTATGTCTTCACGACGCCGCCAGCGCTCGTTTCCCTTGCCCAGGGTGGCAAGGCCATGTTCGAAGGCAAGGGCGATCCGAAATTCGACGAAATCCGTGCCCTGTTCCCGATCCCTTCGTTGACCATGCATTTCGTCATGTCGGCCGATAGCGGTGTTTCCGACTTTGCCGGCATGGAAGGCAAGACGATCCTTCTCGGCAAGGGCTCCTTCGGTGCGACGGAAGGCGAAAAATATCTGAAGATGTTCGGCCTCGAAGGCAAGGTGAACATCGCTGACGCGGAACTTTCCAATGCGGTTGCCGCGCTCAAGAATGGTCAGATCGATGGTTTCGTGACCGCCGGTTCCTGGCCCGCGCCGAATGTTATCGAGGCGGCTGCCTCCGCGGACGTGACGGTGCTTTCTCTCAGCGACGACCAGATTGCCGAAACCAAGCGTTCTAAACTGGTCATTCCGGCCGGGACCTATGCTGGTCAGGCCGAGGACATCGTCACCACTTCGCTGCCGGTCGTTGCCTATACGACCAGCGCCATGGACGACGACACAGCCTATGCCCTGACCAAGACCTTCTGGGACGAAAAAGCCAAGATGGGCGAAGAAGCCCCGTGGTGGAACGGTGTCGACCAGGCACTGATGGCCAATATCACCGGCAAGATCCACCCGGGTGCCGCACGCTACTATCAGGAAGCCGGCATCGAATTGACCGACGCCCAGAAGTAAATCACGACACCGAACGCGGGGCGCCATGGCAGGATCTGCCGGAAAATGGCGCCCCGTATCGTTCGAGCAGACATACTGGTCCGGAGGAAATCGTCCACCGGACCCTTCCAGGATTGTCCAAAAGCATCAGTTCCCTGCCTTGCGCAGGAGAGCGCTCTGACAGATTGAAACCGTGCAGCGGCATGTCGCCCCTTCGGCCGACAAGCTGCGCAACCAGATAGAAATACCAGCCCATGATCAGTGGTGACACCGCGACATCGCCCTTCCAGCGAATGGCCATGCTTCTTCTCGCAACGGCGCTTGTCGTATTTCATCTCGGGCTGATCTTCTCCGGCCTGGTGCCGAACCTCGTCAGCCGGCCACTTCATCTTGCACTTGCCCTGCCATGGATCTTCATCTTTGCCAAAGGTGGCTTTCTCACGCGCGTGAGCGGTGCTGTGCTGTGTGCTGCAGGTGTGGCCGTCTGTTTGTGGATCGTGGCCAACCAGTCTGCGCTTTCGGACCAATACGGTTTTCTGGAAGGTGATTTCCAGTTCTGGATGGCCGGTGTCCTGTTGCTGGTTGTGCTTGAAGGTGCGCGTCGCGCAATCGGCTGGCCGTTGCCGGTGGTGGCGGCGCTGGCACTGGCCTATGGCATGTTCGGTCAGCATATTCCGGGTGAATTCGGTCACTCCGGCACGCCGCTTGCGAGTTTTCTCGGCACGCTGACCATTGCTGAAGGCGGGGTCTGGGGAAGCCTGACCGGTGTCTCGGTGGGCGTGGTCGCCATTTTCGTGATTTTCGGCGCTGTTCTGAATGCCGGGGAAGCCGGACAAGGGTTCATGAACGTCGCTGCTGCTGCGGCAGGCCGGCTCAAGGGCGGTGCGGCCAAGGTGTCCGTGTTGTCCTCGGCGCTGTTCGGCTCCATTTCAGGCTCCGCGTCTGCCAATGTGGCTTCCACCGGTGCAATCACTCTTCCGGCCATGACGCGGCTCGGCTACCCGAAAAAACTGGCGGCAGCCGTCGAGGCGGTTGCGTCCTCCGGCGGCCAGATCATGCCGCCTTTGATGGGGGCAGGGGCCTTCGTCATGGTGGAGCTGACACGGGTGCCCTATACCCAGATCATGGCAGCGGCCTTGCTGCCGGCAATCCTCTATTTCTTCGCGGTCTGGGTGGGCATCAATGCCTATGCCAAGCGGTATGACCTTGCTGCCATCGATCAGGGCGATCAGCCGCAAATGCGCCAGGTGGCCATTACCTCAGCCTTCTTCCTGGTGCCGTTCTCCGTGCTGTTGTGGGGCATGTTCGTCGCGCGCTATACACCGCAATATGCTGCCTGCATTGCCATTCTGGCCGGGTTCGCGCTGCTTTTCTTCAACGCCCGAGGCACCTTTGCACTCAAGGACATCCTGCTGCGGCTGGAAAACGCGGCTTTGAACTCGGCCCGTCAGGTATCGGTCATCGCGGCGATCATTGTCTGTGCATCGATCATCATCGGCGTGCTGGCGATTACCGGGCTCGGCGTCAAGATCACCTCGCTCATCCTGTCCGGGTCGGGCGGTTACCTGTGGCCGTCCTTGTTCCTGACCGCGCTTGCTTGTCTGATCCTCGGCATGGAAGTGCCGACGACCGCGGCCTATGTCATCTGTGTTTCCGTTGCCGGACCGGCCTTGATGCAGCAGGGGTTGGAGCCCTTGCAGGCGCATCTTTTCGTCTTCTGGTTCGCGCTGCTGTCGACCATCACGCCACCGGTCTGCGGAGCCGTCTTCATCGCCGCCGGGATGATTGGCGAAAACTGGCTGAAGGTCGCTCTTTCCGCCATGGCGCTCGGCATTGGCCTCTACATCATTCCTCTGGCCATGGTCGCCAATCCGGCGGTCCTGGAGCTTGCCGCCCGCCCGCTGCCGGCGCTGCTTGCCGCGGCCAAGATCGGCCTCGGGCTGGGCCTGGTCTCCTACGGGGTCATAGGCTTCAGGAAGCCCCTGCAGAGGCTGGCTGCAAGCGGTGCAGGCCTTCTGGTGATCTTTGTCGGGGGCAATCTCCTCTAGGCAGTCGCCCTAGGTGCTCTGGCCACAGCCTTCCGGCTTGAAAATCCGTTGTGTCGAAGCTGGATGGCGAAGCAGGGCTGCTGCCGGCCGAATTGGGCGTTGCTGAAAATTGCCACCGCAGTTGGGGCACGCGCCATGCAGGACATTTTGGGCGCAGTCCGCACAGAACGTACATTCGAAAGTACAGATAAAGGCCTCTTCTGATTCCGGTGGAAGGTCCTTGTTGCAGCATTCACAATTGGGACGCAGATCCAGCATGGCGGTCTCCGGTAAGGATTTGTCCGCCAAGGGTGATCCGTTGCGGTCGGTCAGGTCAAGCGGCAATCGCTAGCCCTTTTGAACGCGCTTTCCTAAATCGACGTTGCTGCTCTTCCCGAGGCCGTGTCTGAGGCACAGGTAGATGATGGCGAGGCTTGCCAGCAGCCAGAGTGCACCCCAGAAAATCGTGGGGCCGCCAAACTCTTCCGCCAGCATGTAGGCATCGGAACGGGCACCTGAGCGACGGATGGTGTCGTCGAAAATGTCGAAAGGTACGTAGAGGATGCTGGTCAGGCCGATGACGCGCAGGATCAGGTCGTTGACCGTGACACTGAGATACCTCGCTGCCGCCAGCATGGCGACGCCCGTGCCGATGCAGAAGGCGAGGGCGAAGAGATCGCGGATATAGAGCAGCGCGACCAGCAAGGTGAAGGCGCCGAGCAGGCCCAGCACAATGCGGTCCGCATTTGTTTTCAGGGCAATCATCAAGAGTGCCATGCCGATGGCGAGCGAGCCGAGATACCCGGCCGTCAACGTCAGGAACCGGCTGCCACCGCGCGTAATCGCATGTCCAGCCTGCCAGGGCGAGAGAGAGATTTCCTCAACGGAACCACCGGTCAGGATGGCCGCCAGCGCGTGGGACAATTCATGCAGATAGACGATCAGGATCTTCAGCGGCACAACAAAGATCGTGTTCCAGAAGAGGAACATGACCGCCGTGATCAGAATGAGCTGCCAATGGCCTTTGAGGATCTGCATGAATTTGAAAAACCCGTCTGAGGGCGGAAAAGTCAAGCCGGCATGCCCGGTTCGCCCGACATCACGCGTGCATTCCTCAGGATCCGTTGAGCTGACGTAAGTCTCAGCGTTCCGTCAGTTTCAGTTCGATCCGGCGGTTCTTGGCCAGGGCGTCCGGTGTTTCCCCTTCTTCCAGCGGCTGGAATTCGCCGAATCCGGCTGCGACAAGCCGCTTGGGGTCAACGCCGCGTTCGATCAGGTAGCGGACGACGGAAATGGCGCGGGCGGCCGAGAGTTCCCAGTTGTTACGCAAGCGCCCGGTGCCCGACAGGGGGCGGGCGTCGGTGTGGCCGTCGACACGCAGCACCCAGTTGATCTCGTCCGGGATCTGACCGCTGAGTTCCTGGATGGCGTCTGCGAGCTTGTCGAGCTCCTGCCGGCCTTCCGGATTGATGTCTTCCTGGCCGCTGTCGAACAGCACTTCGGACTGGAACACGAACCGGTCGCCGACAACGGAGATGTCGGAACGCTGGGACAGGATTTCGCGCAGGCGGCCGAAGAAGTCCGAGCGGTAGCGCGAGAGTTCCTGCACACGTTGCACCAGTGCGGCGTTCAGCCTCTTGCCGAGGCTGGCGATCTTGGCCTGACTGTCGGCTTCCTTTGCCTCGGAAGCTTCAAGAGCAGCGTTCGCAGCAGCAATCTGGCGGCGTAGTGCCGCGATCTGCTGATTGAGCAGCTCCACCTGCGCAAGGGCGTCCTGACTGATCTGACGTTCGTCATCGAGCAGGTTTTCCAGCTGGGTGGCGCGTCCGCCGGCCGCATCGGCTGCACCGGAACTGTTTTCCAGAAGGCCAAGCAGGCGGGTCTGTTCGCTCTGTGCATCGGAAAGGCTGGCCTGCAGGCCGAGGATCGTGTCTTCCAGCTCCCCGGAATTGGCGCGCTCCAGGGCGAGAAGCTCCGTCAGCTCGCTGATCTGGGCATTCAGCCGGTTCAACACCGTGTCGCGGCCAGAAAGCTGCTGTGACAGGAAGAACTGGGCAATCATGAAGATGGACAGCAGGAAGATGATGACGAGCAGCAGTGTCGCCATGGCATCAACGAAACCGGGCCAGTAGTCGGTCGACTGGGCCCTTCGGCGAGCGCGCAATCCTGCCAGTCCGGCCATGGTCTACTCCTTCGCGCGGTCGAAAGCGGCGGCGATAGAGGACAGGAGCCCTTCAATGCGCTTTTGCTGTTCGCCCTGGGCCTCGGCCCAGTCGCGCATCATCTGCTGTTCGGAGCGAACGTGTTTGACCAGTCCCTGAATGCCTTCGGCCAGATTGGCCATGGCCTGGTTGGCATTCTTGCTGCCGCCTTCCTCAACGCTTTTCTGCAGGGCGGAGATCGAGGCCTGTATCTGTTCGACGCCGGGTGAGTCCGGGGCATTGAACAGGCTTTCTTCCGGATCGATGTCAGTGACCGTTGAGAGCCAGTCTTCAAGCTCGTTGTAGAACCGGTTCTGGGCCTGCCCCGCCTGCAGATCCAGGAAGCCGAGCACAAGCGAGCCGGTCAGACCGAAGAGCGAGGACGAGAAAGCCGTGCCCATGCCGGACAGGGGCGCTTCCAGGCCGGCTTTCAGATCTTCGAAGATGACATTGGCATCACCCGAACCGACGTCGAGCGACTGGATAGTCGCGCCGACCGAGCTGACGGTCTGGAGCAGGCCCCAGAACGTGCCGAGCAGGCCGAGGAACACCAGGAGGCCTGTGAGGTAGCGCGACATCTCGCGGCTTTCCTCAAGGCGCATTCCGATGGAATCAAGGATCGAGCGGGCGGTGGTTGGCGTCAGGGCCATGTCGCCGGACTTGTTGCCGAGCAAGGCAGCCATCGGCGCCAGCAGCACCGGCGAACGCGTGTCGAGGCCCGGGTCGCCGATCCGGAAACTGTTGACCCAGGAGATTTCCGGGAACAGGCGGATCACGCGGCCGAAGAGCAGCAGCACACCGAACACGCCGACAAGCACGATCAGGCCATTCAGACCCGGGTTGCTCATGAAGGCCGTCGAAATCTGCGGGAACAGGATGAAGGCGATGAAGGCAACGATCACCAGAAAGATGATCATGAAGGTCAGATAGGCCCGCGGACTGGACAGGCTATAAGGGTCAAATTCACGGGCCATATTGCGTTATCAATCACCTGAATTGGACGTAACTGATTGATAGCGTGATTTTTAACGGCTTGGAAACCTCGAATTGCCGAAGAGGCCCGAATAAAGTCTGGAAAGCCTGAAAACCACCGGGTTTATCCAAAGGCCTTCTCATGAAGAGACGGGCCGTGGGTCCCGTCTCCCGCGGTGGGCGGTTTGCGCCGCACATCTTTCAGGTCAGCGTCATGCGCTTTTCGAAGATGAGGATGTTCGCGTCGAGGTGCTGCCGGGAAGCGCTGGAGGCAATCAGCCCTGAGCCGGGGTTGCCGCCTTTTTCAGGAGCTGCAGCAGGTATTTGTGGGCGTCTTCGTTGCCGACAACCACATCGCCGCTTTCCAGCATCTTGTTCTTGCCCTGAAGATCGGTGACGAAACCACCGGCTTCGCGCACCATCAGGAGGCCGGCCGCAATGTCCCAGCTGTTCAGGTTGCGCTCCCAGAAACCGTCGAGACGGCCGGACGCGGTCCAGGCAAGATCCAGGGCAGCTGCGCCGCAGCGGCGGATGCCTGCAACTTCCGGCATGATGTAGCGCAGCTCGCGTAGTGTCCGGCCATGGTCGCCCGACCCGATGAAGGGCAGGCCGGTGCCGAACACCATTTCATGCAATTCGGTGCGGCCGGCAACCCGCAGGCGACGGTCGTTCAGGAAGGCGCCGCGACCGCGTTCAGCGGTGTAGAGCTCATCCATCACCGGATTGTAGATGACCCCGGCCACGATCTCGCCAGCCCGCTCCAGTGCGATGGAGGTGGCGAAGATCGGAATGCCGTGCAGGAAGTTGGTGGTGCCGTCGAGCGGGTCGACATGCCAGCGATGCTGGCCGTCGGTTCCCTCGACTTCACCGCTTTCTTCCATGACCAGCCCGAAGGTCGGGCGGGCCTTGGTCAGTTCGGCGCGCACAATGTCCTCGGCGCGGCGGTCTGCTGCCGAGACGAAATCGCCGGGTCCCTTGCGGGACACCTGAAGGTTTTCAACTTCACCGAAATCGCGAACCAGAGAGCGTCCGGCTTTCGTTGCGGCTTGAACCATCACGTTGAGGAGAGCTGTGCGGGCCATTGTTTGTCACTTGTTGTTGGGCGCCGCCCGGCAAAATCCGGGCGCGCCAATTTGAAGTCTTGCCGGGAGGAGATCAGTCCGCGCGGCGGACGTATTCCAGTGAACCGGTGTCGACGATGATCTTTTCGCCGGCGGTGATGAACGGAGGTACCATCACGCGGACGCCGTTTTCCATGAGCGCGGGCTTGTAGGACGAAGACTGGGTCTGGCCCTTCACCACTGCGTCGGCTTCCCGGATTTCCAGGGTCACGAACTGCGGCAGGGTGATGCCGATCGGGCGCTCTTCATGCAGTTCGACGGTCACCATCATGCCGTCCTGCAGGAAAGCGGCGCGGTCGCCGACGAAATCAGCCTGAAGTTCCAGCTGCTCGTAGGTTTCGGTGTCCATGAAAATCAGCATGTCTTCCTGGGTGAAGAGATACTGGAAGTCTTTCTGCTCCAGACGGACGCGCTCGACCTTGTCTTCGGAGCGGAAACGCTCGTTGAGCTTGCGGCCATCGAGCAGGTTTTTCATTTCAACCTGTGCGAAGGCACCGCCTTTGCCTGGCTTGACGTGTTGGACTTTGACAACCGCCCAAAGCGTGTCCTGGTGCTGAAGCACGTTACCGGGCTTTATTTCGTTTCCGTTGATTTTCATGGAACGACCGACTGTTTGATTTGTTTGGATCTTAGGGTCTGTTGACCATTAGAAATCCGCCGCGTCCGGTGGAAACTCCACCCAAACCACGACAAAACTCCAAAACTCAACAGAACCTTTAGCAGGGCGAGACCGGCGGGCCGCCGATGCGCCTGAAATTTGCTCGCGCCTGTCCACCACAAAAGCCGGTGGAGTTCAAGGAAAAAAGGCAAACATCCTTACGATTCCGCGCTTCCTCGCAAGGTTTACGGAGATTCCTTGCCGGGCTCCTCCGACGGGGCCATCAATGTGGCCGAATATTGTTCAGCCAGCTTGCGCGCTTCATCCATTGTTGTTTCGTCCAGACTTTCGATAATCCGGTCGAGCGAGAAATCGGAAACACCCAAGGTGCGGGCAATCAGGTGCCAGCCCGCCGCGGCGGCAAAATCCTGTTCCCGACCACGGCCGTAGGCATAGGTCCGCGCCAGCCGGTTCATCGCGACCGGGTTGCCGGATGTGGCGGCCCGCTCGAACCAGTCGGCGGCTTCCGTCTCGTTCGGATCGACGCCTTTACCCTGGAACCGCAGAATGCCGTAGTAAACCTGCGCGGAGGTATGTCCGCGGCGGGCTGCACGGCCAAGCCAGAACGCACCCAGGCCTGGGTCGTTCAGCCCGGTCTGGGCTTCCAGATAGGAAAGGCCGAGCGCGTATTGCGCTTCCGGGTCGTTTAGCTGGGCGGCTTCTTCCAGAAGTTCTCGCGATTTCTTCTCGTCGAAGGGGCGGCCTTCGCCTTCCTCGTAGAGCAGGGCGAGATTGTAGAGCGCAGACGCATTGCCCGCGTTGGCAGCCTCTTCGAACAGGTCCGCTGCTTTCTTCTTGTCGACCTCGACACCGGTGCCGAGCAGATAGAGCTGGGCCAGCTGCATGGCAGAGCCGGTATCGCCCTTGGCAGCGGCCAGGCTGTACCAGTCGGCAGCCTTGGCCTTGTCCTGATGAATGCCGAGCCCGGCCTCGTGCAGCACGCCTAGCAGGGCCTGGGCGGCCTTGTCGCCCTGTTCCGCCAAAGGGGTCGCAAGACCGAGCGCGGTCAGGAACCAGCCGCGTTGAAAAGCGGTGTACGCGGTATCAGCGTTGGCGACTTCGCCTTCTTCCAGTTTCGGCGGACCCGCGTCGACAATGCTCAGCAGTGTCTTGTCCTTGGTCGTGACGTCGATCAGCACCGGTAACGGTTTGCCGTCCGGGCCAACAGGTACGTCCGGCTCTGGCGCCGCGTCACCGGCCTCTGTTGTTTCGCTGGTGCCGGTGTTGTCCTGGGCATTGGCCGGAGAAAACGACACGGATGACAGCATTCCAGCTGCCAGCAACCCTGCCGCAAGCAGAAAGGGGGCGTGAAGTTTCCGGCGTAGGCTCGTTTCAGGTGTCGGCATGCATCCAGCTCTCGCTATTCGACTTCAGGAAAGGGATGGGCGTCCAGAATACGATTGGCTTCGGCAATCACGGATGAAATATCCGTGTCCGATTGCCAGGCAGCATCCTTGAGGGCAACAAAATCTGCTCCGGTCGCGGCAACGTCTCCCAGAGTTTCAAGCGTGTTGCCGGCAAGTGCGACGCAGGGTGTTTCGAACAGTTCTGCCCACCAGGAGGCGCTGGACAGGGTCCTGTCATGGGCCTCGGCTTTTTCAGGCAGGTCCAGCTTGCCGAAGAAGATGTAGTCGACCCCGGTTTCGGCCCATTCCATGGAATCATGCTTCAGCTTCGTTCCGCCGGTGCCGACGATACGATCGGGCTTGAAACTTTCCACGGCCAGCTTCAGGTCTTCCAGCGAGGTGTCGACGTGGACGCCGTCGGCGCCACTGCGGCCGGCTGCCTGCGTATCGCGATAGACGATGGCCGCCGCACCACCTTCCTGGATGATCGGAACAAGTTCGCTGGCAGCGGCTTGCAGATCCTTGGTGCTGGCGCCAGGGCGGTAGATCATCACGCAAGCGATGTCGCCACCGGTGAAGGCCTGTTTGAGCTTTGCCGCCATGTCGGCGGTGTCAAATTCCGGCGGCGTCACGAGAAAGAGGCGGGGACGGTTCACTTGTGCGGTCCTGATTGATGTCTGATCGGGATTTTGTCCCTAAAGACGGCGAAAGAGGGACGCAAGGCCCCTCTTTCAATAAAGTGAAAGAATTTCTCTGCCGGTCCGGCCGAAAATCAGGCGATCTTCGGATCCAGTTCGCCAGTCTGATAGCGTTTCGCCATGTCGGCAAGCGTAACGATCTTCTTGATCTTGGACGCCTGGCCGGCCGTATTGAAGGCTTCCAGACGCTCGATGCACAGCTTCTGCATGGCATCGCGGGCAGGCTTCAGATATTTGCGCGGATCGAACTCGCCGGGGTTCTCGCTCAGGATCTTGCGGATCTGACCGGTCATCGCCATGCGGTTGTCGGTGTCGATGTTGACCTTGCGCACACCGTTCTTGATGCCGCGCTGGATTTCTTCCACCGGCACACCCCAGGTCTGCGGCATCTGGCCACCATACTGGTTGATGATGTCCTGCAGGTCCTGCGGCACGGATGACGATCCATGCATGACAAGGTGGGTCTCCGGCAGGCGGCGGTGAATTTCCTCGATCACATGCATGGCAAGGATTTCGCCGTCCGGCTTGCGGGTGAACTTGTAGGCGCCGTGGCTGGTGCCCATGGCGATGGCAAGAGCGTCGACCTTGGTTTCCTGCACGAACTTGACGGCTTCTTCCGGGTCGGTCAGCAGCTGGTCATGGCTGAGCTTGCCTTCCGCGCCGTGGCCGTCTTCCTTGTCGCCCATGCCGGTTTCAAGAGACCCCAGAACACCGAGTTCGCCCTCAACGGAGATGCCGCCCAGATGGGACATGTCGGTCACAGTCTTGGTGACACCGACGTTGTAGTCCCAGTTTGCAGGGGTCTTGCCGTCGGCTTCAAGGGAACCGTCCATCATCACCGAGGTGAAGCCGGCCTGGATGGCCGTCATGCAGGTTTGCGGAGCATTGCCGTGGTCCAGATGCACGCAGACCGGAATATGCGGATAGATTTCCACGACTGCGTCCATCATGTGCTTCAGCATCACGTCGTGGGCATAGGACCTGGCACCGCGGGAGGCCTGAATGATGACCGGGGCGTCGGTCTGGTCCGCCGCAGCCATGATCGCCAGTGCCTGCTCCATGTTGTTGATATTGAACGCCGGAACGCCGTAGTCGTGTTCAGCAGCATGATCAAGAAGCTGGCGGAGGGTGATACGTGCCATCAAAAATCTCCAGAGGGTCCGGTTCCAATGAGCCGACAAGGTTCGCGAAAAATCACGACACCTATTTTGCGGTGCGTCAAGTCCCGCTGGTTCTAACAATATTTGTGGCCATTTAAAGAGGGCCAGCTTCGCTTAAATCAATTAAAATACAAGGGTCTGCAGGAAATCGTGTTGGCAGATTTAATTTGCGGATCGAATTAAATTGAGGCGGTCGGCACTACCACCCGGCGAGTTTTAAACCGGCGAACTGATATCGACAAATGTTCCGGCCGGATCTCTGACAATCATCCGCATCTGGCCATAGGGCATTTCGCGAGGTGCCTCGACCACGTTCACACCGAGTGTCAGGGCACGCTCGTATACCGTTGAACAGTCGTCGACGACAAAGGTCAGGATTACTCCCGCGGTGGCGCGCTGGGCACGTGCTGGGACAATCTCGCTGGTCTGTTTCAGGATGCCCAGCTCGAGGGTCGGGTTATCGGCGTCGGCAAGGTTTACGAACCAGTCGGACACGAATTGCGGCTGCAGGCCCAAGAGGTCCTGATAGAAGGCCGCCGTTGCGGCGACCTCCTCGGTCAGGATGTTGGTGAAACAGCGTTGCATGACAGATTTCACCCCTCTTCGATGTCAGGCTTCGAGTGCCTTCACCCCCGGCAGTTCCTTGCCTTCCAGCCATTCCAGGAAGGCGCCGCCGGCTGTGGAGACATAGGAGAATTCGTCAGCCGCTCCCGCGTGGTTGAGCGCTGCGACGGTGTCGCCGCCACCGGCCACGGAATTCAGCTTGCCTGCCTTGGTGTTGGCAGCGGCATGCTTGGCAGCCGCAACGGTTGCGGTGTCGAACGGGGCGATCTCGAACGCGCCCAGGGGGCCATTCCAGACCAGGGTCTTGGCAGCATCGATCTTGGTTTTCACCGTTTCGATGGATGCTGCGCCGACATCGAGGATCATGCCGTCCGCCGGGATGGCGTCGAGCGAAACGGTTTCGTTGTCAGCGCCGGCCTTGAATTCCCTGGCAACAACGGCGTCGGCAGGCAAGACGATCTCACAACCCGCCTTGTCGGCTGCGGTCATGATGCGTTTTGCGGTTTCGGCCAGATCATGTTCGCACAGCGACTTGCCGACGTCCGTTCCTTGCGCGGCCAGGAAGGTGTTGGCCATGCCGCCGCCGATAACAAGCATGTCGACCTTGGCAACGAGGTTTTCCAGCAGATCGATCTTGGAAGAAACCTTCGCACCGCCGACAACGGCGAGAACCGGACGAACAGGATTGCCGAGCGCGGAGCCCAGGGCTTCAAGTTCCGCCTGCATGGTGCGGCCGGCATAGGCTGGCAGAAGCCGGGCAATGCCCTCGGTGGAGCCGTGGGCCCGGTGTGCCGCCGAAAAGGCGTCGTTGACATAGATGTCGCCATTGGCCGCCAGAGCCTTGGCAAAGTCCGGGTCGTTCTTTTCTTCACCGGCATGGTAGCGGGTGTTTTCCAGCAGCAGGACATCGCCATCGACCATGACGTCGACAGCATCCTTCGCCGCCTGGCCGATGCAGTCGTCTGCAAAGACAACGGGTCTGCCAAGCAGGCCGGCAACCGCCAGGGCGACCGGGCCGAGCGACATGTCGGCAACGCGTGCGCCCTTCGGGCGGCCGAAATGGGCGAGCAGGATGACCTTTGCCTTCTTGTCGGACAGTTCGCGGATGGTCGGCAGGACACGTTCGATACGGGTGGTATCGGAAACCTTGCCGCCATCCATCGGCACGTTTAGGTCGACGCGGACCAGAACGCGTTTGCCGGCAATGTCAGTCAGATCATCGAGAGTTTTGAAAGCCATTGATTTACCTGTTGGAAATCGCCCGTCTTCAAGGACGGCTGGAGTTGGTGGAAACGGCGATGCCGATGCCGAACAAGGTCAGGAGAATGCCGAAGGAACGTTCCATCCAGAGCTTGGCACGCATGAACTTGAGGCGTACGGCAGGAAGCGTGAAGAAGACGGTCACCAGAACAAACCACAGGAACACGCCGCCCGCCATGATCACGCCGTAACCGATCTGGGTCCAGAGCGGCGTTTCGGGAGACGTCACCTGCAGAAACACCGAAAGGGCGAACATGGTGGCTTTCGGATTGGTCACGTTGGTGAAGAAGCCCCAGCGAAGCGCGCGGAAGGGCGACATGCCGGACAGGGCACCGTCGGCCGGCATCTCCTTAGATGCCGTGCGGTACATGGTGACGCCCAGGAAAACGAGGTAGGCAGCGCCGATCAGTTTCAGCGCGTTGAAGAGCAGGATCGACTGGGAAACGATCAGGCCGATACCCGCCAGTGCGTAAGTGACGTGTACGCCGAGGGCCAGCGCGATGCCGAGCGCAGTCATGATGCCGGCGAGCCGTCCGCCGATGAGGGCATTGCGCAGGACAACGGCAAAGTCGGGCCCGGGAACGATTGCGACCACGACGGTCAGCGAAATGACGGTGAACAGTTCGAGCAAGCAGGGAACTCCGGGAAGGATAAGGATCGAACAGGGAGAGCTATCGATCTGGCGGTGATTGAAGGTTGGCCATCGTTTCGGACTTTTGGCCGTCAACATCCGGCTGCCAGGACCGTTTGGTGTTTCTTGCGGAGCGTTCCTTCGACCGTTCCACGAAATAGAAGCCGACGCCGATCAGGACAACAAATACGATCAGAAAAGTCAGCGTGGTCATGGCCAGGATCCTTCAATTGGACTCAGGAATTTCCAGCCGGGGAATCCGGCTTTCGCAAGACATCGGTATTGAGGCTGCCCATGTCAGGCTCATCGTCCTGATCTGAAGGGAACCGTTCGTTGTCCCTCTTCATATCGAGCCAGTAGAACCCGAAACCCACAAGGCAACCAACCGCGAACAACGACCCAAGAATGACCAGTAGAGCGGTCATGACGGCGTCTCCAGGATTGAACTGCAAGTCTGCAGCTCCAGTCTACATGACCTTTGCCCCGGGGCTATGCCTGAATCGAGAAAGTTTTTTGCGGCCTTGCCGGAAAGACATCCATACCGACAAAAAAGACGCCGGATGAACCGGCGTCTTTCGAAAGCAGGGATCAGATGAGCTTTGCCATCGCCACGGCCGTGTCGGCCATGCGGTTGGAGAAGCCCCATTCGTTGTCGTACCAGGACAGGATGCGCACGAAGGTGCCGTCCATGACCTTGGTCTGGTCGCAATGGAAGACCGAGGAATGGCTGTCATGGTTGAAGTCCATGGAAACCAGCTTGTCTTCGGTGTAGCCGAGTACGCCCTTCAGCTTGCCGTTTGCGGCTGCCTTGATGGCTTCGTTGATTTCCTCAACGGTGGTGTCGCGCTTGGCGATGAAGTTCAGGTCGACCACGGAAACGTTCGGGGTCGGAACACGAATGGCCACACCGTCCATCTTGCCGGCCAGGTCCGGCAGTACCAGACCGACGGCCTTTGCAGCGCCGGTGGAGGTCGGGATCATGGACATGGCCGCAGCACGGGCGCGGTAGAGATCCTTGTGCATGGTGTCCAGCGTCGGCTGGTCACCGGTGTACGAGTGGATCGTGGTCATGAAACCTTTTTCAATGCCGATGGTTTCATTCAGCACATAGGCGACCGGGGACAGGCAGTTGGTGGTGCAGGACGCGTTGGAAACGACTAGGTCGTTCGCGGTCAGCGCATCGTGGTTGACACCGTAGACGATGGTCTTGTCGGCGCCGTCGGCCGGGGCGGACACCAGAACGCGCTTGGCGCCGGCTTCCAGGTGCATGGAGGCCTTTTCCTTGGCGGTGAAGATGCCGGTGCATTCCATGGCAACTTCAACGCCGAGCTCGCCCCAGGGCAGTTCCTTCGGGTCACGGATCGCGGTCACCTTGATCGGCTTGCCGCCACCTACGGAAATGGTGTCGCCATCGACCTTGACCTCTGCCGGGAAACGGCCGTGCACGCTGTCGTAACGCAGCAGATGCGCGTTGGTCTCGACCGGGCCGAGATCGTTGATCGCAACGACTTCAATGTCGGTGCGGCCGGATTCGATGATCGCACGCAGCACGTTGCGGCCGATGCGTCCAAATCCATTGATTGCTACCTTGGTTACCATAATCCACTCCCGCAATCTTCGGTGTGCCTCAGAAGGGGCTAAACCGATTTAAAAACCACATAGTGTGGTCACTTGAAAAGCACTTGATGTGCCCGTAGGCCCGGCACCATAGGAGGAAGTCTTGGTGCCGGGAATTGATTTCGGTTAAACGCTGAGCTTTGCCTTGGCGGCTGCAACGACGGCGTCCGCCGTGATGCCGAAATGCTCGTAGAGTTCCTTGTAAGGCGCGCTCGCGCCAAAGCCGGTCATGCCGACAAAGATACCGTCCGCACCAATAAAGCGGTCCCAGCCCATGCGGATGCCGGCTTCAACGGCGATCTTGACCGGGCTGTTGCCGATGACGGCGGCCTTGTAGTCGTCTGACTGTGCTTCGAAGAGCTCGTACGACGGAACGGAGACCACGCGCACGGCGATGCCGGCCGTGCTCAGGTCCTTTTGCGCGTTGACGGCGATTTCGACTTCCGAACCGGTCGCGAAGATGGTCACGGCCGCGTCTTCGTCGCTGTCGATCAGCACATAGGCACCCTTGGCGCAGAGGTTGTTTTCCTCATAGGTCTTGCGCAGCGACGGCAGGTTCTGACGGGTCAGTGCCAGGACCGACGGTCCGTCGCGGTTTTCCAGCGACAGCTGCCAGCACTCGAGCGTCTCGGTGATGTCGGCCGGACGGAAGAAGGTCAGGTTCGGGATCGCGCGCAGGGCGGCGAAATGTTCCACCGGCTGGTGGGTCGGACCGTCTTCGCCGAGACCGATGGAATCATGGGTCATGACGTGAATGACCCGCTGGCCCATGAGGGCTGCGAGACGGATCGACGGACGGCAGTAATCGGAGAAGATCAGGAAGCCGCCGGAGTAGGGGATCAGGCCGCCGTGCAGAGCCATGCCGTTCATGGCTGCCGCCATGCCGTGTTCACGGATGCCGTAGTGGATGTAACGGCCGGAGAAATCGTCCGGGGTTACCGGCGCGGTTTGCGGCGTCTTGGTGTTGTTGGAGCCGGTCAGGTCGGCGGAGCCGCCAATGGTTTCCGGAACAACTTCGTTGATGATGCCCAGAACAGCTTCAGAAGCCTTGCGGGTCGCCATGGTCGGCTGTTCGTCGGCGAGCTTCTTCTTGTAGTCCAGAACGGCCTGGGTGAAGCCGGCCGGCAGGTCGCCACGATTGCGGCGCTCGAATTCGGCGCGGGTCTCGGCGTCAGCTTCGGCAAAGCGCTTCTGCCAGTCCTTGTGAGCCTGTGCGGAGCGAAGGCCGGCAATACGCCAGGCGTCCAGAATGTCGCTCGGAACTTCAAACGGCGCGTGCGGCCAGTTGAGCGCGGCACGGGTGCCGGAAATTTCGTCTGAGCCAAGCGGCGAGCCGTGAACCTTCGCGGTGCCAGCCTTGTTCGGTGCACCGAAGCCGATGGTGGTCTTGGCGGCGATCAGGGTCGGGCGGTCGCTGGCCTGTGCCTGGCGGATCGCTGCGGAAATGGCGACCGGATCGTGGCCGTCGACGCTGAGCGTGTTCCAGCCGGAGGCGGCAAAACGAGCCTGCTGGTCGGTTGAATCGGTGATTTCGACCTTGCCGTCGATGGAGATGCCGTTGTCGTCCCAGATGACGATCAGCTTGTTGAGCTTCAGGTGACCTGCCAGCGACAGGGCTTCCTGGCTGATGCCTTCCATGAGGCAGCCGTCACCGGCCAGCACATAGGTGTAGTGATCGACAAGATCCTCGCCGAAGCGGGTGGACTGCAGGCGCTCGGCGATGGCCATGCCGACCGCGTTGCCGAGACCCTGGCCGAGCGGGCCTGTGGTGGTCTCGATACCGGCGCCGTGGCCGTATTCCGGGTGACCGGCAGTGCGTGCGCCGAGCTGACGGAAATTCTTGATCTCGTCGAGGGAGAAGTCTTCATAGCCCAGCAGATACAGCAGGCTGTAAAGCAGCATCGAGCCGTGACCGGCGGACAGAACGAAGCGGTCGCGGTCGGCCCAGTTCGGGGATGTCGGATCGAATTTCAGGAATTCGGTAAAAAGAACTGTCGCGATATCCGCAGCGCCCATGGGCAGGCCGGGGTGACCGGAATTAGCCTTTTCCACGGCATCGATGGCAAGAAAGCGGATCGCATTTGCCATGCGCTGGTGTTTATCAAGATCGGTCATCGTGGTCCCGTTGCTTGCTTTGGAGCCCCCCTTGGCCGAAGCAGAGAGCCCGGCAAGGTTGTTTTGAGGTGCGTTGCTCAAGAATTAACATTCGTCAATCTCGAACAGGCGCCAGACAAATATCAGGAACGGCACCCGAGTCAATAAAGCTGGTTTGGGTCTTTTGAGGGCATTGCCGGGGAAGAATTTTTTCTTCCACGCGTTATAGAGTTGAGGATTCTGCCAATGGTGGCATTGACTGAGAGAAGTTGCGGTGCCTAAGCTCGACGCTCTAACAAAGATTTGCTTTTTCGCCGTGAAACGTGCTTTGCCGCGCATTCTCTGAAATGCCCGTAATTTGAGCAGCAACTCCAGGGTCGAAAGCGCCAAATCTCCAGTCTGACCTAGGAAGGAATGGGCGGACCGCCGCAGAAGAACGATTGGGACGACGTAATTAATGGCGGATGTCGACTGCATGGAAAAGACCAGCCTGGCCGATGCGGTAAAGCGGCTGGACAAAGCCGTCGGCAATCTCGAAGCGGCTGTCCAGCGCCGTCTTGATGCAGACAGGTCGCTCAATGCCCTGCAGGACGACCTGCAGCGGCTCGGCGAAGACCGTTCCCAACTGGCAGCCTCACTCGATGAAAGCGAAGCACGGGCTTCCCGGCTGGAAGAGGCCAACCGGGATGTCTCCCGGCGGCTCGTCTCGGCAATGGAAACCATCCGCAGCGTGCTAGACGCGCACGGAGGCTAGGCGCATATGGCTCAGATCACGGTTACCATCAACGGCAAGTCCTTCCGCATGGCCTGCGATGACGGCGAGGAAGAGCGCTTGATGGGCCTTGCTGCCCGTTTCGATGGCTGGATCAACGACTTGCGAGGCGCCTTCGGCGAAATCGGCGACCAGCGCCTGACGGTAATGGCGGGCATCATGGCGGCCGACCAGCTTTCGGAACTGGAGCGCAAGGTCGCCCGGCTTGAAGAACAGCTGGCCGATGCCAAGAAGCAGCAGGTGGCTGCGCTCGACAACATGAGCCAGAACGAGGAAGAGCTGTCGCGTGCCGTCAATACTGCCGCGGCTCGGATCGAAAGCCTTGCGGACGGCCTTTCCAAGAGCTTGCGGGCCCAGGACAACGCCTGAGGCGACTGCCGATCCGGCCAGACGGCCACGGAGAGTGCCCGCAACTTCGTTTGTGATGAAATCCATGCCGCACTGGTAATTGCCGTCGCACCGGATTATATGCGGTACTTGCGGCTGCCCGATACGTCAGGAACATTATCCCCGGGGCCTTACGCATTCCCTTGGGAGCTGTCCCTGCGCTGGGCCGTGGTCCGTTGCATACGGCGCCCACCTACATTGTAGGTTTCCCGGGATTGCAAATCCAACGGTCGGGCGGCTGCGCGTTTCTTCTTCAGGACGCGGGCCGATCCATTCTATTCGAGGCCCCATGACCGACCTTTCCTCCATTGCTGCCGAAAAAGACAGTCTTCGCAAGCAGGTGCTTGCCCGCCGCAAGGCAATGCCGGAGGTGGAGCGGATCGAGCACAGCCTGATGCTCAGCGATCACGCCGAAGATCTGCCGCTGCCGGCAGGAGCAGTTGTTGCAGGGTTCTGGCCGATCCGGGACGAAATCGACCCGCGCCCGCTGATGGACCGCCTGCGCCAGCTTGGGCACCCCCTGTGCCTGCCCGTGATGACCGGCCCGAGCCTCATCTTTCGCCGCCTGGAGCGGGATACGGAACTGGTTTCCGCCGGTTTCGGCACCTCCGAGCCCGGCCCCTCCGCCGAGGAAGTGCGCCCATCCGTACTTCTGATGCCGCTTGCCGGCTTTGACGGCAAAGGCACGCGCATCGGTTACGGCAAGGCTTTTTACGACATTACAATTGCGCAGCTGCAACACTCCGGCCCCCTTTTGTGCATCGGGCTTGCCTTTTCCGTGCAGGAGGTTGACCGCGTCCCCGCGGAAGCGCATGACAAGCCGTTGAATGGGATTCTGACCGAGCAGGGGTACCGGGCGTTCGGCTGACGGCGAAAGTGATCGCCGAAGCAGGCCGCCCAGTGAGGATATATGCGTATTCTGTTTCTGGGCGATCTTGTCGGCCGCGTGGGCCGTACCGCCGTCATTGAGCAATTGCCGGAGCTGGTGGAAAGCAACCAGCTCGATTTCGTGATCGTCAACGGTGAGAACGCTGCGTCCGGATTCGGCATTACCGAGACGATCCTGCAGGACGTTCTGGATGCGGGTGCCGACGTCGTGACCACCGGCAACCACGTCTGGGACCAGCGTGACACCCTGGTCTATATCGAGCGACAGGACAGGTTGCTTCGCCCGGTCAACTATCCCTCCGGAACGCCGGGGCGCGGCGCCCACCTCTTCACGGCCAGAAACGGCGCAAGGGTGATGGTGGCCAATGTGATGGGCCGCGTTTACATGGATGCGCTCGACGATCCCTTTGCCGCCATCGACAACGTCATCAACGGGTGTCCGCTTGGCGATGTGGCCGATGCCATCATCGTCGACATGCATGCGGAAGCCACCAGCGAGAAACAGGCCATGGGCCACTTCCTGGATGGCCGGGTCAGTCTCGTTGTCGGAACGCACACCCATGTGCCGACGGCCGATCACCAGATCCTGGAAAACGGCACGGCCTACATGTCCGACGCGGGCATGTGCGGTGCTTATGACAGCGTGTTGGGCATGGACAAGGAAGAGCCGGTCAACCGGTTCCAGCGCAAGATACCAAGCTCCCGGTTCACACCGGCTACAGGCGATCCGACCATCTGCGGTGTCGCCATCGAGACGGACGATCGGACCGGGCTTGCCGAGCGGGTTGCGCCGCTTCGCATAGGTGGCCGGCTGGAGCCTGTGATCCCGTCCTTCTGGCCGAACGGGGCCTGACCACGGCCGAGAATTTCTCTGCGCTGGATTTTCCGGGTCAACTTGCCTATAAGCGGCGCAGTTTTCACTGACATCACCTGTAAAGAACCGAGAAGAGCCATGGCAGGCCATTCAAAATTCAAGAACATCATGCACCGCAAGGGACGCCAGGACGCGGCCCGCTCCAAGATGTTCTCCAAGCTGTCCAAGGAAATTACCGTCGCCGCGAAGATGGGCGACCCGGATCCGGACGCGAACCCGCGCCTGCGCCTTGCCGTCCAGAACGCCAAGGCCCAGTCCATGCCGAAGGAAAACATCCAGCGGGCGATCAACAAGTCCCAGTCCGGCGATGACGACAACTACGAGGAAGTCCGTTACGAAGGCTACGGCCCGGCAGGTGTTGCCGTGGTCGTCGAAGCCCTGACCGACAACCGCAACCGGTCCGCCTCCAACATCCGCTCCTATTTCACCAAATGCGGTGGGTCGCTGGGGGAAACGGGCTCGGTCTCCTTCATGTTCGACCGTGTTGGCGAAATTATCTACAAGCCGGAAGCCGGTGAAGCCGATGCGGTTCTGGAAGCTGCGATCGAAGCCGGCGCGGAAGACGTTCAGTCCGACGAGAGCGGTCACACGATCTACACCGCCTTTGAAGATCTGAACGATGTCTCTGCCGCTCTGGAACAGGCACTGGGCGAAGCGGATTCGACCAAGATCATCTGGAAGCCGCAGAACCTGACGCCGGTCAATGCGGACAAGGCCCAGACTATGATGAAACTCATCGACATGCTGGAAGACGACGACGACGTCCAGAACGTCTACTCCAACTTCGACGTCGACGAAGAAACCATGGCCTCTCTGGCTTCCTGAGTAACACAGGATATGGATCTGAAAACCCCGGCCCTGCCGGGGTTTTTGTTTTGGCGTTCCTGAGGCTCGCGCCTTCCTTGAACCAAGGAGACCGATCGCATGTTCAATATCTTCGACCTGACGCAGAAAGACCCGAAAACCTTGCAGGAGCGTGCGCTGAAGCTGGCGGAGGAAGCCGGAGAGCTGGCGCAGGCCGTTCTTTCGGCAACGAAGGCGCCGGGCAGCGAATACAAGAACCAGACGCTGGCAGATGTCCGTGAAGAAGCCGCCGATGCTGCGATCGTGGCGATGAGCGTTCTGGCGCAGGCTTCTTCAAGCAGGGAAGAGTTCGAGGCGGAACTCACGCGGCTGATGGCGGAAAAATGTGCCAAATGGCAGGAGAAGCTGCAGGAAAAGCCTTTGGCCGAATAGGGTTTGCACCGCGTTTTTGGGACGGTTTTTGCCAAGTTGATCGGATGGCCCTAGCCACACTCAACCTCATCCTGAGGAAGCGCAAAGCGCTGTCTCGAAGGATGGGCTACATACTCCGGAACAAGAGGCCCATCCTTCGAGACGCCGCTTTGCGCTTCCTCAGGATGAGGGTGTCTGGGTGTTCCTCCACACTAACATAACGCCAAGAACCGCCTACCGGAAAAGCGGATCCAGCAGGGGCATGCTGGAGAGGGCGGCGAGGGCGATCAGGCCATAGGCGAGCTTGCGATAGAGTTTCGGGTCGGCGTGCTTGAAGCCGTTGGAGCCGAGATAGATCGCAAGGGCATAGACGGGGATCGCCATGATCAGGAGGTGGAACACTTCCAGCGTGAAGAAGCCGTTGAAGATATAGGCAACGAAGGTTCCGATACTCGCGAGCGCGAAGAACACGATCAGGTTGGCACGGACGATTGCCGGTTCCTTGGCGCTGGAGAGCCAGAAGGCAACCACTGGCGGGCCGGAGATCTGCGAGATGCCGCCGAGGATGCCCGCAACTGCGCCAACTCCAAGCGACACCGGCCTGGAGGGTTTGCGTTCATAGCGCCAGCCGGACACCAGCAGCAGTAGCAGTCCGGTCACGATTGCAAAGATCGTCCAGCGTAGAACCAGCACGTCCGCGTTGGCCAGAAGCCAGGCGCCGACGTGAACAAAGACCACGGCACCAACGACCGCGGGAAGCACTGTCGACCAGTTGCACAGCCTGAGCGCCCTGACCACCAAAGGCAGTGCGACAATGCCGTCGATGAACAGAAAGGTGGCAGCCGCGGTTGACGGCAGCATGACGCTGGCGGCCACCGGCATGAAGATCATTCCCGCACCGAACCCTGCAAACCCGCGCACGCAACCGGCCACAAACAGGACCACGGCGAGGAACACCAGAAGGCCGGGCGGAAAGGAGCTGAAGATGTCGGCCATGGGAACTCGCGGAGCGGACGGGATCAACAAGGGATTGGCCCGGCAGATGGCGAGCCTTGGCGGGGGAGGTGGCCTGCCGGTAGGGGCAAGGCCGGATTAAACACGTTGTGAGGTGTTTTTGACAGGCTTTCCGGTGGTAAGCCGCGCTTTGGCTGGCGTCAACGGGGAAGTTTTGTTACCGATTTGTTCCATGATACACGCGATTCGTTTGCTGGGCATCGACCCGGGGCTGCGGCGTACCGGCTGGGGCATGATCGAGGCGACGGGAAATCGCCTGTCCTTCATCGCTTCCGGTACGGTAACCTCCGACAACAAGAAGAGCCTGGCCGAGCGCCTGGTGCAGCTGCATGACGGCCTCAGCGAAGTCGTGCGCCAGCATGAACCGTCCGAAGCCGCGGTTGAACATACGTTCGTCAACAAGGATGCGGGAGCTACTCTGAAGCTCGGGCAGGCACGCGGGATCGCTCTGCTGGTGCCATCGCTCGCCGGACTTCCGGTTGCCGAATATGCGCCGAACCTCGTCAAGAAGACGGTGGTCGGGACCGGTCATGCGGAAAAGGAACAGATCCGGGCCATGGTCAAGGTTCTGATGCCGCGGGCCACTTTCAATTCGGACGATGCCGCCGATGCACTGGCAATTGCCATTTGCCATGCGCAGCACCGGTCCAACAGTACAGCGCGGCTTGCCGCCATGGGGGCAATATGATCGGCAAGCTGAAAGGCACCATCGACAGCTATGGCGAGGATCACGTGATCCTGGATGTGCACGGGGTGGGCTATCAGGTCCATTGTCCCTCGCGCATTCTGCAGGGTCTGCCGCGCGCAGGTGAAGCGGCTGTCCTTTTCATAGAGACAATCGTCCGTGAGGACATGATCCGGCTCTATGGCTTCGGGGTAGAGGCGGAGCGCGAATGGTTCCGTATCCTGATGACCGTGCAGGGTGTCGGCGCCAAGGTGGCGCTGGGCATTCTGGGGATCTTGAAGGCAAGTGAAGTCGCCAACGCGATTGCTCTTGGCGACAAGGCAACGATTTCGCGGGCGCCTGGTGTCGGCAAGCGTGTTGCCGAGCGCATCATTGCCGAACTCAAGGACAAGGCACCGGGACTTGCCACAGTGGACCAGGGCACGATAGCGGTTTCCCAGAACGTTGCCGACAACGTGGCTGCCCGGCCGGTGGCCGAGGCGGTTTCGGCGCTCACCAATCTGGGGTATGCACAGGCGCAGGCGAGTGGCGCCGTCGCAAAGGCCTTGCAGTCAGTCGGTGAGGACGCGACCACGGAAACGCTGATCCGCCTTGGCTTGAAGGAATTGGCCGGATGATCGCCGTTACCTATGGCATCATTGCCGTCGTGTTCGTGGTTCTGGGGATCGGCGGTATCATGTACCTCGATCACCGCTTCAGTGCCTCGGTGGGGGATCGTCCGTTTACCGTCAACGGACGCCGTGTGGAGTCGGACGACCCGTTTGTCCTGCGCCAGTTCAAGAAATTCTATGCACTCCGGGTGGCCTATTCCCTGGCTCTTCTGGTGTTGCTGTTTGTGGTCGTAAGCCATGTCGGATGACACTCGCATCGTGACGCCGGAAATCCGGGGGGACGAGATCGATTCAACCATGCGCCCCCAGGTGCTGGATGATTTTGTCGGTCAGGCCCAGGCGCGCGCCAATCTGAAGGTCTTTATCGGTGCGGCGAAGGCGCGGGGTGAGGCGCTGGATCATGTCCTGTTCGTCGGGCCTCCCGGTCTCGGCAAGACGACGCTGGCGCAGATCATGGCACGCGAACTGGGGGTCAATTTCCGGGCGACCTCCGGTCCTGTCATTGCCAAGGCGGGCGACCTTGCGGCCCTTCTGACCAACCTGGAAGAGCGCGACGTCCTCTTCATCGACGAGATCCACCGGCTCAATCCGGCAGTCGAGGAAGTGCTTTATCCGGCGATGGAAGACTTCCAGCTCGACCTGATCATCGGTGAAGGACCGGCTGCGCGTTCAGTCAAGATCGACCTGGCGAAGTTCACGCTCGTTGCAGCGACGACGCGGCTGGGCCTCTTGACCACTCCGCTGCGCGATCGCTTCGGCATTCCGGTCAGGCTGCAGTTCTATACGGTTCCGGAGCTGGAGCACATCGTCAAGCGTGGCGCCGCCATTCTCGGCATCGGCATGGTTGAAGACGGTGCCCGCGAGATTGCCAAACGCTCCCGTGGAACACCGCGTATCGCCGGGCGACTGCTGCGGCGGGTAAGGGATTTTGCCATTGTCGCCGGCGTCGAGCGGGTCGACAGGGAACTCGCCGACAGGGCGCTTCTGCAGCTGGAGGTCGATGGTGCCGGGCTCGACAGTCTAGACCGTCGCTACCTGAGCCAGATCGCGGTGAATTTCGGTGGTGGGCCTGTCGGGATCGAGACCATTGCGGCAGCACTTTCCGAGCCTCGTGATGCGATCGAGGAGATCGTCGAACCCTACCTCATCCAGAACGGATTTCTGCAGCGGACGCCAAGGGGACGTATCCTGACGCCGATGGCGTTCGAACACCTGGGTCTCGCGGCCCCATCCAGACCGGATGCTCCGCAAATGGGACTGTTTACCGATCCCGAATAGTTTACGTAGTATTTATAAGACAAGGTCTTGTCGGTTACATCCAGCTCTGCATAGCGATTAAGCATTTATTCGCGAATCCTGACGTATCGTCGCGTTAACTATGCGGGGGAAACCATGCGGAAGCGCCTTTCATCTAAACTGGCTTTAATGTTTTTAGCCGGCGCACTCACTATGTGCGTGGCAATTGTCACGGTCACGTCGACCATTTCGCGGGATGTTGCAAACGGTCAGGCAGATGCCGGCCTGCAAAGTGCTACCAAGGCGAAACAGAAGGTTATTGAACTCTCCCTTGGGCAGGTGAAGGACAGCGCTGCGTTCTTCTCCACGCTGGAAGGCGCCAAGGACAGCCTGATGAAGACCATGGTCGGGTGGAAGAACCTGAAAGATGGGCAGAAAAACGTCGAGGAGAGCCAGAAGGAGAGCCCGAAGAAGCTTCTCCGCAGGATCTTCATCACCGACAATCCGCACCCTGAAGGTGAGCGGCACCTCCTGGTGGAGCCGGAAGAGTCCAACTACTACGTCAACAACCACAAGGTCGTTCATCCGATCTACCAGGAACTTGTTGATCAAGGCCTGTTTTCCGATGCCGCGCTGGCCAATCCGGACGGGTTCATCACCTATTCCTATCGCAAGGGACCGGAATTCGCTTTCCACCTGGAGGATGCCGAAATCCAGGGGCATCCGGTGCAGATCGCCATGGGCAAGCTGTTCGAGGCCTCGAAAAACGAGACGCTGGCTGCCGGGCAGATCTATTCCTCGGGCTTTGTGACCACCGAAGACGGTACCGTCTCGGAAGTTCTCGCGGTGCCGGTGTTCTATCTGGACCGGTTCTTCGGCGCGATTGCGTTCACGACCAACATGGAGCATCTGGCCGGATTGCTGAACGAGAAGACCGGCCTCGGCGACAGCGAGCGCATCTTCCTTGCCGATTCCGATGGCAAGCTGGTTCAGCTCGACGACATGGGCCGCGCAAGCGCCGTCCACATGATCTCCGATATCAAGGTCAACGACCGGCTGATCCGCCTGGAAGACGGTGACTACCGCTTCGCGGAAGCAAGCAACACGTTTGTCGGTTCGCCCTTCGGTGTTGTCGATGCCGTCAAGCAGACGGAACTGTCGGCTGCCGCCGATCGCATCACCTATGGTGCGATCATTTCCGGTTTCCTCTGTCTGGTTCCGATCGTCGGCCTGATCTGGTGGGTAACCCGGCGCATGTTCGCTCCCATGGAACGCCTTGCCGTCGCGGCGCGCAAGATCGCCGACGGCGACCTGGAAGTGGGTGTCGAAGCAACCGAACGCCAGGACGAGATCGGCCGCATGGCGCGCTGTATCGAAGTGTTCAAGGACAGTTCGATCGAACGCGAGCGTCTGGCATCCGAGCGCAAGGTTGGCCACATCGCCCGCGAGCAACGTGAAAAGACCATCGATGCGCTGATCGCCGCATTCCGCGCCGAGTCGCAAGCGGTTCTGGAACTGGTGGAAACCAATATTGCCCGTGTGGAAGAAGTCTCTTCCGCCCTCAGTCACCGGTCCACTGCCGCGTCAGACCAGGGGCAGACCGCGGTGTCGACTTCGGAAAACGCTTCCTCCAACGTTCAGGCGGTTGCCTCCGCCACCGAGGAACTCAACGCGTCGATTTCGGAGATTTCCCGACAGGTCGAAACCACGGCAAGCATCGTGGCCCAGACCACCACCGCCGCGCAGAGCTCCAATTCCAAGATCTCCGGCCTTGCGGAAGCGGCCAACAAGATCGGCGATGTCGTGTCGCTGATTTCAGAGATCGCCGAACAGACCAACCTGCTGGCGCTGAATGCGACGATCGAAGCCGCACGTGCAGGCGATGCCGGCAAGGGCTTTGCGGTCGTTGCCTCCGAGGTCAAGTCGCTCGCCGGCCAGACCGCCAAGGCAACGGAAGAAATCTCCGCGCAGATCGCGGCAATCCAGGCCTCCACCACCGAAGCGGTGGAAGAGATTGCCCGGGTGTCGGAATCAGTCGAGGAGGTCAACTCCTACACCACCACGATTTCGGACGCCGTGCAGCAGCAGGGCGCTGCCACCGGTGAGATTTCCAGAAACGTTGCAGAAGCCGCGGAAGGTACCCGCAGCGTTGCAGAGACAGTGGCATCGCTGAACGAAGGCGTTGCCGAAAACTCGGAAGCGGTTGGCGACATGCTGAACGCGACCATCGAGATGAAACAGCAGGCGGAACAGCTTCGTGCGTCCGTCGAGAAATTCCTCTCCGAGGTTGCCGCTGCATAAGATCCGGCCTACGTAAGGGTCAGGCACGAGCCTCCCGGTCGGTCGACCGGGAGGCTTTTTCATTCAGCTTTCGAGGAACAAAGCGTGTCGGACTGGCCGGATCTCGCCGGCCGCCTGGAAGATGGCGGTCATGTGCTTCCTGTTCGCGTCTACTACGAGGACACGGATTTCACGGGTATCGTCTATCACGGTGCCTATGTGCGCTTCTTCGAGCGCGCCAGGTCGGATTTCCTTCGTCTTATCGGCATTCACCATCGTGAGATGGCCGAAGGTACCCACGGTGCTTCACTGGCCTTTGCGGTCAAGACAATGACGCTGGACTTCCAGAAACCGGCCAGGATTGACGATGTGCTGGAAGTTCATACCAGCCTTGCGGAGTACAAAGGCGCCCGAATCCGGCTCGATCAGCTGATTTACCGCGGTGAAGAGCTGCTGATTTCGGCTGCCGTCACCGTTGCGATCATCACCTCGCAGGGACGTCCGACCCGACTGCCGCAGATCCTTTCGGAAAAACTCGTGCAGCATGCACCTGGAGAAAACACCGACGGTTGAAGGGCTTGGCTCTGAAAGAGCAGGCAAGCTGCTTGGCGGCGGTAAAATACTTTCAAAACCCATTACTGCGTTAATCTTGCAGTAACCTTAATTGATTCCTTTAGAGAGGGACTTTCTTTGATTGGAAAAGTCCCAGTTTTGACAAAATCAAACGTCAGAGAGGCGGCAGGTTACAAGAGCCGGCCGGCTGATTCCGGTTCCTCGCTGTCGTTTTCGAAACCTTGAATGCAAAACAGCGTCAGACGGCCAAGGGGTCATTGAATTTATGGAAACACTTGTCCAATCGACATTGGCGCCAGAGAGCGGCATTTCGTTTTTTGCGCTGTTCTGGCAGGCGCATATCGTCGTCAAGGTCGTAATGCTCGGCCTTCTGGGCGCTTCGGTGTGGTGCTGGGCGATCATCGTCGACAAGATCATGCTGGTCGGCCGGACACGGCGCCAGATGAGCCGGTTCGAAACGGTGTTCTGGTCCGGTCAGTCTCTCGAAGAACTCTATAATACGCTTCACAATCGTGTGAACCATTCCATGGCGGCACTGTTCGTCGCAGCCATGCGCGAATGGAAGCGCAGCCACGAGGGTGCGCGGCCTGCCATCGGCAGCCTGCAGCAGCGTATCGACAGGGTGATGGATGTCACCATCCAGCGCGAAGCCGAGCGGCTTGAAAGCCGGTTGCTGATCCTGGCAACCGTTGGCTCTGCGGCACCGTTCATCGGTCTGTTCGGAACGGTCTGGGGCATCATGACAGCGTTCCAGGCCATCGCTGCATCGGAAAGCACCAACCTTGCCGTCGTGGCGCCCGGTATTGCCGAAGCTCTGTTTGCGACCGCACTTGGTCTTTTGGCCGCCATTCCGGCAGTTATCGCCTACAACAAGTTCTCGGCCGACGTCGGCAAGGCGGTTTCACGCATGGAAGGCTTTGCGGACGAGTTCTCCGCCATCCTGTCCCGTCAGATCGACGAGAGGGGCTGATCCATGGCCATGCAGGTCGGTTCAGGTCAGGCAGGAAGCGGACGGCGCGGGCGGCGCAGGCGTCGCCACGCACCCATGAGCGAAATCAACGTCACGCCGATGGTCGACGTGATGCTGGTGCTCCTGATCATCTTCATGGTGGCGGCTCCGCTCTTGACGGTCGGTGTGCCGATCGATCTGCCGGAGACCAGCGCCAAGGCCCTGGAAGGCGATACCGAGCCGATAACCATCTCGGTGAACGCGGCTGGTGAAATCTTCATCCAGGACACCCCGATCACGATCGAGGAGATCGTGCCAAAGCTCGAAGCCATTGCCGCCAATGGTTACGAGGAACGTATCTACGTGCGCGGCGATCAGGATGCCGACTACGGCACCATGATGAAGCTGATGGGCCGCATCAGCGCGGCCGGGTTTAAACGCCTCGGTCTTGTCACTCTGGAAGAACGGGACTCGTAACGCGTCATGCGCGCAGGTCTCATCGCGTCTCTGGCCGGTCACTCGGCTTTCCTGCTCTGGGGCTTGATCGCCTTTCCGGACGCTGAGAGCTTTGCGGTTCCTCAGGTGGATTCTCTGCCTGTCGAACTGGTGCCCATCGAGGAGATCACCAGGCTTCGGGTCGGCGAAAAGACCGCCGAAATCCGGGATGTCGCGGCGGTAAACCCAAGCGAAACCCCGGCCGAAGAACCTCCGAAACCGGCCGACAAGCCGGGCGAAAGCAAGGTTGAGCAGCCGACGCAGCCGACACCTTCGCCGTCTCCGACGCCTCCTCCGGCTCCGGAGCCAACGCCCGTTGCGGATCCGGAGCCAGCTCCGGCGCCTGCGCCCGAACCGGCGCCGGTGGCCGAACCTGCGCCTGCACCGGATCCTGCCCCCGCGCCGGAACCTGTGCCGCAGCAGGAGGCAGCGCCTGCACCCCAGCCGATCGTGACCAAGGTTTCGCCGCGCTCCAAGCCGACGCCGCCGAGGAATGCGCCCGAGCCGCCGAAGGATAATTTCGACAGCACCGATATCGCTGCGCTCCTGAACAAGGTCGAACCGGCCAAACAGACCGGCGAAACCAGCCAGAACCCGGCCTCTCTCGGTTCCCGGCGCGGAGAGCAGAACGTGCGTATGAGCCAGTCCGAGCTGGATGCGCTGCGCGGAATGGTGGCGCAATGCTGGAACCCGCCGGTGGGTGCCGTCGGTGCGGAAGACCTGAAGGTTCGTGTCCGTTTCAACCTGTCCCAGGACGGTCAGGTCTCGGGCCAGCCGGAAGTCATGAATTCCAGCGGCAATCCGGCGTTCGGAGCAGCCTCGAGCAGTGCCGTGCGCGCGATCATGCGCTGCCAGCCATACAATCTGCCAATTTCCAAGTATGAAGCTTGGCAGGAAGTCATCATCAATTTCGACCCCAGAGAGATGCTCGGGGGATAGACTGGCCCGGCCAGTCCAAACGTCCATAAGGGAGCTGATGTGCTCATGCGCGGAATACTGAAGAAACTTTCTGTTTTCACAAACCGGAAAGCCAGAGGGCTCGCATTTGTTCTCGCTTCTTTTGTGGTGATTGCTCCGCTGCCGGCGGCAGCGCTTGTCGAAATCGATATTACCCAGGGCAACATCGAGCCCTTGCCGATCGCACTGCCGTCGTTTTCCGCCGAAGGCGGAGACGGCAAGCTGGCCGCGGACATGACCAACGTCATTGCCGCCGACCTGAAACGATCCGGCCTGTTCCGGCCGCTTGATCCGGCCAGCTTCATTCAGAAGAACATGAGCGTGAATTCCACGCCGCGTTTCGGCGACTGGCGCCAGATCAGTGCCCAGGCGCTTGTCACCGGTACGGTGATCAAGCAGCCGGACGGGCGCCTGCGGGCGGAATTTCGTCTGTGGGACGTTTTCGCGGCAGAGCAGATGCTGGGCCAGCAATTCTACACGACACCCGAAAACTGGCGGCGTCTGGCGCATATCATCGCTGATGCGATCTATGAGCGGCTGACCGGTGAAAAGGGCTACTTCGACACCCGCATCGTCTATGTCGACGAAACCGGCCCGAAGGACAAGCGCGTCAAGCGCCTGGCGATCATGGACCAGGACGGCGCAAACGTGCGTTACCTGACGCGCGGCGACGATCTGGTGCTGACACCGCGGTTCTCGCCGACGAGCCAGGAAGTCACCTACATGTCCTACGGCGGCACCGATCCGAGTGTCTATCTGCTGAATATTGAAACGGGTCAGCGCGAAATCGTCGGCAACTTCCCGGGCATGACCTTTGCCCCGCGGTTCTCGCCCGATGGGCAGAGCGTGGTGATGAGCCTGCAGCAGGGTGGCAATGCCAACATCTTCAAGATGGACCTGCGCTCTCGCCAGACGACGCGTCTGACGAACGACGCGGCCATCGACACGAGCCCGTCGTTCTCACCGGACGGACGCCAGATCGTGTTCGAATCCGACCGCGGCGGCACACAACAACTTTATGTGATGAGCGCAGGCGGCGGCGGTGCGCAGCGTATTTCCTTCGGGCCTGGCCGGTATTCCACGCCGGTATGGTCGCCGCGTGGAGACCTGATCGCCTTCACCAAGCAGCACCAGGGCCGCTTCATGATCGGCGTCATGCGGCCGGACGGAAAGGGCGAGCGTATCCTGACCGAAGGCTATCATAACGAAGGTCCGGCCTGGTCGCCGAACGGCCGTGTGCTGGTGTTTTTCCGGGATACGCCGGGTGCCAATGGCGGGCCGCAGGTCTGGACCGTGGACCTGACGGGATACAACGAACAGCGGGTGGAGACCCCGGCCTTCGCGTCGGATCCCTCCTGGTCGCCGCTGATCGACTGATGGAGACATGCGGCCTGTGAAGGCAGGCCGTGTTAAGCTTTCGCTAACCATGTTTGAAAAGGCGTTTTTTACCGGTTTTGGCTAGAAAGCGTTTACCAAGAACCGGACGGATGAAATGTCAGGTTGGCGGGCTGGGGTGTAGGAGACAGGAATGTTCAAGAGTTTAAACGCCGGACGGGGCGCGCGCTGGATTGCAGTCTGCTTCGTGGTTCTGTTCGCAGCAGCATGTGCCCAGAACAAACCGGACGGGCTGTCGAGCAATGTGAAGCCGGGCACGGGCCAGGACTTCGTCGTGAACGTGGGTGACCGCGTGTTCTTCGAAGAAGACCAGTCGGTGCTGACATCGCAGGGTCAGGCAACCCTTGCCAATCAGGCCAAGTGGCTGAATCGCTATCCCCAGTACACGATCACGATCGAGGGGCATGCGGATGAACGCGGCACGCGTCAGTACAACATCGCGCTGGGAGCACGCCGTGCCCAGTCCGCACGTGACTATCTGGTGGCGCAGGGCGTGAACGCCTCGCGTGTCCGGACGATTTCCTACGGCAAGGAACGGCCTGTGGCTGTCTGTAACGACAACAGCTGCTGGTCACAGAACCGCCGCGCGGTGACGGTCCTGAACAACGCGACCAACTGATCCGGCAAATGCCGAACAAAAAGGCCGGGCAGCTTGCCCGGCCTTTTTTGTTGGGCCGGCCGGAAATGACGAAATCACTTCAATGTCAGCCGGTAACGTCAAAATTTGGCCGAAGTCGAAGCGCTCTGTGCACTTGAGTAAGAAGCCGGGCATGGTAAGACATCATGCGCGTGGATCTGCTTGAGTATTGGCGTTTGTCGGACCACGGCCAGACACTGGTACAGCAAATCCAACCGGAGGAGCGAATGCTGAAACTAAAGGGACTGGCAGGTCTCATCATGGCGTTGGTCATCACCTTCGCCACTGCCACACCGTCGCAAGCCCAGCTGTTCGGACGCAAGAATGACGATTCCAGCGTAAGGATCGGTCAGCTTGAGGAACGGATCCGGGTTTTGACCGGCCAGATCGAACAGTTGTCCTATCAGATGCGGGAATTGCAGGATCAGATGCGCCGCATGCAGGAAGACAATGAATACCGCTTCCAGCAGCTGGAAGGCGGCACCCCGGGCAAACGCTCGGATGTCGCTCCAGGATCGACCGCTCCGGGCCTAGGCCCGGACGGTACTCCGCAGTCGGGCAACCTTATCGCGCCGGGTGGAGGCTTTGCGACCCTTCCCACGGACGGATCTGGAGACGGCAACTGGGATCAGTCCGGCGGCTATGAAAGCGGTTTGCCGAGCGACGGTCCGATCGACCTTTCGCGGCTGGCCAACGGGCTTGAAAACCTGCCTGGCACCGGTCAGGAAATCGCGCCCGATCCCGGTCTTGCCACCGACGATGACCAGATTGCCAGCGTCATCGGCAGCGGCGACCCGAGCTCTGACTACAATCAGGCCTATTCCCTGGCAGTCAATGGCGACTACGCGGGTGCCGAGCGCGGATTCCGGAATTTTCTGGAAACCTATCCCGACGATGCACAGGCTGCGAACGCTCAATACTGGCTGGGCGAAAGCCTGCTGGCACAGCAGAACTACCGCGAGGCAGCCGATGCCTTCCTGAAGACCTACACGGACCATCCCGGCAACGCCAAGAGCCCCGACAGCCTGCTCAAGCTGGGCGTCTCGCTGCGTGGACTCGGTGAAGCGGATGCGGCCTGCGCAACGTTTTCCGAACTGCTGAACAAATATCCGAATGCCGCTCCAGCCGTTTTGTCCCAGGCGCGGGATGAACGCCGTCGTGCCCAGTGCTCCTGACGGGCCGGTTGAGCCCGAGAGGCTCCCGGCCGATCGCGTCGATGCTCTTTTTTCAAAGCTAAGCTCTTTTTCCAATCTGGCGCTGGCGGTGTCCGGCGGCTCGGATTCCCTTTGTCTTCTTGTCCTTTTCGATGAATGGCGCAAACGCACCGGCTGGCAGGGTGCCGCCGAAGTGCTGTGTGTGGATCATCAACTCCGGCCTGAAAGCGGTCAGGAGGCGGAATTCGTTGCAACGAATGCGCGCGCATGCGGCCTTGCCTGCACGGTGTTGCACTGGACCGGCACCAAACCGGCTGCAAACCTCCAGGAAGCGGCACGTGTTGCCCGTTACCGGTTGATGGCAGCGCGTATGCGGGACATCGGTGCGGAGGCGCTTGTTCTTGGTCATCACCTTGACGATCAGGCGGAAACATTTCTGGACCGTCTGACCCGGGGGAGCGGCGTTACCGGCCTCAGCGGGATGGCGGCTGACGAAGGTGGCGGGCCGGAAGGTCTGCGCCTGCTGCGCCCGCTCCTGAGTGTTTCGAAATCCGACCTCGAGGCGACGCTTGAAGAGCGCGGCCGTTCCTGGTGCACGGATCCCTCCAACCGGAACCCGAAATACAAGCGCAGCCGGCTCCGCGCCATCTTGTCGCTGTTGGCCGAGGAGGGATTGAGCGCAGAGCGCCTTGCGCAGACCGCCGCCAATATCCGCCGGGCGCGGGAAGCGCTGGAGCGGACTGCCGACGACCTGGTCGCTCGGCTGATCACCGAACACCCGGCGGGTCCGGCTCGCATGGAGCGTGAAGCCTACCGCAACCAGCCGGAAGAACTCCGTCTCCGGCTGCTCGTCTATCTGATGGCGCGTGTCTCGGGCAAGAATTCCCGACCAAGACTTGCCAGGCTTCAGGCTCTGGACGGGGTGCTGATGTCCGATGAGACGAACCGTCAGACCTTTCAAGGATCGGTTTTCGACGCAGATGCAAGCGTCATCAAAGTGTGGAAAGAGCCGGGGCGCGAGCCGCCGGGCATTCTCACGGGTCTTGCTGGAACCGGCACATGGGATGGCCGCTACCTTTACCGGGCCCCCACACGTTCTGTTGGCGAAAGTGATGCGCCCTTGTGCCTGGGGCCGCTGATGAAAGCGCCTGTAGCGTCCCGGGAAATCGACTGGCCGGCGGGCTGGCCCAGGGCCGCATTTGACTGCGCGCCGGTCCTGTGGCGGGCAGGGGAGATCCTGATCCCGGCTTCCGCAACGGCGGTTTTGACTATTGGCAATTCCTGCAGGAGCGCAGATTTGAATTTGGAGCGAATGCCGATCCAAGGTAAATTGCCGGATAACTTTATGGACAATGAGGACGCAGACGAGGAAATCTGAGGTTTTCCCCATCTGGAACATCTGTTAGAGGTCCGTGCTTAAGAAAATAGTCAGCGCATCTGCGCAACTATGGCGCACCGCCTTGGCAGCGGGCTTTGGGCGACCTATCTTCGCTCTAAAGAAACGTAACCGCGTGCAGTTAGTCGCGTTGGGCGGTTAAGGAAACGAAATGAACGCACATTTTCGCAACTTCGCTCTCTGGGTGATCATCGCCCTGCTATTGATCGCATTGTTCCAGCTTTTTCAAAGTCCCGCGCAGCATGGCGCAACGAATGACATTGCTTATTCGGACTTCATGAAGCAGGTCGACAACGGCGAGATCCGATCGGTCATCATTCAGGAACAGAAGATCACCGGTACCTACAGCAGTGGCAGTGCCTTCCAGACCTACGCTCCTGACGGCGCGCAATATGTCGATGAGCTGCGCAGCAAGGGCGTATTGATCAACGCTCGCCCGCCGGCGGAAAGCTCTCCGTTGCTTGGTGCGCTGTTCTCCTGGCTGCCGATGCTGATCATCCTGGGTATCTGGATTTTCGTCATGCGCCAGATGCAGGGTTCCGGCGGCAAGGCCATGGGCTTCGGCAAGTCCAAGGCGAAGCTGCTGACCGAGGCACACGGCCGGGTAACCTTCGAGGACGTAGCCGGTATCGACGAAGCCAAGGAAGACCTTCAGGAAATCGTCGAGTTTCTGCGCGACCCGCAGAAGTTCCAGCGTCTTGGTGGCCGGATCCCGCGCGGTGTTCTGCTTGTTGGCCCTCCGGGTACCGGTAAAACGCTTACCGCGCGTGCGGTTGCCGGTGAAGCCAACGTACCGTTCTTCACCATTTCCGGTTCCGACTTCGTGGAAATGTTCGTCGGTGTGGGTGCGTCCCGCGTCCGCGACATGTTCGAACAGGCCAAGAAGAATGCTCCGTGCATCATCTTCATCGACGAAATCGACGCGGTCGGCCGTCATCGTGGCGCCGGTCTCGGCGGCGGTAACGACGAGCGCGAACAGACACTCAACCAGCTGCTGGTCGAGATGGACGGTTTCGAGCCGAACGAAGGCATCATCATCATCGCCGCGACCAACCGGCCGGACGTTCTGGACCCGGCGCTGCTGCGCCCGGGCCGTTTCGACCGCCAGATCGTGGTGCCGAACCCGGATATCACCGGCCGCGAAAAGATCCTGAAAGTGCACATGCGGAAAGTTCCGCTGGCACCGGATGTCGATGTCAAGACGCTGGCACGCGGTACCCCGGGCTTCTCCGGTGCGGACCTGATGAACCTCGTCAACGAAGCCGCGCTTCTGGCTGCCCGCCGCTCCAAGCGCCTGGTGACCATGGCAGAGTTCGAAGACGCCAAGGACAAGGTCATGATGGGTGCGGAACGCCGTACGCTGGTGATGACCGAGGAAGAAAAGAAGCTGACCGCCTACCACGAAGCCGGTCACGCGCTGGTGGCTCTGCACCAGGAAGCTTCCGATCCGATCCACAAGGCGACCATCATTCCGCGTGGACGTGCGCTTGGCATGGTCATGCGCCTGCCGGAGAAGGATCAGGTGTCGCTTACCCGCGCCAAGTGCAAGGCCGACCTTGCCGTTGCCATGGGTGGCCGCGTCGCCGAAGAAATGATCTTCGGCTACGAGAAAGTGACTTCGGGCGCGTCCGGCGACATCCAGATGGCCACCAAGCTGGCCCGCGCGATGGCGACCCAGTTCGGCATGTCCGACAAGCTCGGTCCGCTGCTTTACGGGGAAAACCAGGAAGAAGTGTTCCTGGGGCATTCCGTGGCAAAGAACCAGCATGTTTCCGACGAAACCCAGAAGATCGTCGATGCGGAAATCAAGTCCTTCGTCAATCAGGGGTATGAAACCGCCAAGAAGATCCTGGGCGACCACGAAGACCAGTTGCACACGATCGCCAAGGGTCTCCTGGAGTACGAAACCCTGTCGGGTGACGAGATCAAGGGTCTGCTCGATGGCAAGCCGCCAGTGCGCGACACGGACGACGACCAGCCGGTCGGCCGGTCGTCCGCGGTACCGACCGCCGGTGCCAAGCGTGGTGGCGACGAGGCCAGCGGTGGCATGGAGCCGCAGCCGCAGTCCTGATCGGTTCCGATATTCTGAACAACCCAGATGCCCGGCCTGCGCCGGGCATCTTCGTTTGCGGTGAAAGAACAGGGTTGCCAGCCATCAGGGAATGGTAACAATTGCTCACATATTTTGAATCGTGACTTCGGCTGATTGCGTTACAAAGAGCGCAACCAAGACAGATAGATCAGCAAGGCATATTTGATGCGCAAGTTTTTCGGCACCGACGGCATCCGCGGTCAGGCGAACAGCTATCCCATGACCGCCGAGATGGCGCTGAAGGTTGGCATGGCCGCCGGGTTGGCTTTCAAGAACGGCGGGCACCGCCACCGGGTGGTTATCGGCAAGGACACCCGCCTTTCCGGCTACATGCTGGAAAACGCCCTCGTGGCGGGCTTCACTTCGGTCGGCATGGATGTGTTCCTGCTGGGCCCGCTGCCGACGCCCGCGGTCGCGATGCTGACACGCTCGCTCAGAACCGATCTCGGAGTGATGATCTCTGCCTCGCACAATCCGTTCCAGGACAACGGCATCAAGTTCTTCGGACCGGATGGCTTCAAGCTCAGCGACCAGATCGAAAAGACGATCGAAGAGCTGATGGAAAGCGATCTGACATCCCGCCTGCCGAGCGCCAGCGAGCTTGGCCGCGCAAAGCGGATTGACGGTGCGCAGCAGCGCTATATCGAATTTGCCAAACGGACACTGCCACGCGAAATGAGCCTGGAAGGTCTGCGCGTCGTCATCGATTGCGCCAACGGGGCTGCCTACAAGGTCGCGCCCGAGGCGTTGTGGGAGCTGGGTGCGGAAGTGATCACCATGGGTGTCACGCCGGATGGCTTCAACATCAACAAGGAATGCGGCTCGACGTCGACTGATGCCTTGTCCCGCAAGGTGCATGAAGTACGCGCCGACATCGGCATCGCGCTCGATGGGGATGCGGACCGGGTTATCATCGTCGATGAAAACGGCTCAGTGGTGGATGGCGACCAGCTGATGGCCGTGGTGGCGCAGTCCTGGCAGCAAAGCAACCGCCTGTCCGCGCCCGGGATCGTGGCGACGGTCATGTCCAATCTCGGGCTGGAGCGATACCTTCAGAGCCTCGGGCTGGGCCTTGCCCGGACCAAGGTCGGTGACCGCTATGTGGTCGAGCATATGCGTGCCAACGGCTACAATGTCGGCGGCGAGCAGTCCGGCCATATCGTCCTGTCCGACTTTGCCACGACCGGCGACGGCCTGATTGCGGGTCTGCAGGTTCTTGCGTGCGTCAAGGATCAGGACAAGCCCGTGTCGGAAGTCTGCCGCCGGTTCGAACCCGTACCGCAGATCCTCAAGAACGTGCGCTACAAGGGTGGCAAGCCGCTTGAGCAGGACCTGGTCAAATCCGCGATCGAGGATGGCGAAGCCCGCCTTGGCAATTCCGGCCGCCTCGTGATTCGAGCTTCCGGCACCGAACCGTTGATCCGCGTGATGGCGGAAGGCGACGATGCGGAGCTGGTCAAGCAGGTGGTCAATGATATCGCCGGCGTGGTGGCAACAACTGCAGCCTGATCGGCGAGACAGCAAGTGATAAGAAAAGCCGCCCATGTGAGGCGGCTTTTTTGTTGCCTCTTATCTGCGGACAGCCCCGGATGACACCTGGAATGCAGGCTTGGGACAGGGCGACTGGATGCCACTTTCTCGAGAAGTCCTAACAAGTTTCAGAAAACGTGGCGATAGATGGGCCTTCGGATCTGCCTTCTGCTTCATTCGGCCTGGATGACAACAAGCGACTTTGGCAGCTATGTCCCCGGCCTGCCTGATAATTTTGCAAGCCTGTTTTTGATCTATCGATGTTTCTTCGGCTGTTAAGGTTTCCTTAAGGTAAAAAAACGCGGTTAAAGAACAGAGTTAAGTCACAATTAATGAATTCCCGTCAGTATGCTTTCAAGTTTGATGTGTCCGGCATTGGTTAACGCGGACGCTCACTGGAAAAGGACGAGGACATGGACAATTTCTTTAAGCGTTTGTCTTTGACCGGCTTTGCTGTTGCGCTTTCCACTGCTGCATATGCCGCGGATTTGCCAACCCCGGTCATCGAGCACATCCCGCAAGTCCCGGCTGCTGGCGGTTGGTACCTGCGTGGCGATATTGGCTACAAATTATACAGTGACCCGGACGGTAGCTTTAACGATCCTGCTATTGGGGATCTGCGATATGAACGAACCAGTATGGACAACGCCTGGATGTTTGGTGTTGGTGTTGGTTACCAGTTTAACGACTACTTTCGAACAGACTTGACGCTGGATTATGAGACACGGGCAACTGCGACGGGGTACGCAGAGTGCGTTGGTTGTGCCACTTCCGGCCAGTATTCAAAAGAGCAAGCAGACATCGACGTCTGGACAGTAATGCTCAATGCTTACGTTGACGTTGGTACCTGGAACAGGATTACGCCTTACGTGGGTGCTGGTATCGGTGCAGCATATGTTAATACCAGCAACAAGAAGTCGTATAATCCTGACGGTTCAAACCCGACTTATGACGGTGACAACGGCCAGTGGAATTTTGCTTGGGCTTTGATGGCCGGTGCTGAGTACGCTTTCACTCCTAATTGGAGCCTGGATGCGGGGTACCGGTATAAGAACCTCGGGGAAGCAAAGAGTGTTAGGCTTGAGGATGCTGGCACCGGCGGAACGAGAGAAAAATGGGAGGATCTCACTGCTCACGAGTTCCGCCTCGGTGCGCGCTACACCTTCAACACGTTCGCAGCCCCGGCCGGCCCGGTCTACTACGAGCCGCAGGGGCCGATCACCAGCAACTTCTGATCTTTCGATCATCGAATTTGAAAGGCCGGTCAATCGACCGGCCTTTTCCTGTTTGTGCACACACTTTCCCTTGAGTTCTCTTTTGCCAGGCGACGCCAATCCTGATTTCAGGTGCGGGTGGCTTGTCTCAGAGAACGCTTCCGGAAGGCGAGAGGCGTGACCGAATTTATCCGATCACCCGTGATTTGAATTGACCAAAGGTCAGGAAGGTCCTATCCCCATAGGTGGGCCACCTCTCCCCAACGAGAGGCAACTATCTGCGAGGGTAGACAGATATGACAGACCTCACCGCCAAGCCGGACGTGCGTCCGGCCAATCCCAATTTTTCTTCTGGTCCCTGTGCCAAGCGTCCCGGCTGGTCGCTTGAGGCTTTGGGCGATGCGCCGCTCGGGCGGTCTCACCGCGCCAAGCCCGGCAAGGCCAAACTTGCCGAAGCCATCGAGTTGACCCGCAAGGTGCTGAACGTGCCGGACGGATATCGGATCGGTATCGTCCCGGCGTCCGACACCGGCGCTGTCGAGATGGCGCTCTGGTCGCTGCTCGGTGCACGTGGCGTCGAAATGCTCGCCTGGGAAAGCTTTGGCTCCGGCTGGGTTACCGACGTCATCAAACAGCTCAAGCTCGATGATGCCCGGGTCCTGGAAGCGCCTTACGGCGAACTGCCGGATCTTGCCTCGGTCGATTTCTCCAAGGACGTTGTTTTTACCTGGAATGGGACCACTTCCGGCGTCCGTGTTCCCAACGGTGACTGGATCCCGGCCGATCGCGAAGGCCTGACCATCTGCGATGCGACTTCCGCCGCCTTTGCGCAGGACCTTGCGTTCGACAAGCTCGACGTCGTGACCTTCTCCTGGCAGAAAGTGCTGGGCGGGGAAGCTGCACATGGCATGCTTATCCTCAGCCCGCGCGCGGTCGAGCGTCTCGAAAGCTATACGCCGGCCTGGCCGATGCCGAAGATCTTCCGCATGACCAAGGGTGGCAAACTGATCGAGGGCATCTTCAAGGGCGAGACCATCAACACGCCGTCCATGCTCTGTGTCGAGGACTATATCGACGCCCTCAAGTGGGCCGACGGTCTGGGTGGGCTGTCTGGCCTGCGTGCCCGCGCTGATGCGAACCTCAAGGTGCTTGCCGACTGGGCCGAAAAGACCTCCTGGGTCGATTTCCTTGCCGTTGATCCGGCAACGCGGTCGAACACGTCCGTCTGCCTCAAGGTCACGGATCCGGGCATTCTTTCGCTCACTGCAGACCAGCAGGCCGCCTTTGCCAAGGCTCTTGCCGGTACGCTCGACGCTGAAGGCATCGCCTATGACATCGGCGCTTACCGCGATGCACCGTCCGGTCTTCGGATCTGGGCCGGCGCGACCGTCGAGACGAGCGATCTTCAGGCCTTGACCCATTGGCTTGACTGGGCGTTCCAGTCGGAAAAAGCGAAGCTGCCCCAGGCCGCCTGAGCCTGTTCATCCTTCAACGACAACAGTCCCGGGCGGTGCGCTGCCCGGATCGTTTCTCGTATTCAAGGAGAGGCTCCAATGGCTCCCAAGGTACTGATTTCCGACAAGCTGTCGGACGCTGCCGTGCAGATCTTCAAGGATCGCGGCATCGACGTGGACTTCCTGCCGGACGTCGGCAAGGACAAGGAAAAACTGCTGGAGATCATCGGCAAATACGATGGTCTGGCAATCCGTTCGGCCACCAAGGTTACGGAAAAAATCATTGCAGCTGCTGAAAATCTGAAGGTGATTGGCCGTGCCGGGATCGGCGTCGACAATGTCGACATTCCCAAGGCGACCGCGCGCGGTATCATCGTCATGAACACGCCCTTCGGCAACGCGATCACCACTGCCGAACATGCCATCTCGATGATGATGGCCGTTGCGCGCCAGATCCCGGCGGCGGATGCCTCGACCCAGGCAGGCAAGTGGGAAAAATCCCGCTTCATGGGCCGTGAACTTACCGGCAAGACCCTCGGGCTGATCGGTTGTGGCAACATCGGCTCGATCGTGGCGGACCGCGCTATCGGCCTGAAGATGAAAGTGATCGCCTTCGATCCCTTCCTGACGCCGGAAAGGGCCGTTGCGCTAGGTGTCGAGAAAGTCGAGCTTGACGGCCTGTTGAGCCGGTCCGACTTCATCACCCTGCACACACCACTTACCGACAAGACGCGCAACATCATCGATGCCAAGGCCATCGAGAAGATGCGCAAGGGCGCGTATCTGATCAACTGTGCCCGAGGCGGGCTTGCGGATGAGGCGGCAGTGCGGGCGGCCCTGGACGCGGGCAAACTCGGCGGGGCGGCGTTCGACGTCTTTGTCGAGGAACCAGCCAAGGATAACCTGCTGTTCGGCGCGCCGAACTTCGTCTCGACGCCGCACCTGGGTGCTTCCACCACGGAAGCCCAGGAAAACGTTGCGCTGCAGGTGGCGGAGCAGATGTGCGACTACCTGCTACAGGGCGCAGTCCGCAACGCGCTCAACATGCCGTCCATTACTGCCGAGGAAGCGCCCAAGCTGGTGCCATTCGTGCGGTTGGCCGAACAGTTGGGCTCCTTCGCGGGGCAGCTGACGGAGACGGGCATCGAAGGGGTTCGCCTGGAATATGCCGGTGCCGTTGCCGAGATGAACGTGCAGGCGCTGACTGCAGCTGCGTTGACGGGTCTGCTGACGCCGCTCCTGCAGACGGTCAACATGGTTTCCGCGCCCATCCTTGCCAAGGAACGGGGCATGAAGATCGAGGAAATCCGCCGCGAGAAGGACGGCGCCTACGAGACCTACATGCGCCTTACGGTGATCACCCAGCGTCAGGAACGTTCGGTCGCAGGCACGGTCTTTGCCGACGGAAAACCGCGGATCATCCAGGTGAAGGGCATCAACATGGAGGCCGAGCTCGGCCCGCAGATGCTTTACATCACCAACGAGGACAAGCCGGGCTTCATCGGACACCTCGGGATGGAACTCGGCAACAGCGGCGTCAACATCGCGACCTTCCATCTCGGCCGTCTGGCCCCCGGTGACGATGCGATCTGCCTTGTGGAGGTGGATGGCGACGTGTCTGCGGAGGTTCTGGCGCGGCTGGAGGCCGTTTCCCACGTCAAGCAGGTCAAGGCCCTGCATTTCTAGAATGGCTGGCGTTCAACGGAACGCCCGCTGATCCGCTATCCGGTCAAAAAGGGTGCGTGCCCCTAATCGCGCCTTCCGGATGTACGTCAGGTGCAGCCCAAGTTCCTGGCGCTTGAGCCTTCTGCCTTTTGCAGAAGGCTCCTTTTTTCCCGAACTGATCAGACCGCCGGTGCACGGCGCTTTTTGAGGATGCGTCCGTCAAGGACGACGAGGCCTGCCAGCAGTACGGCAAATCCGCCAAGCTGAAGCACACCCAGATTTTCTCCCAGGATCAGCCAGCCGAAGAAGAGAGCGCTTGCCGGGACAAGGAGCGTGACCAGCGAAGCGTTGGTCGCACCGGCTTCGGCCAGAATCTGGAAATAGATCAGGTAGGCTAGGGCGGTTGCCAATACGCCGAGCGCCAGCACATTGAGCCAGGCCGTCAGGCTGGGATCGGCCATGGTCCAGCTACCGGCAGTCAGAAGAGCGACCGGCAGCATGAGGGTGGTCGAACCGAGCAACTGACCCGTTGCCGTCACTTGCGGCGGCAGCGTCTTGAAGCGGCGGGCGAAGGTTGCCGCGCAGGCATAGGAGATCGCGGCACCCAGGCAGCAAAGCTGTGCCCACAACGGGTCGCTCGCAAGGCCTGACAGGCTGCTCCACAACATGATGGCGACCCCTGCAACACCCAGCGCCACACCGGCAATCCTGTTGCCCTGAAGCGTTTCCTGTTTCGTCAGCAGACCAGCCACGATCACCGTGAAGACAGGCGTCGTCGCATTCAGGATGGATGCGAGGCCCGCACCGATTTCTGTCTGTCCGAGAAACAGGAGAGAGAAGGGAATGGCGTTGTTCAGCAGTCCCATGACCAGAAACGGCACGACATATTTTTTCTCCAGCCGGTTCAACATGCCACGATGCCAAAGGATCATCAGCAGGACCGTGCAGGCAATGGAAACACGCAGGAATACGAGAACAAACGGCGGGATTTCGGCAACGGCCACCTTTGCGAACAAAAAGGAACCGCCCCAGATGGCGCCAAGGACGGTCAGCATGATCCAGTTACGAAGTGGCATTGCACGATCTCTGATTGAGTGATGTTTCTCAGGTAGCACCCCACCGGAATGAAGAACACCCGAAACGCGAGTAGAGGACTGGTCGCTTGTGGGGATGGAGCGTGATGCTTTGCCACGGCCCTTGTTCGTTGGGCCGCAATGACCGGTGAAGTGAAGGTGGGCATTGTCCGGGCTACCTTCTTGCAATCGACGACGAATTGCGGCCGCCTGTCCGTTTTGTCTGTGCAAGCGTCGGTCCTGGGCTTGCGCAGTCGGTTCACTCCGGCAACAGTATCGAGGCCGCGTTTTCTTCGGCTGCTCGGAAGAGTTCTTCATTCATGACCCAGGTTGCCCCCGCAGCGGACTCCAGATCGCTTGCCGGACGTTTGACACCGTTGCTGGTTGCTGCCGCTTGCCTCCTGGGTGCGAACGGACTTTCCGTGACGATGATTTCGGTGCGTGCCAAATCGGAAGGCATGTCCGATGCGCTCATCGGGTTGCTGGGGTCGTGCTATTTCGGCGGCATGATCGTCGGTGTGCTGCTGACACCGTTTCTGATCGCGCGGGCAGGGCACATTCGCGTCTTTTCCACGCTGGCTGCAATCAGCGCCATCGCCATCCTGGCGATTGCCTTCACACCTGCCGGCTGGCTCTGGATGGTCGTGCGTCTGGTGAGCGGGGCGGCTTTTTGCGGCACGACGATGGTTCTGGAAAGCTGGCTCAATTCCATCGCCACCAATTCGTCCCGCGGGCGGATTCTTTCCGTCTACCGGATAGTCGACATGATCGCCGTCATGGGCAGCCAGTTCATGCTGCCCGCGTTCGGTCCGCTTGGTCCGGATATTCTGATCGTTCTGGCCATCCTGTTCTGTTTCGCGCTGGTGCCGATCTCCCTGACGAGTGAGCGCAATCCCGCAGCGCCGCCCGCGCGGTTCTTCGATCCGCTCATGTTGTGGCGCGTGTCTCCGGTCGCCCTTGTCGCCGTCTTCACCATCGGCCTCACCAACGGAGCATTCCGCATGGTTGGTCCGGTTTATGCGGAAGGAATTGGGCTGGGGCTTGAAACGGTTGCCGCGTTCATCGCGATCTGGGTCTTTGCCGGGGCAATCTTCCAGTATCCCGCAGGCTGGCTGTCCGACCGGCTCGACCGGCGTGTCGTGCTCGGTGTCTTTACCGTCGGTGCCGGGCTGGCCTGTCTCTTCATATCGGGGTCTTCGACCCGGCTGGAGCTTTTTGCAGGCGTCTTCCTGTTCGGCGGATTTGCTCTGCCGCTCTATTCGCTTTGTGCGGCCCATGCCAACGACAATGCCGAGCCGGGGCAATTCATCGATGTGGTGGCGGGGCTCACACTTGCCTATGGCGTGGGCGCCATGGCGGGACCGTTCATTGCCTCGCTGGTGATGGAGCAATTCGGCCCCTCGGCCTTCTTCCTCTATACCGCCACACTGCACCTGTCGCTCGTGGTGTTCATCTTCGCGCGGATCGTCAGCCGGGACGCTGTTCCCGCAAGCAAGCGGCATCGCTTTGTCTGGCTGCTGCGCACGTCGCCGATGATCTTCAGGCTTGCGCGCAACGACAAGCCGGATGCTGGTGAGCCGCCGGCTAAATAATCTGCCGTCGCGACATTGCCGCAAATGCAGTCTAATCCGGAAAAAGTCCGTTCAGGTGCACGGCATGACTGGTCAATTGTCACAGGGGTGACCGGGCCGATCAGGAGAGCTGGCAAAAAAACCTGCTTTTGCCTCTCAATCTCCCTGCGGAGACTCGCATGAGCAGGGAAACCTGTCTATAGTCCGCGCCGTTTGCCCCGGTCCGGTTGCCGGGGCTTGTCGTGTTGGCGCCCCGGACAAGTTTCGGATGGTGCGGAAGCTGCTTCAGGAGAGCAAAGTCTAGATGGCGAATGTGGTTGTTGTCGGTTCGCAATGGGGTGACGAAGGCAAAGGCAAGATTGTCGACTGGTTGTCGGAACAAGCCGATGTCATCGTAAGGTTCCAGGGCGGGCACAATGCCGGTCATACCCTTGTCATCGACGGTGTCAGCTACAAGCTGTCTCTCCTGCCGTCCGGGGTTGCACGCGAAGGCAAGCTGTCCGTCATCGGCAACGGCGTCGTGCTGGATCCGCATGCGCTGGCAGAGGAAGTCGAACGCCTCAGCAAGCAGGGCGTCGTGGTGACGCCGGAAAGCCTGCGTGTTGCCGAGAACGCAACGCTGATCCTGTCTCTGCACCGCGAGCTTGATGCGTTGCGCGAGAATTCCAACACCGGAACGCGCATCGGCACCACCAAGCGCGGTATCGGACCGGCGTATGAAGACAAGGTTGGCCGCCGCGCTATCCGTTTGATGGACCTGAAGAACCTTGCCACTCTGCCAGCCAAGATCGACCGCTTGCTGACGCACCACAATGCTCTGCGCCGGGGGCTTGGCCAGGATGAGGTTTCCGCACAGGCGATCTACGACGAACTTGCCAGCGTTGCGGACAAGGTCCTGCCCTACATGGACAAGGTCTGGTACCTGCTGGACGATCTGCGCCGTCAGGGCAAGCGTATCCTTTTCGAAGGTGCACAGGGCGCGTTGCTCGACATCGACCACGGCACCTATCCCTTCGTGACGTCGTCCAACACGGTCGCCGGCCAGGCTGCGGCAGGCAGTGGCCTTGGCCCGAATTCGATCAACTATGTGCTCGGTATTACCAAGGCCTACACGACACGCGTCGGTGAGGGCCCGTTCCCGACCGAACTGAAGGACGAGATCGGCGAGTTCCTCGGTACGCGCGGCCATGAGTTCGGTACGGTTACCGGCCGCCGCCGCCGCTGCGGCTGGTTCGACGCTGTGCTGGTGCGCCAGACCGTCTGCACCTCGGGCATCACCGGCATCGCGCTGACCAAGCTGGACGTTCTGGACGGTCTTGATGAAATCAAGATCTGCATCGGCTACGAACTGGACGGTGAGCGCATCGATTATCTGCCGGCTTCGCAGGGTGCCCAGGAGCGCGTGAAGCCGATTTACGAAAGCCTGCCGGGCTGGAAAGAATCGACCGAAGGTGCTCGCACCTGGGCCGATCTGCCGGCGCAGGCGATCAAATATGTGCGTCATGTCGAAGAACTGATCGGTGCTCCGGTCGCTCTTCTGTCGACAAGTCCGGAACGAGACGACACAATTCTTGTGCAGAATCCCTTCCAGGATTGAGATCTGTGACGTTAGAAGCACATTATTAAGGACTGCGGTTGCGTGCTGCGAATCACCGCACGCAACCACCTTTCGTTTTCGGCGTTCCATGAGTGTGCCGAACAAACAATCTGTGTTAGGAAAAGGGTACTGCGAGGTTCTCTGTCGCGGCGAAGTTATTGAAGAAATAGCACCGGTTTTCGAAAAACTTGCTATAAGCCTGAGAATGAAACGAAATCTCGGGCCCGCAGAACAGATCCTTGCAGTCGGCCGGTAGGCAGGAAGATGGCTGATTACTATTCAATTCTGAAGAAAACGATCGCGTCTTTACCTGAAAACAATGGTGCTGCACGCAGAAGCGTTTACAGCCGTGCGCGCAATGCCATTGTCAATCAGCTGAAAGCCTATGAGCCGCCGCTGGCGCCGTCCGAGATCACGGCCGAGCAGCTGCGTCTGGAAGAAGCCATCCGCAAGGTGGAAGCCGAAGCCGCCCGCGAAAGCCTCGGTCTCAGCCCCACCGTTCCGAAGGTCGAGACGCCGACCCCGGCGCCGCAGGTTTCCGCACCGCCCGTGACGCCGCCTCCGGCCGAACCGGTGGCAGAGGCTGCGCCCGAAGCGCCTGCGCCTGCACCGCAGGAACCTGAAACAACTGCAGCGCCGGTGGTGGGTACCCCGGCTCCGTCGCCCTTGAAGGAAACCCTGACACAGGCCGAAGCGCTTGGCACCGCGGCCAGCCAGGCTGTTCACCACGCCAAGGAAGCTGCCGACCCGGGCGCTGCGCCTGTGCGCCAGGAGCCCTCTTTCGGCGGACCGGTGCAGCCGGAACAGGCAGATGATGGCCTGTTCGAGCCTGCAGATAACGCCGGTGCGGCCGATCCCGCCGACCAGGCTTATCCTGGCGACGAGACAACCAAGCCGAAGGACAAGTCGACCTCCAAGAAAAGCCGCTCAAAGCGCGCCAAGCCGAGTGCTTCGGATGCGCTGCGTGGTGATTCATCCGGTAGCCGCACCGTTCCGATCGCGATTGCTGCAGGTGTCCTGCTGCTGGTGCTCCTGGGCGCCGGAGCCTATTTCCTGATGCCTGCGGGCGATGAGACAGCCGATAGCGGCAACGTGCCGATCGCGTCTTCTTCGCAAACGCCTGTCGATACGCAGCCGGACACCACGCCGGAGCCTTCGACCGCTGCCCCTGCCGGGGAAGGTGAAGAGCCTTCGAAAAACACCGACCGCCTGTTGAACGAAGGCGAGACGGATGTGGTTGCCCCGGATGCACGTACGGTAACCACGACGACAATTACCGGACAGTCTGATTCGCCTGCGCCGGCCGATACACCGCAGGTCGATACACCAGCTTCCGCTGCGCCCGAACCTTCTCAGCCGTCCATCGTGACGAGCGGAGAAAACGATCAGTCTTCTGCAACCACCGAAAGCCCGATTGCGGTACCGGAAGACAATCTCTCGGCCATTTCGCCAGACGAAACTTCACCGGCTCCGTCCGCCACGGCTGCGGATTCCTCGGTGCAGCGCTCTATCCTTTACGAAGAAGGGGAAGAGTCCGGCGGTGCCGGAACGGCTGCGCAAGGCGCTGTCGTTTGGGGTGTCGATGAAGAAACGAATCTGGACGGCAAGGCTCTCGCGGTTCTGAGCGCCTCCATTGAAATCCCCGAGCGGGATGTGAAGGTCGACATTCGCATCAAGCCGAATGACGATACCTCCTTGCCCGCCAGCCATCTGGTCGAGATCAAGTACGAGTTCCCGGAAAACTTCGCTCCGGGTGATGTCGTCAACGTGCCCGGCCTGGTCATGAAGCCTACGGAAGAAGCCCGCGGTGATGCGCTGATCGGCGCTTCCGTGAAAGTGTCTCCGGGCTTTTTCTGGATTGCCCTTTCCAGCCTGCCGAACGAGCAGCAACGCAATCTCGCCCTGCTGCGCGAACGCGGCTGGATCGACATTCCGATGCTTTATGAAAACGGCAAGCGCGGCATCCTGACCCTGGAAAAGGGAACCGCCGGTGCAGATGCCGTTGAAAAGGCGATCACGTCCTGGCAAGCCGGCTAAGCGCCAGCCTGCCTCCTTTCAAAATCTGAAAAAGCCGCCTCACGGCGGCTTGCCTTTTTCCGTCACACAAGGCATGGTCCGCCTTGGTCCGAGGGGTGTTCCGGTTACCGGAGCTGAGATGGCGTAATGCCGAACCCTTAGAACCTGATCCGGGTCATGCCGGCGAAGGGACGGAATCCTTAGCCTATTCCCGGATCTCCATTGTCATTTTCGGCTTGTCCGAAGACGGGAGATCCTATGCGTACTTGTCCGCGACCACTGCGGTCGCCGCACATCCGAATGCCGGTATCGGCTTTCATACGTTCCTGTCGGCCAATGGCGACGGGAGCTGCGGGATGATGGCGTTTGTGAAAGCTGTTGCCAGGACCATACTCGGCCTGCTGCTGACTGTCGCAATCTGGGCGGCTATCGTCCATGTGTTCGACACCCAGCATTATATCCTGCCGGGTCCGGACCGCGTCTTTACAGCCTTTGTCAAACACGCAGGCTTCCTTCTGCATCATGCCGGCATTACGGCCTATGAGACGGTGCTCGGGTTTGTGCTGGGGGCAGCCGCCGGGGCATTGCTTTCCGTTCTTTTGTGGCTGTTTCCGATTGCTGCAAGATTTGCCATGCCACCCATTCTGGTGACGCAGGCCCTGCCTGTTTTCGCAATCGCGCCGATCCTGGTGCTCTGGCTCGGTTTCGGGCTGGCATCCAAGATCGTCGTTATCATCCTGGTCATCTTCTTCACGGTCACATCGACGTTTTTCGATGGCCTGCAGCGGCTTGACCCGGGTTTGTGCGATCTCGCCCGGCTTTATCGTCTGTCTCGCCTGAAGGAACTCTGGTTCTTTCGCCTGCCGTCAGGCTTGCCGGCGTTTGCCTCCGGCCTGCGGGTGGCCGCGGTGTTCGCTCCCATGGGAGCGATCATCGGCGAATGGGCCGGGGCGAAAGGAGGCCTTGCCTTCATCATGCTTCAAAGCAGCAACCGGATGCAGGCGGACATGATGTTCGCCGCCCTGATCCTGCTCGCGGCGATGGTGCTGATCATGCGCTTTGCCGTGAACCATCTCACCCGACTTCTTGTTCCATGGCAGCCGCTCAGCTAGCTGCCGCTCTACGGAGGACCTCATGAAAAAACAAATCCTGTCACTCGCATTGGCCGCCGGGCTGCTGGCATCGGGGCCGGTACAGGCCAATGAGAAACTGACCTTGCTGCTCGACTGGTTCATCAATCCGGATCACGCGCCGCTGGTAACTGCGCAGACCAAGGGTTTCTTCGAGGCAGAAGGCCTCGAGGTTGAGATCATCGAACCGGCGGACCCGGCAATGCCGCCGAAACTGGTTGCTGCCGGGCAGGGCGATATCGCGGTGTCCTATCAGCCGACGCTTCATGCGCAAATCGAGGAAGAGCTGCCGCTGAAATGGATCGGTACGCTGGTGGAAACGCCCCTCAATTCGCTCATCGTGCTCAAGGACGGCCCGATACAGGAACTGAAAGACCTCAAGGGCAAGAGTGTCGGCTTTTCCGTGTCCGGCTTCGAGGACGCGATGCTGGGCCAGATGCTGCGTTCGGCCGGTCTGACCATGGATGATGTCGAACTGGTGAATGTCAATTTCGCGTTGTCAGGCTCTCTGCTTGCCGGTCAGGTTGATGCGGTGATCGGCGCATATCGCAATTTCGAGCTCACCCAGCTCGAAATCGAAGGCAAACCCGGCAAGGCCTTCTTCCCCGAAGAAAACGGTGTGCCGATCTTTGATGAGCTGATCTATGTCGTCAACAAGGACAAGACGGACGATCCACGCTTCGCCAAGTTCCTGGCAGCCGTGGAAGCGGCCACCATCTATCTGAGCAATCACCCGGAAGAAGCCTGGAATGCCTTCATAGAAGCGTATCCGAACCTCAATGACGAGCTGAACAGGCGTGCATGGTTCGATACGTTGCCGCGGTTCGCCAAGCGTCCGGCTGCACTTGATGAAGGCCGCTACCAGCGCTTTGCAGAGTTCATGGCCGAAGCCGGTCTGATCAGCAAGGTCGTGCCGGTGGAGAGCTACACGGCCGAAATCCGCTGAGAGGTTGAAGGAACGTTGCCAAGGACAAGACGGCGCTGGAGCCAGTCTCCAGCGCTTCTGACCACCGGCAAAGAAGCTCCCTCTCTCCGTCGTCACCCCGGCCAAGCGTTGCGCGAGCCGGGGCCGGGAAGGCGGAAGCCTCTGTGAGTGTCTGTGGTTTTCAGACGATGGCTTCCGGGCTCTCCGATCCCGGATCTTCGCTGCGCTGCGTCCGGGATGACACCGGGAAGGACTTTCAAACAAAAGAAAAGCGCTGGAGCCTGGGCTCCAGCGCTTTTTTGTTTTTTCCAGGTTCGGCTATCTCAGGCCGTGGGCTGGTCCATGGTGCGGGCGCTGTTGCGCACGGCTTTCTGAACCTTTTCGAAGGCGCGAACCTCGATCTGGCGGACGCGCTCGCGGCTGACACCGAATTCGCCCGAAAGGTCTTCCAGCGTCATCGGGTCTTCGGCCAGGCGGCGTGCTTCAAAGATGCGCCGTTCGCGCTCGTTGAGCACGTCCATCGCGTCGTTCAGCATCTTGCGACGCATGTCCAGCTCTTCCTGATTGGCAAGCAGGGTTTCCTGACTGTCGCTTTCATCGACAAGCCAGTCCTGCCATTCACCGGCATCAGCTTCCGCGCGCACGGGCGCATTCAGGCTGGCATCGCCGCCCAGACGGCGGTTCATGGACACCACTTCCTCCTCGGACACCCCGAGTTTGGTGGCAATCTCAGAGACCTGATGCGGCTTCAGATCGCCTTCGTCCAGCGCCTGGATCTTGCCCTTGAGGCGACGCAGGTTGAAGAACAGGCGTTTCTGGTTGGCCGTGGTCCCCATTTTCACGAGGGACCATGAGCGCAGGATGTATTCCTGGATAGCCGCCTTGATCCACCACATGGCATAGGTCGCGAGCCGGAACCCCTTGTCCGGTTCAAAGCGCTTGACCGCTTGCATCAGGCCGACGTTGCCTTCGGAAACGACTTCTCCGATCGGCAGGCCGTACCCGCGGTAACCCATGGCAATCTTGGCGACGAGGCGTAGATGGGAATTGACTAGGCGTTCTGCAGCTTCAGGGTCTTCATGCTCTTTGTAGCGCTTGGCGAGCATGTACTCTTCCTGCGGCTGAAGCATCGGAAACTTGCGGATCTCGTCCAGATACCGGCTGAGACCGCCTTCCCCTGCTGTAAGCGTCGGAACGTTCTGGGCCATATCATGCACCCCCTTTCGTCAAGTTTGCGACCCCTTCCTCCCGCTGCCCCGCAGTGATACGCAAGCAAGCCATTTTTGAGGGAAGGCGGACGCACAATAGTGTCCGTACAGGCACACAAGAGCTTCTAATATAGGTCCAAATTGGCCGATTGCATGGTCAGAAAACGAAAACGCATCCTAAAATTTTTGTAATCCGGACAAAAGATTTGCGAAATCATCCGGGTAAGGGCTCTCAAAGCGCAAGGTTTTACCATTTGCCGGGTGTTCGAAAGCCAGCAGGCCGGCATGCAGGGCTTGCCTGTGAAAACCGTTCACGAGGCTTTTGAGCGGCTCATCCAGACGGTTTGCCTTGGTCTTGAAACCCGACCCGTAATCATCGTCTCCGATCAGCGGATGACCAATGTGGGCCATGTGCACGCGGATCTGGTGGGTGCGTCCGGTTTCAAGACGGCATTCCAGCAGCGAGGCGAGCGCAGGCTGTTCGGCATTGCCGAAGCGCTCCTTCACCTGCCAGTGGGTAATGGCGTGACGGCCGGAAGTCTTGACGACGGCAATCTTCTGACGGTTTGCCTGTGAGCGGGCCAGATTGGCGTTGATCGTGCCTTTCAGGCCGGAGGGTGCTCCCCAGACCAGAGCCGAGTAGGCGCGTTCCAGCGGTCCGGTGCGGCCGTGGTCGGCAAACTGGGCTGCAAGGCCCTTGTGGGCCTGGTCGGTCTTGGCAACGACAAGCAGTCCGGAGGTATCCTTGTCGATCCGGTGAACGATGCCGGGGCGCTTCACGCCGCCGATGCCGGAAAGGCTGTCACCGCAATGATGGATGAGTGCATTGACGAGGGTGCCGGTCCAGTTGCCGGCGCCAGGATGGACGACAAGCCCGGCCGGTTTGTCGACCACGATAAGGTGTTCGTCCTCAAAGACGACCGAGACGGGGATGTCCTCGCCCTTGGGCTCCGGGTCTTCTGCCTGCGGCAAAGTGAGGATCAGGGCATCGCCTTCATTGACCCGGTATTTCGGCTCCACTATTTTCGCGCCGCCGACGGTGACGTCCCCGGACTTGATCAGGGACTGGATCCTGTTGCGGCTAAGGGCTTCCAGATGAGCCGCCAGCACCGCATCCAGCCGTTTCCCGGCATCGGCTGCATCAACTGTTAAACTGAAATCCTGGTCCAGACCGGCCGGATACTCGAGGGAATTGTCTGTCATGTCACAACCTGATTATCGGGATGAGGGGCCGGGTGAAAAGCCGCTTGATCCTGCGGCCGAACGCATCCAGGCCAAACTGAAGCGTTTGTTGCTCGGCTCGTCCCTCGTCATGATCGCCGGCTTTATCGCTGTCTTTGCAGCAATTCTCTACAAGATCAACTCCAATAAGTCCGATGTTTCCGCCGATCAATATGCCGCAACAGTGGCAGTTGGCGCCGACGCGGAAATTTTGCAAGCGAACCTTTCGAACGGTCTCTTGCTGGTTCTGGTGCGTGAAGGCAGCAAGACGGCTCTGCTGCGCTTCGATCCCGTCACGGGCAAGCAACTGGGCCGCACGGATTTTGTGGCGCGCTGACGTAGCGTCGCGCGTACGGCGCGCGGTTATGAACAGGCATGTGACAGAAAAATGAAAATTAGGGCTTGCGTCTTTTGTCATGCAGCCGTATACGCACGGTCCTCGGCTTGAGGCACTGAGCTTCTCAAGCCCCGCGCGCCCATCGTCTAGCGGTCTAGGACGCCGCCCTTTCACGGCGGAAACACGGGTTCGAGTCCCGTTGGGCGTGCCATTTTTCCCCAAGGCACAAACAGCATATCCACATCCTGCGCACAGGGTTCTCCACCCGTTTGTGCACCGGTTGCACGTCGTGGTGTGTTCGATCAGCCGGCAGTGCTGTCTTCCTGCTGGCCGGTTTCGATCAGCTCGACTTCCGCGTCTTGCGCAATCTGCGCGAAGTCTGGCGAGGGGCAATAATCCGTCACGAAAGTTGTGACCTGTCGCAGGTGTCCGACACGGACCGGTGCAGTGCGCTCGAACTTGGTGCTGTCGGCGGCCAGAATGACGTGCCTGGCGTTGTCCATGATGGTCTTGGTGACTTTCACTTCCCGGTAGTCGTAATCGAGCAGGGAGCCATCCGGATCGATCGCTGAAGCGCCGATGACCGCGAAATCCACCTTGAACTGGCGCATGAAGTCCACCGCGGCCTCGCCGACAATGCCGCCGTCGGAATGGCGCAACACGCCACCGGCAATCACCACCTCGATCTGGGAATAGCCGCGCATCAGGCTGGCGACGTTGATGTTGTTGGTGATCACCATCAGGCCGCGATGCTGGAGCAGCGCCTGTGCGACGGCTTCCGTGGTGGTGCCGATGTTGATGAAGATGGACGCGTTGTCGGGAATGAGCGAGGCAACCTTCTCGCCGATGTCCGCCTTTTCCCTGCTGGAGATGATCCTGCGGGCCTCGTAGCCGACATTTTCGATGCCGGACGACAGCAGGGCCCCGCCATGGGTCCGCGCCAGCAGGCGCCGGTCGCAAAGCTCGTTGAGGTCCTTGCGGATCGTCTGCGGGCTGACATCAAATCGCCGGGCGAGATCGTCGACGCTGACGCGGCCCATCTGCCGTGCGAGTTCGAGAATGGCGTTGTGGCGTTCGATCAACATGTACGGCAGACTCATCCTGTGCATGACGGGCTGGCTGCGTTCCTGCATCTGCAAACGGAAATGCGGGCGAGGAGCAACAGTGCGTCAGGTTCGTTCAATTTTCGGACGAATGTCCATCGGACTAGATGACCGGAGCGACCTGCTCAGATCAAGCCACATCTTTCTTTTTTTGTTTCGTGGCTTTCGTTTTCCGGTCGCTGTCTTGCGCGGCGCCGGTGCTTGCCGGCTTTGTTTCTGCCTCCGCCTCCGGCTTGGCCTTGTTCCGGCTGGAGGCAACGATCCTGCTTACCAGCGCTTCAGCCGCGTTGGCGATATCGCCGGATCTTGATTGTGCTTGTGCCGTGCCCTGGTCCGCGTCTGCCTGCAGGTTTTCCTTGGAGGATGCCTCAGGCCGGTTGCGGTCTTCCGGAGGGCTGTCCTTGGTCTGAAGAGAAACCGGGACGAAAGGCGGTGCCGGCTTTGCGGGAGCGCCTGCGGTAGAAGAATTGACGGCTGCAGGCGCCTGTCCGGTCAGTTTTTCGGCAAGGGCGCGGAAATCGCGGCGCAGATCCACGAGAGCTGGAACCGAGGACAGGTCCTTCTGCAGCTTTGCCATCTGGGCGGTGATCCGCTGAAGCGCACGGTCTTTTTCAGCAGCGTCGGCCTGGTAGCGGGCGGCTTCGCCGGAAAGCTTTTCCAGCTCGGCATCAAGATGTTTCTGGCGCTCGTTTTCCGGGAGCCTGGCTGCGTCCAGCATCAGCGACAGACGGGTGACTTCAGCCTGTGCGGATACATAGTTGGATTCCGTGTCTACCAATTGGGCTTCCAGTTCGGCGAGCCTTGTCTTGGCGGTTTCGCTGCGCGCAGCATCCATCTGGCCTGCAACTGTCGGCTCATACCGGGCCAGCTTGGCTTTCAAAGTGGCAACTTCCGCTTCAAGTCCGGTGATTGTGGCAAGTGCCATGGTGCCGGACGCCGGCAACCAGCCGCTGTCGTCTTCTGCCGGTTCTTCCGGCTTCGCCTCGGCAGGCGTGTCTTCGGGGCCTTTTGTCCAGCTTTCCGCAAGAGCCCGTTCGGCTTCCGACAGCTTCTTTTTCAGGGAGGTCACTTCGGACGACAGCATGTCGACTGCGTGCTGATCACTCGCCTGGGCGGCGACCTTGGCTTCCAGGCCGGAAATCGTTTCCTTGTGAGATTTCGTCAGCGCTTCAACTTCCGCCCGCATCCGCGTGGTTTCGAGCTGAAACTTCGCAGCCTTCTCACGCTCGTTGTCGAGACGCTTCTCGACACGGCGCAATTCTACCGCATGGCGCGCACGTTCCTGGTCCTGTGCAGCGCGGACTTCGGCGTAACTGGTCGGATTGACGGCGCGCAGGGCTTCTTCGGTCAGGCGGGCGGCCCGGCGATAAAATGCGGGCAGGATTGCCAGTCCGATCAGGCCGGCGGTGCAAAACCCCAGCGCCACATACATCGCTGCTTCAATCAAGTCCGGCTCCCGGTTACGTTCTAAAAAACGCCCACAACTCCATCATTAGACGACAGTAGGCCTGCCGCCAAGTGTCCTGCGTGGAACGAATGCAACCCGTCTTCGTCGCCAGGTTGCAACAGCCGCCTTCCCGGTCCGGTCAGAACGGGTTCCAGGTCGGCTTGTCGGTGAACTTCAGGTATCCCATGTTCAGCCCGAGACGGGCGCCGACACCGGCGCGCACAGGCACGAGCACGATCTCGTTGTTCAAGAGCACGGTCATGCCGACCCCGCCGACCAGGTAAGCCGATCCGTTGACACCGGCAAAGCGGGTGTAGAGGGAGTTCACGGTGGGCAGGTTATAGACCAGCATCATCACCCGGGCACCATCCGCGCCAAAGTCCCAGCCAACGGACGGGCCTTGCCAGAACAGCTTGTGAGTGCCGGCGTTGCGTGTGTAGAGGTTGCCTTCGCCATAGCGGGCACCGGCGATGAGCGCGCCGGAGCCTTCTTCACCGAGCACGTAACCGTTCGGTTCGCCGTAGCTGGAGAAGGCCTTCTCGACGACTGATGCAAGCCCACCCGAAACAGAGCCGAAGAACTGATGGCCTGCCTGCAGGATTTCGTCCTGGTCGTAGGTCTGTCCAGACGGAATGGGCTCGTTGCCGGAATTCTGGGAAAACGCCGGGCTGGAAAACGCAAATGCACACAAGGCCAGGAACGCAGCCGATATCAGGGATACAACTCGCCGGGAACTTTGTGCCATTCGATATTCTCCCAAAATCTGTTGGCCGCGCCGATTGTTGCCGCTCGGTCAGACCGCAATGTTAAACTGATGCAATATCATGCTGATTCGCATGAGATGGTGCACCTTACATAAGCCGAATCAATGGAAAGCTGGCCTCAAAAAAAGACAAGGTTATGTCTTTGTGCTGTATTGATCCTGCTCTCCTGTCTTTTTGCGGGGAAAGTCTTCGCGCGTCCCCAGGTTTTCGTTCCCGATCCGATTACGGGATACGCGCTCGGCGGACATGATCCGGTGAGCTATTTCGTCGATGGTTACCCGCGCAAGGGAAAGCGGAACCATGTGCACAAATGGGGTGGCACGGAATGGATCTTCGTCAATGAAGGCAATCTTGCCGCCTTCAAGCGGGATCCCGAAGCCTATGCACCGCTGTTTGCCGGCTGCGGCGGGTATGCGTTGTCCGAAGGCTTTGGCACGGCGGGCAGTCCGTTCATCTATGCCATTGTCGACAGACGGCTGGTCTTTTTCCATTCGGTGGTCAACCGGTTCCTGTTCGTCGTCAACGGCAGCCAGCTGATGACGGCGGCTCACGACAATGCCGAACGGGTTGGCTGCGTGCCGATGCGGTAGGCGGTTACCCGGTTAAACTGCTCCCGGACGCCGGAAAAGGCGGATTTCGGGGCAAACTTTCATCTGGATGACACAGTTTGCTGCCCGCCGCTGCCTTGGCAGCCGCTGTGCGGATGTGTAACTCTTGCAACCACTATGTCGAATCAGTTTCCGCCGCCTCCTCAAGAAGAGCCTCAAAACGCCATGTCTGCACTAAAAGAGCTTTCCTCTCTTGATCTTGCCGCCCTGGTGGCCAGCCGCGTCTGCCACGACATCATTTCTCCCGTCGGCGCGATAACCAACGGGTTGGAAGTGCTGGACGAGGAGGGGTCGGAGGACATGCGCGAATTCGCCATGGACCTCATCCGCAAGAGCGCGCGGCAGGCATCTGCAAAACTGCAGTTTGCCCGTCTTGCATTTGGCGCTGCAGGCTCGGCAGGTGCGGAGATCGACCTGGGCGATGCTCAGGTCGTTGCCACCGGGTTCATGGAAAACGAAAAATCCGATCTAAATTGGCAATTGACCCGGCACCTGATGCCGAAGAACTACGTAAAACTACTTCTCAACTTGATCCTTATCGCCAACCAGTGCGTTCCGCGCGGTGGAGAAATCAAGGTTGAAATGGAAGGCGACCCACAATCTCCGTCCTTCACGCTTCAGGCCAGCGGTCTCAATCCGCGCATTCCGCTCGGAATGAAGGAAACTCTGAGCGGAGAAGAGCCTGAACGGGTCGATGCGCACTCGGTTCAGCCGATCTACACGTTGCTGCTCGCCCGTGAATGCGGCATGGTATTAACCATAGATAAACAAGAAGAGTTGGTAAAAATAACGGCCCTCTTGGCAGAATAACCAAGGCCTTCAAAAGTCTCCATCCGCTTCAGCGTATCTTAACTGTTTGCCGTCAACCTAGCTCTCATGGACTTCTCGGTCCAGACGTCCCTTTTGGGATGCGGAACCAGTAACAAGTCGGGTGAGAGCAGGCCATGGACGACCTCCTCAGGGAATTCATTACCGAGACCAACGAAAGTCTCGATGTTGTTGACGTTGAGCTCGTAAAATTCGAGCAGGAACCGAACAACGCGACTATCCTAGATAATATTTTCCGCCTGGTGCACACGATCAAGGGCACCTGTGGCTTCCTGGGTCTTCCCCGTCTTGAAGGTATCGCGCATGCGGCTGAAACCCTCATGGGCAAGTTCCGCGATGGCGCTCCAGTCACGCAAGAGGCCGTTTCCCTCATTCTGACCTCGATCGACCAGATCAAGGACATTCTGGGTGAACTGGAAGCTGCCGAAGGCGAAGAGCCGCAAGGCGACGACAGTGAGCTGATCGGCCAGCTGGAAGAGATGTCCGCGAAAGCTGACGCTGCCATGAAGGGTGGCGCAGCCGTCAAGGAAGATCCTGTGGCTGAAGCCGTAGCGGCAGAGCCGGAAGCGCCTGCCGAAGAAGCTGCTGCCGAGCAAGCTCTTGAGCGTCCGCTCCGTCCCGGCGAAGTGTCGCTGGACGAACTGGAGCGCGCGTTCCGCGAAACCGAAGTTGAAGTCGAAGTCGCCGAGCCGGAAGTTCCGGAACTCGAAGAGATCGTCGACGAAGCCGATGAGCCAGAGCCTGCTCCCGTTGCGATCAAGGCCGAAGCCAAGGCGGCTGCGAAAGCTCCGGCGAAAAAGGCTGGCGGCGAAGGCGGCGAGAAGAAATCCTCCGGTGGCGGTGTTTCCAACCAGAGCATCCGCGTTGCGGTCGACACGCTCGAGCACCTGATGACCATGGTGTCCGAACTGGTGCTGACCCGGAACCAGCTTCTGGAAATCGTGCGCCGCCATGAAGACAGCGAATTCAAGGTGCCGCTGCAGCGCCTGTCGAATGTAACTGCCGAACTGCAGGAAGGCGTCATGGCGACGCGCATGCAGCCGATCGGCAATGCCTGGCAGAAACTGCCGCGCATCGTTCGCGATCTCAGCCAGGAACTTGAAAAGCCGATCGAACTGGAAATGATCGGTGCGGATACCGAACTGGACCGCCAGGTTCTCGAGATGATCAAGGACCCGCTCACGCACATGGTCCGCAACTCGGCCGACCATGGTCTTGAGCGCCCGGAAGAGCGCCGCTCCGCAGGCAAGCCTGAAAAGGGTACCATTACCCTGGCGGCCTATCATGAAGGCGGCCACATCATCATCGAAGTTCGCGATGACGGTAAGGGCATCGACGTCGACAAGGTGAAGGCGAAGGTCGTGGAACGCGGCCTGGCGTCGGAAGCCGAAGTCGACAAGATGACGGACGCCCAGATCCACAAGTTCATCTTCGCAGCCGGGTTCTCCACGGCCGCAAAGGTCACGAGCGTGTCCGGCCGCGGCGTCGGCATGGATGTCGTTCGCAACAACATCGAACTGATCGGCGGTACAGTCGACCTGCGCTCTACCCAGGGCAAGGGTTCGAGCTTCATCATCAAGATCCCGCTGACGCTTGCCATTGTTTCGACGCTGATCGTCGAAGCCGGCGGCGACCGGTTCGCCATCCCGCAGCTTTCCGTTGTCGAACTGGTCCGCGTGCAGACCAATTCGGAACACCGTATAGAGCGGATCAAGGACACCCCGGTCCTGCGCTTGCGCAACAAGCTGCTGCCGCTGGTGCACCTGTCCCAGCTCCTCGGTATCTATGAGGGCGAAAACGCGGACGAGGCGATTGATGCGGACAACGGCTTCATCGTTGTCATGCAGGTCGGTAGCCAGACATTCGGCGTGGTTGTCGACGGTGTCTTCCATACGGAGGAAATCGTGGTCAAGCCGATGTCGACGATGCTGCGCAACCTCGGCATGTTCTCCGGCAACACCATCCTGGGCGACGGTTCCGTGATCATGATCATCGACCCGAACGGCATCGCCGGTGCCATGGCAAGCCATGCATCCAGCGCGGTCACCGAGAACCAGGAAGACGAACGGGAAGACCTGCAGAGCCGTGCGGTTTCCGGCCAGAGCTCGATCTCGCTTCTGCTGTTCCGTGCCGGTGCGCCGGAACCGAAAGCCGTGCCGCTGTCGCTGGTCACGCGCCTGGAGGAATTCGAGGTCTCCAAGATCGAACGGTCAAACGGCCGCGATCTGGTCCAGTACCGCGGTGCGCTCATGCCGCTCGTCTATCTGAACGAAGGCGACAGCCACAAGTCGGAAGGCACGCAGCCGATGCTGGTGTTCTCCGATGCGGGTCGCTCCATGGGCCTCGTGGTCGACGAGATCGTCGACATCGTCGAGGACCGCATGAACATCGAAGTCGGTTCGGAACGTCCGGGCATTCTCGGCTCTGCCGTGGTGAAGGAACGTGCGACCGAGATCATCGACCTCGGCTACTACCTGCCGCAGGCCTTTGAAGACTGGTTCATGCGCAAGGAAATGGACATCGAGGCGCTGACGAAGAAGGTTCTCTTCGTGGATGACTCGTCCTTCTTCCGCAACATGCTGACACCGGTTCTGAAGGCGGCCGGCTACGATGTGACCACCTGTACCGGTCCGCATCAGGCGTTCGAACTTCTGGAAAACGGCGACAAGTTCCATGCGATCGTCAGTGATATCGAAATGCCGGAAATCAACGGCTTCGAGTTCTGTGAATCGCTGCGCCGCGATCCCCGGTTCCGCAACATCCCGATCCTGGCCCTGTCGTCCATGGTGACGCCGGCCTCGATCGAACGCGGCCGCCAGGCGGGCTTTGACGACTATGTCGCCAAATTCGACCGTCCAGGTCTGATCGCCGCCCTGAAAGACGTCTTCTCCGGTGAAATGGGAGCTGCAGCATGAGTGTGCTGGAACACAAACTGACCGCGGAGCAAAAAGCCGCAAGTGACATGATCCAGTATGTGACCGTGGTCATCGGCGGCCAGCTGTTCGGCCTGCCCATTTCCCAGGTTCACGACGTGTTCGTGCCGGAAAGCGTAACTCGCGTGCCGATGTCCGCACCCGAGGTTCAGGGCGTCCTGAACCTGCGTGGACGCATCGTCACCGCAATCAACATGCGCCGCCGCCTTCACTTGCCTCCGCTGAAGGAAGGGCAGATGATGGCTGTGGGCATCGAGTACAAGCAGGAAAGCTACGGCCTCGTCATCGACACGGTTGGTGAGGTGCTGACGCTGCCGTCCGCCTCTGCAGAGCCCAACCCGTCTAACCTGGATCGCCGTTGGGCCGAGATCTCCGGAGGCGTCCATCGCCTGGACGGCCGCCTGATGGTCATTCTGGATGTCGACCGTCTGCTTGGTGCGATGTTCACCGAACCCATGGCTGCAGCATAACTGGGCCGCAATGGCCATTGAGTGGAGTTACGCCTGATGAAACAGTGCCTCGTAGTAGATGACTCAAGCGTCATCCGGAAGGTGGCTCGCCGCATTCTCGAGGATATGAATTTCGAGATTACGGAAGCGGAAGACGGCCAGAAGGCGCTTGACGAATGCCGCAAGACCATGCCGGACGCGATCCTGCTGGACTGGAACATGCCCGTCATGGACGGACTTGAGTTCCTGACCAGCCTGCGTGCGGAAGAAGGCGGAGAAAACCCGATCGTCGTATTCTGCACGACCGAAAACGATGTTGCTCACATCGCCCGCGCCATCCGCGCCGGTGCAAACGAGTACATCATGAAACCGTTCGACCGCGAAATCGTGGAAGCCAAGTTTCAGGAAGTCGGTCTTATCTAGTTTCGAGTTGGGCAGTCTAAATGGCGTTTGCGCAAAGAAGCATAACTGCGGGCACGAGTCCGGGCAGCGACCCCATCAAAGTCATGGTCGTAGATGACGCTGTCGTCATCCGCGGACTCCTGACACGCTGGCTCGGTGAAGACAAAAGTCTGAAAGTCGTCAGCTCGCATCGCAACGGCAAGCTTGCTGTAGAAGATATCGAAAAAAGCAATCCGGACGTCGTCGTTCTCGACATCGAGATGCCGGAAATGGACGGCATGACGGCCTTGCCGCTCATGCTGGCGAAGAAGCGCGATCTCGTCGTGATCATGGCTTCGACGCTGACCCGCCGCAACGCGGAAATCAGCTTGAAGGCCCTGTCGCTCGGCGCGGCCGACTATGTGCCGAAGCCGGAATCGACTTCCGAGGTCACGACGTCCATCGATTTTCGCCGCGAGCTGATCGAGAAGGTCAAGGCTCTGGGGGCACGTGCATTGCGCATGCGCGGTCCTGCGCGCACCATGCGTGCAGAAACCAGCGCCGGCCGCACCGCGCAGCCGGTCAGACCGATTTCCGCGCGTCCGGCAACGGATACGCGGGCGACCTTTCGCGGAGCTGCTCAACCGGCGGGAGCTGCTGCCGGTGCAGTGAAGTACCAGACACGTCCGTACTCTTCCGCGCGTCCGCGCATCCTTGCGATCGGTTCCTCGACGGGCGGTCCGCAGGCATTGCAGGAAGTCATGCGCGAAGTCGGTACGGCCATGAACGATGTGCCGGTGGTCATCACCCAGCATATGCCGCCAACCTTCACTGCCATTCTGGCCGAGCACATGGGCAAGGCTGCCCTGCGCCCGTCCAAGGAAGGTGAAGATGGCGAAGTGCTGAAACCCGGCAATATCTATGTCGCGCCTGGTGGCAAGCACATGATCGTGGAAAAGGACGGCGGCGTTGCCAAGATCCGGCTGACCGACGGTCCTCCCGTGAATTTCTGCAAGCCTGCCGTCGATCCCCTGTTCGACAGCGTTGCGAAAGTATTCGGTTCGGCAAGCCTGGGTGTCATCCTGACCGGTATGGGTCATGACGGCGCAGAAGGCGTCAAGACCATTGCAGCAGGCGGCGGCAGCGTGATTACGCAGGACGAAGCCACAAGCGTGGTCTGGGGCATGCCGGGCGCAGCTGCACAAACGGGCGTCTGCAGCGAAATTCTACCCTTGAAGGAGATCGGCCCGAAGATCTCGCGCGTTCTGAAGGGGAACACGAGATGACCCCGAGCGAGTTCGAGTTTCTGAAAAACTTCCTGAAGACCCGCTCCGGCCTGGTTCTGTCCAACGACAAGCAATACCTGGTCGAAAGCCGTCTTCTGCCGATCGCACGCAGCTCCAAGCTGGAAACACTCAGTGCGGTGATCCAGCAGCTTCAGCGCGGTACCAACAGAGCGCTGGAAACGGACGTCGTCGAGGCGATGACGACCAACGAGTCGTTCTTCTTTCGCGACAAGACACCGTTCGAGCACTTCAAGGACACGATGCTGCCGGCGCTGCTGGAAAGCCGCGCGACACGCAAGCAGATCAAGATCTGGTGTGCGGCTGCCTCGACCGGGCAGGAGCCTTATTCCCTGGGCATCTGCCTGAAGGAAGACGCGGCCAAGATGGCTGGCTGGCGAACCCGGATCCTGGGTACGGACCTCTCCAACGAAGTGCTGGAAAAGGCCAAGACGGGCCTCTACAGCCAGTTCGAGGTTCAGCGCGGTCTGCCGATCCAGATGCTGCTGAAATACTTCGAGCAGAAGGGTGACATGTGGCAGATCAATGCCGGCATGCGTGCCATGATCGAATGGAAGAAGCTGAACCTGCTGGAAAGCTTCACCCATCTGGGCGAGTTCGACATCATTTTCTGCCGCAACGTGCTGATCTACTTCGATCAGGCAACCAAGACGGAAATCCTCGGCCGGTTGGCGAAATCCCTGCCGGATGACGGTTATCTCGTTCTCGGTGCCGCGGAAACCGTGGTCGGTCTGACGGATGCCTTCAAGCCGGTACCCGGCAAGCGAGGCCTCTTCCAGAAGAAACAGGCTGCACAGGCCGCGACCGGCACGGCAGCAACGCCGCGCCTGGCCGTGGGCGCTGGAGCAGGTCTGGGTCTGCAGCGTTAAACCTGCGTCCCTTCTTCAGCACGGTTTGGACATTTCGGTTCAAGTTCAAAGGCGGCCTCTGGCCGCCTTTTTCATTCGCTGCACCGTGAAGGAAACCTGTCAGGGCAGCTGTCTGTTGCGAGTGAGCAAGTTTTTGAAATTCATTTCGTTCGGTCGCTCTCGTGAAGTTTATCCGGCTGGCGGCGAACAGCACTTGTCTGCATCTCCATCCATTCCATTTTCTCGATCGTAAGCTTTGCGTCCTGCCGGGCACTCGGGGTGTTCGACTGCGGGACTGTTTTCATGAATCGGAATTGCAGGGAGTGGGAATATGACCGAGATAAAAGTTGAACTCACACGTCGCGCGGCGCTTCTGGGAGCAGGTGGTGCGCTTGCCGGGGCAAGTCTTGCCGGAACCAACGTTGTCCATGCGGCTGCAGAAAAGCAGGCCTCTGTGCCGGCGCCGGTTGCCCGCTATTCCGTAGGCGGGTTCGAGGTGACCACTCTGCACGACGGTGCAGTCTCCCTGACCGAACCGCAGAAGACCTTCGCCATGAATGTGGACGCGGATACATTTTCTGCGACCAATGCCGATAACTTCCTGCCCAACGACAGTTTCCAGATCAGTTTTACGCCAACGCTCGTGAACACGGGCAGCGAACTGATCCTGTTCGACACCGGCAATGGCGAAGGTGCCCGGCCAGGCCGCGGCAAGATGCGCGCCGCGCTGGAAAATGCCGGATACACGCCGGAGCAGGTTGACGTGGTGGTGCTGACGCACATGCATCCCGACCACGTCAGCGGTCTGATGGAAGGCGGCGCGCCGACCTTTGCCAATGCCCGCTATGTGACCGGGCAGAGGGAATATGACTTCTGGGCGGCAATGGATGCCGAAGCCAATGGGGTGACCAAGCTGATGGCGAGCCACGTCAAACCGTTGGCGGAGAAAATGACTTTCCTCGATGACGGCGGCAGCGTAGTGACAGGTGTCACCGCGATGGCTGCTGCAGGTCATACCCCCGGTCACATGATCTACATGCTTGAAAGCGACGGCAAACAGCTTGCCATAACGGCGGATACCGCCAACCACTACGTCTGGTCCCTGGCGCATCCCGAATGGGAAGTGCGCTTCGACATGGACAAGGAAGGTGCCGCGGCCACGCGCAAGACCGTCTTCGGCATGCTGGCCGCCGACAAGATCCCGTTCGTGGGCTATCACATGCCGTTCCCGGCGGTCGGCTACGTGGAGACCAACGACAGCGGCTTCCGTTATGTCCCTGCGTCTTATCAGCTGCAGCTCTGATCCTGCCATCGCAAGTGCGGAAAGGCCGGCGGCAACGCCGGCTTTTTTGTATTCGCCGGACAGTTACGAGTTTTCGTCTGGTAGTGAAAATGTCATAAACGTGTGAAAGCCTACTTCTTGTTACTTCAGGTTGAGGTGCGCATGTCAGACCATATCTACCAGGCCATTTGGAACGAAGATGCCGACCGATTCAGCGTCAGCACGCGCAACGTGGATGGCGACTGGACGGACATGACAGCCGACATTCTGCTGGACGAGCAGGTGAAGGCCAAAGGGTCTCGCCAGATCGACCTGGCGGCGAACCCGCTCTTTGCCCGGGTCGATTTCGACAAGATGGCGGCGAGCGATCTGTACCAGACTTTCATCCGGCTTCTGGACAACTACGCGGTCCACTTTCGCGATCCGGAAACCATTTCGCCTGCCGAGCGAGACGAGATCGAAGGGTTTCTCGATCTGGTGATTGCAAGTCGGCCGATGCAGATCGCCTTCGAGCATATTTCTGCAGAGCTTGTCAGGGACATGACCACTGAAACCTTCCGGCAGGATCTGTTCCGAATGTGGTTCGAGGTCTACACCAACTTCTTCCGGGGCAAGTCGACCCACTTCTGCACCGGCTTCGAGCATGTTTTTGTCGGCGAGGGCAAATACAAGAAAGGGGCGAATTCCGCCTCGGAGAAGGGCGAAATCTCCGGTTATCACTCCTGGGTGAAATTCGCGCTCGATGAGCTCAACAACCGGGTCGACTACCTTGGCTACAAATACGATCTCGGAGGTCCTGGACCGGAAAATCCCCATGTCGTGACGCTTCAGATGGTCTGGAACCACCAGGACATGACCGGCAACCTTGTCGCTGAGCTCTTCAAGAGCAAGGGTGGATTTTTTGTCGGCAGCAGTCCTGCGTGCGAATTCGCGCTCGGCACGCTTGCCTATTACGAAGGCCTGCACGGCTTGCTCACCAACCAGAAGAAGCGCGTTCAGCTCGGTGAGGGCAAGTTCGATCTGGTGATGTATCACGAGACCACGGCTGATGGCTCGCTGGGACAGCACATCCGCTCATTCTACCCTGTGTTCCTTGGCGACGGCAGCACCCGCACAGACGATTCTGGGAATGTGGTCGTGCGTCCAAGAACCGTTGAAATGCAGAATGACGGTCCGCTTCGCATTCTTTCGGCCCTGCCGAACCCGCCGGGGGATGACCAGGGCACGGAATGGGTGGAGATCTGGAATGCCGGTGCAGCGGACATCGACCTCACGGGCTACGAACTGCGGGACAAGATGGGCCGGCCGCAGCCGGTGGAGGCGGTGGTTCTGATTGCAGGAGCCGTTTTGAAGGTGTCGGTGACGCGGGCGACGGTCCATCACATGCAGATGTCGAACCGGAAGGGGTTGATTACCCTGCATGACAGTTCCGGCGAGATGCTGGCGTCAGTCAATTACGGGCAGGCGGCAGAGGGGGCTGTGCTGACCTTTGCCGAGCGTGCGGTTGGCTAGATCAGCTTTGGCACATCCAACCATCAGCAACAAAAAGCCCCGGCAGTGCCGGGGCTTTTAAAACGTCAACGTCTGATGCTGGATCAGGCGGCTGCTTCGACGTCCGGCTCGCGCAGAACGTAACCTCGGCCCCACACCGTTTCGATGTAGTTCTTGCCGGAGGTTGCAGCTGCCAGCTTCTTGCGAAGCTTACAGATAAACACGTCGATGATCTTCAGTTCCGGCTCGTCCATGCCGCCATAGAGATGGTTCAAGAACATCTCCTTGGTGAGCGTCGTTCCCTTGCGCAGGGAGAGAAGCTCCAGCATCTGGTATTCCTTGCCGGTCAGATGGACGCGCTGGCCGCCGACTTCGACGGTTTTGGTGTCCAGGTTGACCTTCAGGTCGCCAGTGACGATGACCGATTGTGCGTGCCCCTTGGAGCGGCGGACGATTGCGTGGATACGCGCGACCAGCTCGTCCTTGTGGAACGGCTTGGTCATGTAATCGTCGGCGCCGAAGCCGAGGCCGCGAACCTTGTCTTCGATACCCGCGTTACCGGAAAGGATCAGGATCGGTGTCTTGACCTTGGAAACGCGTAGTGTCCGGAGAACCTCGTAACCGGACATGTCCGGCAGGTTCAAATCCAACATAATGATGTCGTAATCGTACAGTTTGCCGAGGTCGATGCCTTCCTCGCCAAGATCTGTCGTGTAGACGTTGAAGTTCTCGGACTTCAGCATCAGCTCGATGCTCTGCGCCGTGGCGCTGTCATCCTCAATCAACAATACACGCATGCCAATCCCCTTGTTCTGCCTTTCCTGGGCAAGTCGCAACGGCTCTGTCGGTGCCTGCTACGAAGGACTGATGTTAACCCCGACTCAAAGCTATCGGTTAATGGTTAACAAAATATGATTCGTAACGGCAAGCTCTGGAGAGAGGAAACTGTGAACAACACTCAACTTATTGAATCCCCAGAAAAAATTCGGATTCACAAATCTTAATGTTGAACTTTAAGAACCGGCGCTAACCGATTCCGTTCAGATTCCTTTCAACAAAGCCGTTTTGACTTCGAAATGGCTCTCGCTTGTCAGCCTTCCAAAGGTTAAGATTAACCAGAGTCGTAAACGATCGGTTACCAAAACCGTTAACGAGGGAAGGAATCTTACGTGAAGGCGCTTTTCGCCGAGATTGATTCGCTCATGCCGACCGAAATTTATGGCCGGGTGACTGCGGTTCAGGGACTTCTCGTCGAGATTGCGGGCCCTATTCACGAAATGAGTGTCGGCTCGAGATTGTTGATCGACAACGGTGAGGATAACCCGAAAGTGCCCGCAGAGGTTGTGGGATTTCGTGAAGGACACGCACTTTGCATGCCTTTTTCCGGGCTCGAAGGCGTGCGAATGGGTTGCAAAGCCGTGATTCAATCGCGTGACAGCGTGGTTCATCCGGCAAACGCCTGGCTTGGCCGAGTGATTAACGCACTTGGTGAACCGATTGATGGTAAAGGAAATCTTGTTCATGGCGGAGTGCCTCGCAAATTGCGAAGTTCGCCTCCGCCGGCCTCCGAACGTAAACGAGTTGGACCGCCCCTGGATCTCGGCGTTCGCGCACTTAATACATTCGTAACCTGTTGCGAGGGGCAGCGAATGGGCATTTTTGCCGGCTCCGGCGTCGGCAAGTCCGTGCTGATGTCCATGCTGGCGCGCAATACAAAGTGTGATGTCGCGGTCATCGGCCTTATCGGCGAACGCGGTCGAGAGGTTCAGGAGTTCATCGAGGACGATCTGGGCGATTCGGGACTGGAGCGCTCCGTGGTCGTGGTCGCGACCTCAGATGAAAGCGTTCTGATGCGGCGGCAGGCCGCCTATCTGACCATGACTGTTGCCGAACATTTCCGCGATGAAGGCAAGAACGTGCTGTGCATGATGGACTCGGTAACGCGATTCGCCATGGCACAGCGCGAAATCGGCTTGTCGATCGGCGAGCCGCCGACCTCCAAGGGCTATACGCCGACTGTCTTCACCGAATTACCGCGACTTCTGGAGCGGGCCGGCCCCGGCAAGGAGAACAGCGGATCGATCACCGGCCTTTTCACTGTTCTTGTGGAAGGTGACAATCACAACGAGCCTGTGGCCGACGCGGTGCGCGGTATTCTCGATGGCCACGTGGTGATGGAACGCGGCATTGCCGAGCGTGGCCGTTATCCGGCAATCAATGTGCTGAAATCCGTGTCACGAACCATGCCGCGCTGCGTGCCGCCGGAACAGCTCCCGGTTCTGCGCAGGGCCCGACAGCTTCTGTCGACCTATACGGACATGGAAGAATTGATCCGGCTGGGCGCATACCGGAAGGGGTCCGACCCGACGGTGGACGAAGCCATCTACAGGTTCGACATGATCGACGAATTCCTGAATCAGGGAAAAGACGAAGCGACATCACTTTCTGACGGGTATGAGCAACTTGCCAACCTTTTGGAAATGACTCAGGGGTAGACTGCCCGTGTTAGGGGAGTATTGAGTAATGAAAACCCGAGACAGTTTGATCCGTTTGAAGCGGTTTCAGGTTGACGAGAAACGACGACAGCTTGCTCAGATCGAGAGCATGATCGCCGAGTTCAACCGTATGGCCGATGAACTCGATGACCAGATCCGGTCGGAGCAGGAGCGGGTCGGTATTACGGATGTCACGCATTTTGCCTATCCGACGTTTGCCAAGGCCGCAGCGGACCGTCGCGACAACCTGCGCAATTCCGCGCATGAACTGGACGACCAGCTGCAACGTGCCCAGGACGAGCTCAGCGAGGCGATCGAGGAGCTGAAGAAGTTCGAGCAGCTGGAAGAGCGCGACCAGCAGCGCGAGCGCACAGCCCAGGAACTGGCGGAGCAGGATCAGCTCGACGAAGTTGCTGCGCGGGCTCGAGGCCGATAACGGCTTACTGAACTCCCCTGGAAGCAGCCGGTCTCCGAATGGGGGCTGGCAGGGCTTGATATACGTTCTTATATTCCTGATCGTTGCTCGCGGCGGTCAGGTTTTGTGCTTTCCGATCCGGGTGATATAGGAATTGGTGCTCCTCCCGGTGTTGCCGGGCGCAGGTGCCGCTACAAGTTTACGCGATAGCCAGGGTACGGCAGTTTCAATGCGATTTTTTCTGGCTTTGCTGCTTCCCGTTTCCACTTTCTCGTTCGCTCTTGGACTGACGCAGCCGCTCATGCGGTTCGAGCGCCTCTATTTTCTGGAAGACCGACCGACGCTGATCGAAATGGTGACCAGCCTCTATCACGAGGGCGATGCGGTTCTTGCCGCGATCGTGGCGCTGTTTTCGATCGGGTTCCCTGCGCTGAAGATCCTTCTGATCCATGTGGCCGTGCTCAGTGGCGCCAAGACGCGTTCGCTTGCGCTCCTGTCGATGGTCAGCAAGTGGTCGATGCTGGATGTCATGCTGGTGGCGCTGGTGCTTTTTGCCGCCAAGACAAGCGGACTGGCGGCAGCCGCCATTTTGCCGGGCCTCTGGTTCTACGCGGCCGCGACCCTGTCGACGGCAATCGCCGCGACGCTTTGTTCCAAAAGCTGAATTCTCGGAAAACGCGGACTGGAAAAAGCGCTGACAAGGTTGCGCTTCGAAAAGTCGGTTGGCGCGAAGCAACGCTGCGCGTTGTCGCTACATTGCCGCGACACGTCCGGGACGATCACCCGTGGGTCTTGGTTTCTTTTCCCGCCGGTTCGCCTGGAAATCACCGCATCGGGATTGTTTGGTCTGTGCCGTGCTGTCGAGAAACTTCTTGTAGGTGGCCGTCCATTCGGAGCCCTGCGTTGCCGGGATCTTCAAGTGGTCGCAGCGAACCTTGGCGAAAAGGGCGAAGGTTGGCGTGTCGAGGCCGGCTTTCTCCGCGGTTCTGAGAACCAGATCCTTCTTGCCGTTGAAGACCGCATCCTTGAGTGCCGTCTGGGCCGTGCGGCCGCGCGCGCTGAGCAGCTCGATCGCATGATTGAAGCGGCCATCCTGCAGCAACAGAATCATAAGCTCGTTGACGGTGATTTCCGCACGCTCCGCTTCCCGCCATAGAAGGGTCATGTCCGGATTGTTGAGGGCATCGCCGAACTCCCGGCGCAGCACCTTCAGTCTTGCGATCTGGTCCAGTTGATCCTGCGACAGGGAACCTTCGATGATACTGCGCAGTCGCTTCTTGGTTTCATCGTCCACAAGCGGCAGCAAGGCCCGGCACACTGCAGGGGAAAGATCGGAGCGCAGGCACAGGTCCTCGCGCAGGACCACGTCTTCCGTGGCGTATTTGACGAAACTCAGCATGGTTTCGCGGGACAGTTTGATCTCGCGGTTGCCGGCCAGAATGCGGTGCACCGGGCGGTCGCCTTTTTCGGCAATGGCATCTGAGACTTCGGGCGAGAGGTCGGTGCGGCGGGCAATCACCTGTAGGTGACTGTTGCTCAACCGTTCGACAAAGTCGATCAGGTCTTCCTGGGTTAGCGCGGGGCTTTGCGCAAGCAGGGGCATGGCCACATTGACGTCGTCTTCGGCGATCTTGCGGGCAAGCTCCGGCGGGGTGTTGACTTGCGAAGCGAGCTTGTGGGCCAGCCTGGCACGATCCCTGGGCGAGCCGACACTGTACAGTTTGATGATTACTTCGGAGAAGATTGCCAGTTCCCGGTCGGTCCGCTCATCGAGGTTCGCGATCACAAGTTCGCTCACCTGCGCGAACAGCCGTCGTCGCGCCTCGTCTGTGCCTTCCTGTGCAAGCTTGATCAAGGACCTGGGCATCCTTCCTCCTCGTCGGGCCAGATTGGCGCCCATATTGTTATTATTACGTTACCCGATAAATGGAGGCTGGCATATTACCTTGCGTAAAGGTGAAATCTTTTTGCGATTTCCAGTGAATCCTTGTTTCTGCTGGTTTTGATGCGGTCGTTACTGCACGGGAAACTTGCGTTTTATAATAGTACCTAAAAAATGTCCGAAGACAGCAGTCTGAACCCTTTTCATCCGCGAGCGTTCCTCCATATTGTCCCTGCCATGGCCGGACCCCCGCCGGTCTTCCTGGAATTGACAAGAGTTTGAAATGAAGATTTTGCGCTGCTGCCTCTTTGCCCTGATGACAATGATGCTTGCCGGGTTGGCTCCGGTTCTGGCTCAGGAAAGCGGGGGGCAGGCCCCGGCGCAAGAGCAAGCGCCGCCGGCCGATGTCGAACAGGCGAGCCAGGCCCTGATAAAGGTCCTGAACGACCCTGAAAGCCGGGCAGCGTTGATCGATCTCTTGCAGAAAAGCACAGGGGACGGTCAGCCTGCTGATGGTGACAGGCAGGTTCCCGGGAATGAAGCTGCAATTCCGGTTCAGGGTATCTCTCAACCCCTGCAGCAGGAAAACTTCGCCCTTCGGATCGGTGAATACACACGGGTTCTGGTCGATGACGCGGGCTATCTCTTGGAGCAGGCAATGCGCTCGTTGAACGGCCTGGTTCTGGTTGCGCGCGGCGATATCCCGGTGAAATGGGACCGGGTCGAGGATATCGCGATCCAGGTCGGCATCGTGCTTCTTGCAGCTTATCTCGGCTTTTTTGCCAGCCAGTTGATCGCGAAGGCACTCTATCCACGCATGTCGCTCTATGCGCGTTACGGCGGTGGGCTGACGCGCAGCTTCATTCTTGTTCTGACATCGGTCGTCGATGCAGTGACTGTAGGCGTCGGTTGGGCCGTCGGCAACGCGGCGGCCCTGGCAAGCTTCGGTGGAATAAATGCAGGCGTAACGCTTCAGGAAAGCCTGGCGCTGAACGCGTTTTTCATCCTCGGCATGGCCAACGTCTCGCTGCGCTTCATATTCGCGCCGGGGCGGCCGGAACTGCGGCTGCTGCCGTTCACCGATGAGAGTTCGCTCTACTGGTACGGCCGTTTGCGGTTGTTCATGTACTGGATGGTCTTCGGCCTGTTCCTGGCCGTGCCGATCGCCAATGTTGCGGTTTCCTTCGTGCTCGGCAACGCCTTGCGGTTCCTCGTCGTGCTTCTCGGGATGATCTATCTTCTGGTGCTGGTGCACCAGAACAGGCACCGGGTGAACGTGGGTGCGCGGGATTACGCCGAGCATCTGCAGAGCGCTCTTGCCAAGCGCGCGCTCGTGCTCGTCGGCCAACTCTGGCACCTGGCTGCCTACGGCTATATCGCGGCGGTTTTCATCATCTGGGTGACCCGGCCGTTTGATGCGACAACCATTATTCTGCGGGCAACGGGTCTGTCGATCCTCACCATCATGGCGGGCATGGCCATTTCTCTGGTCGTCACCAAGGCCATCAAGGGCGGGATACGCCTGCCGGACGACCTGAACCGGACCCTTCCGGCGCTTCAAAGCCGGCTGAACGCCTTTGTGCCGCGCCTTCTGAAGTTCATCCGGTTCGCCGTCTTCCTGGTGACGGTGTTGCTGCTTCTGGAGATCTGGGGTCTGTTGACGGTTGCCGAATGGCTGGTCAGCGAAGCCGGGGTGCAGCTTCTGAGCAGCTACGGTTCTGCCTTCCTGGTCCTGCTCGTCGCTTTCATGATCTGGCTTGCCGTCATGTCGTGGGTGGACCTCAGGCTGCAGTCACGTTCCGGATACATCGTTACAGCGCGCGAACGCACGCTGTTCCAGTTGTTCCGCAATGCATCGACGGTCGTCATCGTGGTGATGGCACTGCTCTTGTCGCTGTCGGAAGTCGGTGTCGATATCGGTCCGCTGATCGCCGGTGCCGGTGTCGTCGGTCTGGCGATTTCCTTCGGTGCGCAGACCCTGGTCAAGGACATCATCACCGGTGCCTTCATCCAGGTCGAGAATGCCATCAACGAAGGCGACGTCGTCACCGTTGCCGGGATAACGGGAACGGTCGAGGGGATCACCGTCCGGTCGGTGCGCATGCGCGATATCGATGGAACAACCCACATCATTCCGTTCTCGTCGGTCGACATGGTGTCCAACTTCATGCGCGGCTTCTCCTATCATGTCGCGCTGATCGGTGTTGCCTACGACACGAATATCACCCACGCCAAGGACGCCATGCTGGAAGCCTTCCGCAGACTGAAGGAAACGGATTTCGGACCCAAGATCATCGGTGATTTCGAAATGCACGGCGTTACCAATTTCGGTGCCAGCTCCATTGATATCCGCGGTCGCATCAAGACCGTCCCGGGGGATCAGTGGGGCGTCGGGCGTGCGTATAACGAATTCGTCAAACAGGTCTTTGACGAACGGAATATCGAAATCCCGTTCCCGCAAGTGACCTATCACGCCGCTACGCCTCCTTTCGTGGAAGACGGGAACAAACCGAAACAGCGCAAGAAGGTTGACGTTTCTTCGACCCAGTTGGAGGACGATGCTCCGGCAGAGGACGGAGAAAACTAGACAGATCAATACCTTGTAGTTTCTGAGTGGTCTATTCAACCCCGGCGGAGGCGCAAGCTTCTTGCCGGGGTGTTTCGTCTTGGTGTGCGAAATTGTTGATTGAATTTCGAGAAGTTTCGTTTTATTTTCATTTTCAATCCTGAGACGCAAAAACACAGGCCGGGGACAGTTATGGCTGCGGATTACGATCTTTTGATCATTGGTGGGGGCATCAACGGAACGGGCATCGCTCGCGACGCGGTCGGCCGGGGGGCTTCGGTTCTTCTGGTCGAAATGGGTGACCTTGCCGGCGCCACATCGTCGGCCTCGACCAAGCTCATCCACGGCGGGCTGCGCTATCTGGAATATTACGAGTTCGGTCTGGTGCGCAAAGCGCTGAAAGAGCGTGAAGTGCTGTGGCGCGCAGCGCCGCACATTGCCTGGCCGCTCCGGTTCATCCTGCCGCACCACAAGGACCTGCGTCCGGCATGGCTCCTGCGGCTCGGTCTCTTCATGTATGACCATCTCGGCGGGCGGGAACTGCTGCCGGCCACAAAGACCGTGCGTCTGGATCAGGCTCCGTTCTCGCAAGGGCTCAAGAAGCTCTTCAAGAAGGGTTTCGAATATTCGGACTGCTGGGTGGACGATGCCCGGCTGGTGGTTCTGAATGCGCGCGATGCGGCTGATCGCGGTGCCGAAATCCAGACCCGAACCAAATGCATCAGCGCACGGCGGGACGGCGACGTCTGGCAGGTCGTTCTGAAAGAACTGGCAAGCGGCGAGGAAAAGACCGTCACTGCCAATGTGCTGGTCAATGCCGCCGGGCCGTGGGTTGCGGACATGCTGAGCGGCGTTACCGGGGCGAACAACAGTTCCAGCGTCCGGCTGGTCAAGGGCAGCCACATCATCGTCAAGCGCCAGTTCGAACACGACCGTTGCTTCATCTTCCAGAACGGCGATGGCCGGATCGTGTTCGCCATTCCTTATGAAAACGACTTCACGCTGATTGGCACGACCGATGTCGATTTCCAGGATGACCTGAGCAAGGTCGAGATCTCGAAGGACGAGATCGCGTATCTGTGCAAGGCGGCGAGCGAGTATCTGGCAAATGCGATCACGCCTGAAGACGTGGTCCATACCTATTCCGGCGTCCGCCCGCTCTACGATGACGGCGCAAAGGATGCCAAGGCAGCGACGCGCGACTATGTGCTTGAGCTGGATGCGGGCGATGCAAAGCCGGCGATCCTGTCCGTCTTTGGCGGCAAGATCACGACCTATCGCAAGCTTGCCGAGCATGTCCTGGAAAAGTTGGAGCCGTATCTGCCTTTCAAGCGCGGGGTTTGGACGGCATATGCGCCGCTGCCGGGCGGTGATTTCAAGGTGAGCGAGTTCGACGCGGAAGTGTCACGCCTCGAGGCCGATTATCCGTTCCTGGACAAGGTCTTCGCCACTCGTCTGACCCGTCTTTACGGCACGGATGCGCGCTTCATACTCGGGGAAGCAAAGACGCTCGAAGATCTCGGCCGCTGTTTTGGCTACAATCTTCATGAAGCGGAAGTGAAATGGCTGGTCCGCCGCGAATGGGCCCGCAGTGCGCAGGACATCCTGTGGCGACGGACGAAACTGGGGTTGCGACTCAGCGGGGAGGAAGCCGCCGAGCTGGACACCTATCTGTCGGCTTATCTTGCGGAGCAGGCCGGCGCTGCGGCATAGTTTTATCAAACGGAACCAGATGACCTGCCGGCCTTGCCGGCAGTTTTCATGACAAGAAGAAAACGGGAGGTGCGCCATGGCCGGATGTGTTTTGGCAATAGACCAGGGCACGACGTCGAGCCGGGCAATTGTCTTCGGCGACGATTTCCATCCAATCAGTGTGGGGCAGCAGGAGTTTCCGCAACACTTCCCGAAGTCGGGTTGGGTGGAGCATTCGCCGGCCGATATCTGGACGAGCACGCTGCGCGTGTGCCGGGAGGCGCTGGAAAAGGCACCGTCCGGTGGCGCGGATGTTGCCGCGATCGGGATCACTAACCAGCGGGAAACCACCCTTGTCTGGGACCGCTCAACGGGCGAACCGGTCTACAACGCCATTGTCTGGCAGGACCGGCGTACGGCCGATTTCTGCGCGAAATTGCGCTCGGAAGGCCGCGAAGGAGTTTTTTCCGCCAAGACAGGCCTGTTGCTGGATCCCTATTTTTCCGGAACCAAGATCGCCTGGATCCTCGACAATGTGGACGGTGTGCGCGAGCGTGCGGAACGCGGTGAGCTTGCCTTCGGCACCGTCGACACATGGCTGATCTGGCAACTCACGGGCGGCAAGGTGCACGCAACCGATGCCACCAACGCTTCCCGGACGCTGATCTACAACATTCACGAAAACAAGTGGGATGAAGAGCTTTGCAAGCTCCTCAACATCCCGCAGAACCTGCTGCCCGAGGTCAAGGACAGTGCGGATGATTTCGGCGTCACCGATACGGAATTGTTCGGCCGGGCAATACCGATCCTCGGTGTTGCCGGCGACCAGCAGGCCGCGACGGTCGGGCAGGCATGCTTCAAGCCGGGAATGGTCAAGTCCACCTACGGCACGGGTTGCTTTGCACTGATGAACACCGGGTCCAAACCGGTCCGGTCCAACAACCGCATGCTGACGACCATCGCCTACAGGCTGAACGGCGAAACCACATATGCGCTCGAAGGGTCGATCTTCGTTGCCGGTGCTGCCGTCCAGTGGCTGCGCGACGGTCTGGGTCTCATCGAAAGTGCCGGCGACACGCAGTCGCTTGCCGAACAGGCGGATCCGAACCAGGACGTCTACCTAGTTCCTGCCTTCGTTGGTCTTGGCGCTCCCTATTGGGACGCGGACGCCCGGGGCGCGCTGTTCGGTCTGACGCGAAATACGGGTCCGAAGGAAATTGCCCGGGCGGTCCTGCAAAGCGTTGGTTACCAGACCAGCGACCTGGTTGAAGCCATGCGGGCAGACTGGCCGGAGGCTGAACAACCGGTGCTCCGTGTCGATGGCGGCATGACGGCATCCGACTGGACGATGCAGTTCCTGGCCGACATTCTGGGCGCGCCGGTCGACCGGCCGACTGTCCCGGAAACGACGGCGCTCGGGGCAGCGTGGCTCGCCGGATCGAAGGCAGGTGTCTGGCCTGGCGCCGAGGCATTTTCGGCAGAATGGAAGCTGGAAAAGCGTTTCGAGCCGCGTTTACAGGAAAGTGAGCGGGCCAGATTGCTTGCCGGATGGCAGGACGCTGTCAAACGAACGCGTTCTACGCAGGGTTGAGAAATTCAGAGGCTCCCGTTATTGCGGGAGCCTTTTGTTTTCAGGCGGTTAGATGAAGCTTGAAAAACGCTGCCGTTGCGGTATTTGTTTCTCGTGAGTTAACGTTGCCGCATTAAAAATTTACGGCAGCAACTCTTACCTAGCAAAAAAATTTCAAAAACATCCTCAAATTAGAAATATGTTGGCAGTTGATTTTCTGCCAAAAAAACGCCTTAGTTTGCGCTGGCTTGGGCTTAACTCCTTTGCGCGATTCAACGATGCAAGGCCCTTGCTCTTCATCAAGGGGAGAACAGTTTGATGAATTTCCAAAAAACCTTGAAGGCATCCCTTCTTGGCGTAAGCCTTGCTGTGATTGCAGCAACCGGCGCTTCTGCAAAAAACCTGGTTTATTGCTCTGAAGGTTCGCCTGAAGGCTTTGATGCTGCACTTTACACCGCAGGCACGACGTTCGACGCTTCCTCCAAGCCGATCTACAACCGGCTTGTCGAGTTCAAGCGCGGCACGACCGAAGTGCTGCCGGGCCTGGCTGAAAGCTGGGAAGTTTCCGAAGACGGTCTGGAATACACCTTCAAGCTGCGTCAGGGTGTGAAGTTCCACACCACCAGCTTCTTCACGCCGACCCGTGAATTCAATGCAGACGACGTGATCTTCACCTTCGAGCGTCAGCTGAAGAAGGATCATCCGTGGCACGAATACACCGCCGGTACCGCGTGGGAATATTTCGACGGCATGTCCATGCCGGACCTGATCAAGGAAATCGTCAGGGTTGACGACTACACGGTCAAGTTCGTCCTGAACCGTCCGGAAGCACCGATGATCGCCAACCTGGCGATGGACTTCGCTTCCGTCGTGTCCGCCGAATACGCAGCGCAGCTTGAAGCAGCAGGTTCCAAGGAACAGCTGAACCAGCAGCCGGTCGGCACCGGTCCGTTCTCCTTCGTGGGTTACCAGAAGGACGCCGTGATCCGTTATGCGGCAAACCCGGACTACTGGGGTGGCAAGCAGCCGGTCGACAACCTGATCTTCGCGATCACTCCGGATGCAGCCGTGCGTCTTCAGAAGCTGAAGGCCGGTGAATGTCACGTCATGCCGTACCCGGCACCGGCCGACATCGCCGACATCAAGGCTGACGGCAACCTGACCCTGATGGAACAGCAGGGCCTGAATGTCGGTTACCTCGCTTACAACACCAAGCAGGCACCGTTCGACAAGCCGGAAGTCCGCAAGGCGCTGAACCACGCGATCAACAAGCAGGCGATCCTCGACGCAGTTTTCCAGGGCTCCGGCCAGGCTGCGAAGAACCCGATCCCGCCGACCATGTGGTCCTACAACGACGCCGTTGAAGACGACGACTACAATCCGGAACTGGCCAAGGAAATGCTGGCAGCAGCTGGTGTATCTGATCTTTCCATGAAGATCTGGGCAATGCCGGTACAGCGTCCGTACAACCCGAACGCTCGTCGTATGGCTGAAGTCATGCAGGCCGATTTCGCGAACGTCGGCGTGAACGTCGAGATCGTTTCCTACGAATGGGGTGAATACCTGTCCCGTTCCAAGGACGAGAACCGTGACGGTGCCGTGCTTCTCGGCTGGACCGGTGACAACGGCGACCCGGACAACTTCCTGGCCGTTCTGCTCGGCTGTGACGGTGTCGGCGGCTCCAACCGCGCCCAGTGGTGCAACGAAGAGTTCGACGCGCTGATCAAGAAGGCAAAGACCGTGACCAGCAAGGAAGAGCGCACAAAGCTCTACGAAGAGGCACAGGTCGTGTTCAAGGAGCAGGCTCCGTGGGCAACCATCGCGCACTCCGTGGTCTTCATGCCGATGTCCTCCAAGGTCTCTGGCTACGTCATGGACCCGCTCGGCGGCCACTGGTTTGACGGCGTGGACATTGCGGAGTAAATCCGCCTAACTCGAAGAGGGCGCTGGCAGCAATGCTGGCGCCTTCGGACATTCTGGCCGGCGGATGCTTTCCTGACATCAGGTCGTTTCCGCTGGCTCTTCGTATCTGGAACCTGACATGCTTCGCTTTCTTCTAGGTCGTCTCGGCCTGTTGATACCGACATTCTTCGGCGTCACCCTCGTCGCCTTCTCGTTTATCCGCATGCTGCCCGGCGATCCTGCCGAACTGCTCGCCGGCGAGCGCGGTATATCTGATGAGCGGAGGGCTCAGGTCCTTGGCCAGCTTGGCTTCGACAAACCGCTCTGGCAACAGTACCTCGACTACATCGCAGGTATCTTCCAGGGGGATCTGGGCACGTCCTTCGTGTCGAAGAAGCCGGTGCTGGATGAATTTCTGACACTGTTTCCGGCGACTGCCGAACTCGCGCTCTGCGCCATCATCATTGCCGTCTGCCTTGGCATTCCCGCCGGCATCTTCGCGGCCGTGAAGCGCGGATCGGTTGCCGATCAGGCAATCATGGGCACGGCGCTGGTCGGCTACTCGATGCCGATCTTCTGGTGGGGCCTGCTGCTGATCATCCTGTTTTCGGGAACCCTCGGCTGGACACCGGTCTCCGGGCGCATCTCGCTGATGTTCTTCTTCCCGCAGGTCACCGGCTTCATGCTGATAGACAGTCTGCTGTCCGGCGAGAAGGGCGCTTTCCTCTCCGCCGTCCGGCACCTGATCCTGCCGTCCATCGTTCTGGCGACCATTCCGATGGCAGTGATTGCACGCCAGACACGATCCGCCATGCTGGAAGTTCTGGGCGAGGACTACGTGCGCACGGCCCGTGCGAAAGGTCTGCCGCCCCGCGCGGTGATCGGTCTGCATGCGCTGCGCAATGCCCTTATCCCGGTGGTGACCACCATCGGCCTGCAGGTCGGCGTGCTTCTTGCCGGCGCGATCCTGACAGAGACTATCTTCTCCTGGCCGGGCATCGGCAAATGGCTCGTCGACAGCATCTCGCGCCGCGACTACTTCGTGGTCCAGGGTGGTCTGCTGCTGATTGCCGGGATCATCATGATGGTCAACCTGATCGTGGACGTGCTCTACGGCCTGATCAATCCGCGTATTCGCCACAACTGAGCCGGGGACAAGGAAAATGACAAATACCTCGCCGGCTGCGAAAGCCGATCAGACCAAGCTCCAGGCAGAAAGCCGCAACGCCACCAAGGCGCAGCTTGTCGAGTTCTGGTACTACTTCTCACAGAACAAGGGTGCCGTTGTCGGCCTCGTGGTGTTCGCGTTGCTGGTCCTCATGGCCATCTTCGCGCCGCTGGTCGCACCGCATAGTCCCGACTTCCAGTATCGCGACAGTTTCCTCGTGCCTCCGGTCTGGGAGGAGGGCGGCAAGGCCGCGTTCCTGCTGGGAACGGATGCCGTTGGCCGTGATATTCTTTCGCGCCTCATCTTCGGCGCGCGCTTCTCGCTGTTCATCGGTGTTGTCGTCGTCACCATCGCCCTTGTCGGCGGTGTCGTGATCGGCCTTGTCGCCGGTTACATGCGCGGCATGACCGACACGCTGATCATGCGTGTGATGGACATCATCCTGGCATTCCCTTCGCTTCTGCTGGCCCTCGTGCTGGTGGCTATCCTGGGGCCCGGGCTGATCAACGCCATGATCGCAATTGCCATCGTGCTGCAGCCGCATTTCGTGCGTCTGACCCGCGCGGCCGTCCTGTCCGAACGCACACGGGACTATGTCGTCGCGGCGAAGGTGGCAGGTGCCGGGCATATGCGGCTGATGTTCAAGACGATCCTGCCGAACTGTCTGGCGCCGCTGATCGTTCAGGCGACGCTGTCGTTCTCCAACGCGATCCTGGATGCGGCTGCCCTTGGCTTTCTGGGTATGGGGGCACAGCCGCCAACACCGGAATGGGGCACCATGCTTGCCGAAGCGCGCGAATTCATCCTGCGCGCCTGGTGGGTGGTAACCTTCCCGGGTCTGGCGATCCTGATCACCGTTCTTGCCATCAACCTGGTCGGTGACGGCCTGCGCGATGCGCTCGACCCGAAACTGAAGAGGAGCTAAGCCATGTCTCTTCTTGAAATCAGAAACCTGAAGGTCGAGTTCGACACCGCCAAGGGCCCGTTCAAGGCGCTTGACGGTGTTGATTATGCGGTCGATGCGGGCGAGGTCCTGGCGATCGTCGGCGAATCCGGGTCCGGAAAATCCGTCGCCATGCTGGCGACCATGGGTCTGCTCCCGAACACGGCAACGATCACCGCCGACAAGATGGAATTCGAGGGTCTCGACCTGCGCACCCTGTCGGCCAAGGAACGGCGCCGGGTTATCGGGAAAGACATCTCGATGATCTTCCAGGAGCCGATTGCCAGCCTCAACCCGTGTTTCACGGTCGGCTTCCAGCTCGGTGAAACACTGAAGACCCACATGGGGTTGAAGGGACGTCAGGCCCGGGACCGGGTGGTCGAGATCCTGACTTCCGTCGGTATTCCGAACCCAGCCGAACGCCTGTCCGCATTTCCGCATCAGATGTCCGGCGGCCAGTGCCAGCGTGTGATGATCGCCATGGCAATTGCCTGTGCGCCGAAACTGCTGATCGCCGACGAGCCGACGACTGCCCTTGACGTGACGATCCAGAAACAGATCCTGGATCTCCTGGTCAAGCTGCAGCAGGACAGCGGCATGGGGCTGATCATGATTACCCATGACATGGGTGTGGTGGCCGAAACGGCCGATCGTGTCATCGTGCAGTACAAGGGCCGCAAGATGGAGGAGGCCGACGTGCTGTCCCTCTTCGAAAACCCCAAGAACCCGTATACGAAGGCATTGCTTTCAGCACTGCCGGAAAATGCCACGGGCGACCGCTTGCCGACGGTGAGCGACTTTGCCGAAGCGGGAGGTTTCTGAGATGGCTGACGATGTGATCCTCAAGGTCCGCGATCTGTACCGGACCTATGACATCAAGGGCGGCATGTTCAAGAAGGCGTCGACCCTGACCGCCGTCAAGGGCGTGAACCTGGATGTGGAACGCGGCACCACCCTTGCCGTGGTCGGCGAAAGTGGCTGTGGCAAGTCGACCCTTGCGCGCATGCTCACCATGATCGACGCGCAGTCTTCCGGCCTTATCGAGATCGATGGCCTGCCGATCGATATCTCCAAGACCGGTATTTCCCGCGAAATGCGCCAGAAGGTGCAGATCGTTTTCCAGAACCCCTATGGCTCGCTGAACCCGCGCCAGAAGATCGGCCATGTTCTGGAAGAGCCGCTTCTCCTGAACACCGACATGCCGTCGGCAGAGCGCCGTGACCTGGCGCTGCAGATGCTGGAGAAGGTCGGGTTGCAGCCGGAGCACTACGGCCGTTATCCGCACATGTTCTCCGGTGGCCAGCGTCAGCGCATCGCGATTGCGCGGGCGATCATGATGAAGCCGAAGTTGCTGGTGCTCGACGAGCCGGTCTCCGCGCTTGACCTGTCGGTCCAGGCACAGATTCTGAACCTGCTTGCGGACCTGCAGGAGGAGATGGGCCTCACCTATGTGTTCATCTCTCACGACCTGTCGGTGGTGCGCTACATCGCAGACAAGGTGATGGTGATGTATTTCGGTGAAGTGGTGGAATACGGCACGCGGGACGAGGTTTTCGAGAACCCGCAGCACGATTACACCAAGACACTGTTCGCCGCGACGCCGAATGCGGATGTGGAAAGCATCAGGAAACGACTGGCTGCAAAGGCTGCCTGAACCGGCAGTTCTGTCAGACGCTGAAAACAAGACCCTCGCTCTTTCCGGAGCGGGGGTTTTTTGCTTTCGGTCACGGAAGTACCGGGATCGACCTGCGCTCCAACTCCGGCCCGGTCGCAGCTTCGGTTTGCAACTTGTCGCAACGCAGCAATTTTTGGGTTGCATAATTCCATATTTCGAGTATTCTCGAAATATGGAAAAAGAAGACGCCCTGAATGCATTGGCAGCTCTTGGTCAGGAAACCCGCCTCGACGTCTTTCGCCTGTTGGTGAAGGCCGGAAAAGAAGGCATGACCGCCGGTGCCATCTCAGATGCACTCGATGTGCGTCCGAATACCCTGTCGACCCACCTGGGCGCCTTGTCCCGTTCCGGCCTTGTGCACGCCGAACGGGACGGGCGCTCGATTTGTTATCGGGCGAGCCTGGAAGCGATGCAGGGCCTCGTGACCTACCTGTTGCAGGATTGCTGCGGCGGCAACCCGGAACTCTGCGCACCGATCGCATCGCTTGTGGCCGGTGGCGGCTGTGAACCAGGTGGGAAGTGCTGACATTCAGGAAACAGATACGCCTGGATGCTGGAAGGTTCCTTTCGGCAGCAAGACAAGCTGCGTGACCGGTTCTGAGCGAATTGATGTTGAGACACCTCGGGCAGGTTTTCCACGCTGCTCCCTGGTTTGCTGAAATGCCGATGTGAGAGAGAGTTGGAATGACACAGGAAACGTCACCCATGGGGCTCTTCGAGCGCTTCTTGTCGCTCTGGGTTGCCTTGTGCATTGCCGCCGGGGTCGGGCTCGGCGCCCTCTTTCCCGGGGTCTTCGAGGCGATCGCCTCTCTGGAATATGCCAGCGTCAATCTGGTTGTGGCCGTACTCATCTGGGTGATGATCTACCCGATGATGGTCAACGTCGATTTTGCCTCGTTGAAGGATGTCGGCCGCAAGCCCAAGGGGCTCTGCATCACGATCGTCGTCAACTGGCTGGTCAAGCCCTTCACGATGGCAGCACTCGGCATCCTGTTCTTCGAGCACGTATTCGCGGGGCTCGTGGATCCGCAGACTGCAAAAGAGTACATCGCCGGCATGATCCTGCTCGGTGTCGCACCGTGCACGGCCATGGTCTTCGTCTGGAGCCAGCTGGTGCGCGGCGATGCCAACTACACGCTTGTCCAGGTCTCCATCAACGACATCATCATGGTGTTTGCCTTCGCGCCCATCGCTGCGCTGCTGCTTGGTGTGACCGACATTGTCGTACCGTGGCAGACCTTGCTGCTGTCGGTGATCCTTTATGTGATCATTCCGCTGGTGGCCGGCTATTTTACCCGCAAGGCGCTGGATGGATCGGGGAGCGACGAGCGCATCGCCGAGTTCACGGCAAAGGTCAAACCCTTCTCCGTCATGGGTCTTCTGGCAACCGTTGTCCTGTTGTTCGGATTTCAGGCGCAGACCATTCTGGAAAAGCCGCTGGTGATCGTGTTGATTGCCGTTCCCCTGCTGATCCAGAGCTATGGCATTTTCTTCGTCGCCTACGCCTGGGGGTATCTGTGGCGGGTGCCGTTCAACACCGCCGCGCCGGCAGCGCTGATCGGGACGTCCAACTTCTTCGAGCTTGCCGTTGCCGTTGCCATCAGCCTGTTCGGTCTGAACTCGGGCGCTGCCCTTGCGACGGTTGTCGGTGTTCTTGTGGAAGTGCCGGTAATGCTGTCGCTGGTCGCCTTTGCAAACCGGACACGGTCTCACTTTCCGGCGGCTGCCTAACCGGAGCCGCTGACCAGCGTCGTTGCCTGACGGCGCAGGTAAAGCATCAGGTTTTCCGCGTGATCCATCGCGGCGACCTCGTCTCCGGCAGCAACGGCGCGCATGACCTCCATGTGGCTCCAGGCTGCCGGGGTGAGATCCTCCTCACCAAAATGGCGGTACCAGAACCGGCGGCTCTGCGTCTGCAAAGGGGCCAGGGCCTTTGCTGCAAAAGGGTTGCAGGCAGCGGCCGAAACGACTTCGTCGAAGGCTTTGTCCAGGCGCAGATAGTCCGCCACGTCCGGCTTCGCAGCCGCCTCGCGCATGTCTAGCGCAATCGCTTCCAGGGTTCTGCGGTCGTCCTTGCTGGCAAGCCGCGCTGCCAGCCCTGCAACGAGACGTTCCAGAGCGTGGCGGGCCTCAAGAACCTTCAGAAAATCGGACGGGTTCATTTCCGCAACGACAATGCCAAGCCGCGGCCGGATGTTCAAAAGGCCTTCCCAGGACAGCCGCTGAATGGCTTCGCGTATGGGTGTTCTGCCAAAACCCAGTCTCTGTGTAAGCGCGGCCTCCGTTACGGTTGCCCCTGGTTTCAGTTTCAGGGTCACGATTTCTTCTTCCAGCAGGCGATAGGCCTGAGTGGATCGGCTGAAATCTGCGGACATGAAAGTCTGGGCCTTTATATGTTTCAGATGTGCGAGTGATATATCAGAAGGTCAGCCGCTAGACGAGCCTTGCCGGTTCTGGCAGGACGGTGAACCTGAAAACAGACTGTTGGTCTGGACGGTGGATCCTTGCGACACCCGCATTGTTTCGCCGAACAGGTCGTTGATCGCGAACGAGAAAAGACACGCCGAATGAGCAAGGGACATGTCCATGTGATTGGTGCGGGCATCGTCGGGCTGGCGACTGCTGCCAGCCTGGTGCAACGCGGTTACGGCGTGACGGTGCTGGACCGCGAAGGCCCTGCGGCAGGCGCAAGCCAGGGCAACGCGGCTGCCATCGCCTGGACAGACGTCGCGCCTCTTGCGTCGCCCGGCTTGTGGAAACAGGCCTTCAAATGGATGCTGGATCCGCTGGGTCCCCTGTCGGTCCGTCCGGCCTATGCGCTCAAGATCCTGCCGTGGATGCTGCGTTTCATGGCGGCTTCAAACCCTGCAAAGGTGGCGCAGAGCACGAAGGCGCTGGCAGATCTGAATGGAGGCGCTCTTCCGGCGTGGGAAGCGCTCTGGCGGACAACGGGAACCCACAACCAGGTGCGCCGGGACGGCTGCCTGGAACTGTTCGATACGGTACAGTCGCTTGAAGCCTCGCGCGCGGGCTGGGCCGAGCAGCGCGACTACGGCATCAAGGTTGAGGAGCTGGATGCATCTGCGATCCGGGATCTGGAACCGGACCTTTCTTCCCGTGTCGTCGGCGGGGCACTCGTGCCGGACTGGGTGCAGGTGGATGAGCCCAAGGTCCTTTGCCTTTCGGTTGCCGAGTGGCTGTCATCTCAGGGTGTCAAGTTCGAGATTGGTGAGGTCAGCCGCCTGCAGCCCAAAGACAAAGGCTGTGACGTGATCCTGAAAGATGGCGGCACGATCGCGGCCGAGCGACTGGTGATTGCCTGCGGGGCATGGTCGAAGGCCCTTGCCGCGCAGCTGGGAGATCCGATCCCGCTGGATACGGAACGCGGTTACAACATCACTATCCCGGACCCCGGCGTTAACGTGAACCGCATGATCATGCTGTCCGGTCACGGGTTCGTCCTGTCGCGTCTGTCGAGCGGCTTGCGCGTGGGCGGGGCAGTGGAATTCGGCGGTCTCGACCTGCCGCCGAACTGGCGCCGCGTGGACGCAATGCTGGCCAAGGCAAAGCTGTTTTTTCCGGAGCTCAAGTCGAAAGGCGGCAAACGCTGGATGGGGTTCCGCCCGTCGATTCCGGACAGCCTGCCGGTCATCTCGCCGGCAACACGGCATGGCGGCATCTTTTATGCCTTTGGCCACGCCCACCACGGTCTGACGCAGTCTGCCGTCACGGGGCAGATGATTGCTGACATGATCGAGGGTGTCCGGCCTGATATCGATCCAGCGCCCTTTGCGGCAAGCCGGTTCTGAGCCAATGTCAGTGCGGCGGCCCACAGGCCGCCGCTTTCCTGTCAGGGCTTCATCGTCATTTCAATGCTGATGTGCTGTGCCTGCTCGTGAAAGTATTCTTCGGTCGGCACAAAGCCATAGGCGGTGTAAAAACGCCGGCCGCGAGCATTCTCCTTGAAGACTTCAACGGTGAGCGGCCCCTTCTGTTTGACCGCGTGATCCACAAGGGCCCTTCCGAGGCCACGTCCATGATATTGCGGGTCCAGAAACAGGCCGCCGATGTAGTTGTCCAGCAGCGAGATGAAGCCGACGGCAACACCGTTGATCTCCGTGACGTAGGTTTCCGCTTTCGGCAGATAGATGTCACGGATGGCGGTGGCGGCCATGTCGTGAAAGTCGTCGCTCAGAAACGGGTGGGCGAATTCACTGGCCTTGCGCCAGATATGGATGATCCGTTCAGCGTCCTGGCTGACATAGGGTCTGATCATTTGGATAACATTGTCCTTTGCCGATCATGAGGTCACGACCGGGTGGTGTCTCTCTTCAGGTTTGGCAAACGCAGTCCGGAGCAGCCGGAGGCGATTTGCGGATGGGCACCGATGGGTGCCCGAGAGGTCAGGACATAAAATCTCCGAAGTGGACTGAGAGGCCCATACCACACCCTGTTGCCGGAGGAAAAGACACATGCTTCTCGAAGCTGACATCGGCTGTCTCAGATCGACTGCATTGGCGAGCGGCGTTTTTCCCGGTAGAGCTTGTCGAGATGCAAGGTCACGATGGCAAACACCACCCAGCTGGTATGAAAGACAAGACCTGCAAGCATGACGGTCCATCCGGGGATCGGCCCTATCGCCGCCCGTTGGAACACGTCGGCAAGGCTGGTCAGTGGGACAGGGTGTATCGCCAGCTTGCCGTAGTAGGCGACAGCCTGGATCGCCAGGATCCAGGAGTAGTTGCTGCGCAAGCGCCGTCCTGCCGCCCTGACCAGCGAGATATGATAATGCGGCATTTCATAGTCGTCGGAGAGCATCGTTGCCCAGCTTCCGCGCATGGGTACTTTGCCTCCGGCGAGGATGGGCGCGTAAAAGTCCGTCTCCATCAGCCGAGCCCGCGCCCGAAACATGTTGTAGTAGCGGTAGCGGCGAGCTTCGAAGATCAGGAAAACAGTTACCAGCAGCCCCACCAGCACCATGGGCAAGGGTGATGCTTCCTTGTTGGAGAATGTCGCGGACAGCGCGATGCCGGTGGTGACGACGGCCCAGTTGGTGGTGTTGTCGAGGCGGGTGCGCCAATGGGTGCTGCGAAACACCTCAGCGCGATAAAGGTGGGCAAGCGCGGTGAGCGTGCCGGACTCCATGTCCTGCTTGGGCCAGTCCTGTTCCTGATCCTTCTGAGACATATTCCGTTCCTAAACGGACTTCTTGTTAAAACAGAGTAATGCAGTTTCCCGCTATTGCCAGAGGGGCAAAATTGACCATGGCGAAGCCGGGGAAGGGCGCGCGCTGCCTGTCTGACAAAGTGCCGCGCAAGCAACCGCAAATCGAAGTTCCTTTTCCTGTTCGTATGACCTAAAGTTCGTCGTTGAATACAGTAATTTTCTCCGAAGACGCTGCATTTTCTCTAAAGTAACTTCAATGGAACAGGCATTTTGATGAACAGGTTTTCGCTTTTTGTCGTGCTGGCAGCACTTGTTTTGCCAGCCAGTATCGCTTTCGCCTCACCGGACGTCGATTTCCCGCAAAACGGTGCATCCTACGGCGGCAAGGTTCGCAGTGGTCCTGGTATGCAATACGGGCAAAGCGGCAGTCTCCGTCAGGGGGACGCCATTTTGATCCTGTCCGGTACCGGGGTCATGATGAATGGATACGAGTGGTTCCAGGTCAGGTATCGCAACGGACAGACGGGCTTTCACTGGGGCGGGCTGTTCTGCTCGGAGCGCCCATACCCGGGGATATACGAGGTCTGCGGAGGCCGGCCTCAGGTCCAGAACCCGGTGCCGCAGCAACCTGGCGGCCAACTGTCGGCAGCTCCTGGTGTGAATGGCCAGAATGTTGGTGTCGTCCGGCATTCTGGCGGCAGTTTCACAAACATTGGAAACGGCCAGTGGCAGGAAGCGGACGTCTACGGCACCGTGAATTTCCATTTTCAGGAATTCGGCCGGGACGACTGGTCGGTGTATCTCCACGATGCTTCAAGAAATGTGACGCTGCAGCTGGATCTGCATCGGCGCATGATCCTTTATGAGCAGGGAAATGGTCCGCGGTCGGACCTTTACCAGATCACCGATGCCTTTCCGGCGCGCAACTATCAACCGGCAGCAGCTGGCAATGTGGCGCAGCCGGCCGCGGGAGACTCAATCACGGTGCATTACACGTGCACCGAAGGATTGCCTTTGACGGCCACCTACGTGCAAAGCGGCAACGGCCACCTGATCTACACCATTGACGGTCACACGCCGAGACGGCTCGAGCAGGTCGTCTCAGGGTCGGGCGCGCGTTATACGGACGGTCAGTACACGGCTCACAGCAAGGGGCGTCAGCTCTTGCGCCAATCGCCTTCGGGCATCGATGACTGTTACGAAAACCAGTAGCAGGTTGATCCAGCGGCGCTGATAACGCCGCTGGATCAGGCCCTCATTTCTTCTTGTTCATCGCTGCGGCAAGTGCCGCGGCCAAGGCGTTGTTGCCGCTGTCTCCGCCGGAGGACTTCGGCGCACCGCCACCACGGGGGCCATTTCCGCGCGGACCGTTTCCGCCGCCTGGCCCCTTTCCGCCGGGGCCTCGGCCCCCAGGACCGCTCCGGTTCTGGCCACCCCTTTCCTGACCACCGCGCTCACGCTGGCCCTGATAGTCGGCCTGGGACTTCATGGTCATGGAGATGCGCTTGCGCGGAACATCCACTTCCAGGACCGTCACCTTGACGATATCACCGGCCTTCACGACCTTGTGCGGATCATCGACGAAACGGTCCGCCAACTGGGAGACATGCACCAGTCCGTCCTGGTGGACGCCGACATCGACGAAGGCGCCGAAGTTGGTAACGTTGGTGACCGTGCCTTCCAGCTTCATGCCGGGTTTCAGGTCGGAAATTTCCTCGACGCCGTCCTGAAGGGTGGCGGTCTTGAATTCGGGGCGCGGGTCACGGCCCGGCTTTTCCAGTTCCGACAGGATGTCCTTCACGGTTGGAAGACCGAATTTTTCGTCGGTGAATTCTGACGGCTCGAGGCCTTTCAGCAGTGAGGCGTCGCCCATGATCTGGCGCACGTCGCGGCCGCAGGCCTTCACGATCCGTTTTGCCAATGGATAGGCTTCCGGGTGGACGGACGAGGCGTCGAGCGGTTCCTTGCCTTCGTTGATGCGCAGAAAGCCGGCGCAGAGTTCAAAAGCCTTGGCGCCGAGGCGCGGGACTTCCTTGAGCTGTGTGCGACTGTCGAAGCGGCCGATGGCTTCACGGTGTTCGACCACCGCCTTTGCCAGACTGTCCGACAGGCCGGAAATGCGCGACAGCAGGGCGGGAGAGGCGGTGTTGAGATCAACGCCGACGGCATTCACCGCGTCTTCGACAACCGCATCCAGCGCACGGGCCAGCTTGGTCTGGTTGACGTCGTGCTGGTACTGGCCGACGCCGATAGACTTCGGTTCGATCTTGACCAGTTCGGCAAGCGGGTCCTGCAGGCGGCGGGCGATGGAGGCCGCGCCGCGCAGGGAAACGTCGACATCCGGCATTTCCTTCGCCGCCAGTTCCGAGGCCGAATAGACCGAAGCACCGGCCTCGTTGACGATGACCTTCACCGGGCGCTGGGCGGCGGGGATGTCGGCAAGAACATCGCCCGCCAGCTTGTCTGTTTCACGGCTGGCCGTGCCGTTGCCGATGGCGATCAGGCCGACCTTGTGTTTCGCGATCAAGGCGAGGAGAGCGGCGCGGGAGCCGGAGACATCATTGCGCGGTTGGAACGGATAGATGGTCGCGGTTTCAACCAGCTTGCCCGTTGCATCGACAACGGCAACCTTCACACCTGTCCGGATGCCGGGATCGAGGCCGAGCGTGGTTCTGGAACCGGCGGGGGCTGCCAGCAGCAGATCCTTGAGGTTGCGGGCAAAAACCTGGATGGCTTCTTCTTCCGCCTTGTCACGCAGGACACCCATCAGGTCGAGTTCCAGGTGAAGGGCAAGCTTCACCTTCCAGGCGAAACGCGCAGCTTCCATAAGCCACTTGTCGCCAGGGCGGCCCCGGTCAGCGATGCCATAGGTGTCAGCAACCATCTTTACGGCGGGCAGGACAGGGGAGACGTCGTCAGCATCAACCGTCAGGTCGACAGACAGGATGCCTTCGTTGCGGCCACGGAACAGCGCAAGGGCACGGTGGCTCGGGATCTTCGACCATTGTTCGGAATAGTCGAAATAGTCGGCGAATTTCGCTCCTTTTTCAGCCATGCCGTCGATGAGTTTCGATTGAACGACACCACGTTCCTCGACATGGCGGCGCAGGCGGCCGACCAGCTCGGCGTTTTCGGCAAAGCGTTCCATCAGGATCTGGCGGGCACCGTCAAGCGCCGCCTTGGTGTCGGCAACGCCCTTGCCTTCATCCACGTAAGCGGCCGCTTCGGCCTCGGGGTCCCGGGTGGGATCGTCCAGAAGAGTGTCGGCCAGCGGTTCCAGACCGGCTTCGCGGGCAATCTGCGCCTTGGTGCGACGCTTCTTCTTGAACGGCAGATAGATGTCCTCAAGCTGGGACTTTGTATCGGATGCCTGAATGCTGGCAACAAGATCGTCGGTGAGCTTGCCCTGCTCTTCGATGGATTTGGTTATGGCGACGCGGCGGTCTTCCATTTCGCGCAGATAAATCAGCCGCTCTTTGAGCTTGCGCAGCTGGGTGTCGTCAAGCCCGCCGGTGGCTTCCTTCCGGTAGCGGGCGATGAACGGCACCGTCGAACCTTCGTCCAGCATCTGGACGGCCGAATTCACCTGGCCGGCCTTGCAGCCGATTTCATCCGCGATCCTCTGTGCGATGCGCAGGGCGATCTGGGCGGACAGGTCGGCCTTGGGAGTGGACGTGGTCGGGTCGGTCATCGATACGCTTGCCATTTACGAAAGGTACTTTCCGTCGAGAAAAATCTGAGCCGCAGACGATAAGCCCCCTCAATCGGGCGGAAAAGGGACCGATGAGCTCCGTCCACTGTGAAATACCGAAAGATTGCCGGATCGGGCGCGCCGGATTGAAACAAGCCGAGCCCAATGGCGAACCAATTTCGCGGCAGGCAGTTCAGTGAAATTGTTTTGGTATGCACTTTTAGGTTGAGCTACAGGTAGTTCCTGTACGAATTGCAATAAATTGCGTATTCTGCGTTGAAAACGAGCAGCTATTCTTTCAACAAGATGTCGTGGTCGGTTGGTGGTGCGCATGGGGGCAAGGGCGCACATCCTGCCGAGGTTCAAGGTTCCCGAGCTTTAATAACCGGATCACACGGTTTGTTATGAGGAGTGCAGACCGATGGCGCGCGGACGGCCAAGAAAAATCGATACCAAAGACGCTCTTCATTCCGTGATGATCGCCTTTTGGCAGAACGGCTACACCGGCACATCCATGAGCGATCTTGCCGAGGCGTCAGGCATGGCCAAACCGGGCCTTTATGCCGCGTTCGGCGACAAGGAAGCGCTGTTCGAAAAGGCGCTTCTGCACTATTTCGAAACCTACGGCGGGCCGGTTTTTGCCAGGTTGAAACGGGCAGAAAAACACGTTGTCCAGGACTTCCGGGATTTTCTCGGTGCCGTCGCGGATCTGACGCTGGACAAGGAAACACCGGCTGGATGTTTTCTCGTCAATGCGCTTGTCGACTGCACATACGGCGCTCAGCGGCACCAGGAAGTCGTGCTGGACCTTCGGGCTGCACGGTTCAAGGCCATCAGGGATCGCCTTTTAAAGGCGGTTGCTGCGGGAGAGATGTCTGAAGATACGGACGTGGACCGGACGGCAACCTTCATCGACGGACAGTTTTCGGCAATTGCCCTGCTTGGGCGCAGTGGCAGCAGCGAGAACGACCTCAGAACCTTTATCGAGACCGGTCTCCAGGCACTTCCTGCAAGCAATGATCTGCAGGAGATTTCCGAAGCCGCGTTCAACTCGCCTATCTTACGACAGTGATCTGCTCGGCGGCGCGGGTGACTGCGGTATAAAGCCAGCGGCTCTTGTGCTCGCGGAATGCCCAGCTTTCATCGAACAGGACAACGTTGTCCCATTGCGAGCCCTGGGCCTTGTGGACGGTCAGCGCATAGCCGTAGTCGAATTCGTCCGCCTTGCGCCGGATGGCATAGGGAATGCTTTCCGCGCCATCCTCGAACATGGCCGGCAACACCTTCACCTTGACGGCGTTTCTCGAGAGCTCGTCCTCGGACACGACATCGAAGCGCAACGTGTTGCCACGTGGGGGGCGCAGGCGCTTGACCGTCCAAAGACCGCCGTTCAGAAGCCCCTTGGTCTTGTCGTTCCTGAGGCACACCAGCTTGTCGCCGACCGCTGGCATGGGAGTGGAGAAATCCTTCAACTCGCGAATGCGGGCGTTGTAGAGCCTGCGCGTCTTGTTGGTGCCGACCAGCACCTGATCGGCGGCAAGGATCTGGTCCTTGTCGATGTCGCGCCGGTGGATCACCCGGCTTTCGCCGAATGTGCCGTAGTCGAGCTGGCCACCGTCGCGAATGGTCATCGACATGCGTACGATCGGATTGTCCTGCGCCTGTCGGTGAACCTCGGTCAGCATCACGTCGGGCTCTGCTTCGGTGAAAAAGCCACCGCCCTTGACCGGAGGCAGCTGTGCCGGATCGCCCAGCACCAGAACAGGCGTGCCGAAGGACAGAAGGTCCTTGCCCAGGTCTTCGTCGACCATGGAGCATTCGTCGATGACGATCAGGCTCGCGGTCGAAGCCTGGCTGTCCCGCTTGATGGCAAACTGCGGGCCGCTGTCGTCATCATCGTCGTCAAGGTCGTCTTCTTCCTTGGCCGAACGGGGGCGGTAGATCAGCGAATGGATCGTGCCCGCGTCCTCGCAGCCTTTCTGGCGCAGCACATGCGCAGCCTTGCCGGTGAAAGCGCCAAAACAGACATCGCCGTCGATGCCTTCCGCCAGATGCCGGGCAAGCGTTGTCTTGCCTGTGCCCGCAAAGCCGAACAGGCGGAACACCTGCCTGTCGCCGCGCTTTAGCCAGGCAGCGGCTTCTTTCAGGGCTTCATCTTGTTGCGGGGACCAGGCCACGGAATGCTCCTTCAGGATCAGAACCGGTTGCTTACCCCGAAACGGGCGATTCGACCACGGCGGAATTGGGGGGCTTGAGGCCGTTATGTTCAGGCGCGCGCACCGGGCGTTCGTCCAGCGAAGCCAGACAGCAGCCGTTTCCAATCCAGACGCCAGCCTCAGACCTTGCTGTAGTTCCAACCCCAGCCGCAGCCGTAGACCCAGACTCAGCCCCAGCCTCCCCCTCATCCTGAGGAGGGCCGATGGCCTGTCTCGAAGGATGGGCAGCACACTCAGGAGCAAGTGGCCCATCCTTCGAGACGCGCACTTTCGTTTGCTCCTCAGGATGAGGGGGAGGGCTGGGGATCGCTCCTACGATTTCGGCTCAGAAGAACAGAAGCTTGAGTGAAATTACCCCAGAACCGAGAACGAGCTTTCCTTGGTCAGCTCGCGCTTGCGGGAGAACGTCGCCGTGTTGAGCGTGTGGGGGACATGCTCCAGCTTGAATTGCAATGGCTTGGCGTCATGGTCATTGCCAGCTTCGCAGTAACCGATCAGATCTGTCATCAGGCGCCCGGCAACGGTTGCGTTCTTGAACTGGTTGCCGCTGGTTCCGATGGCCAGGTAGTAGCCATCGACATTGGTGCGGTCGTAAATCGGGAGCCAGTCGTCCGTCGCGTCATAGAGCGCCGCAACCCCCACAGGGTGCTGGGATACGCCCAGTTCGGGTACTCGTTGAGAGTAGCGGTAGGCATAGGTGAGACCGCGGTCGGTGAGGTCCATTGCAAAATCGTCGGGATCTTCCACGAGATGCGGGTCGCAGGCAGGGTTCTGGCTGCCGATCATCAACTGGCCGCCGCCACCCGGCTTGACGTAGACGGAGATGTCGTTGTCGGAAACGACCAGACCTTCGCGGGAATAATTCAGACTTTGTGGCGGGGCGATCTGAACCACTTCCTGGCGCAGCGGGCGGTGGCCAATCTTCATTCCGGTCTCACCTTCCAGGAGCGCGTTCACCTTGCCGGAATGCGGGCCGGCGACATTGATGACGATGGCTGCCGGGATATGTTCGCCGTTCTCAGTGAGAACACCGGTGACACGGTTGTTCTCTACCGGAATCTTGACGATCCTGGTCTTGAAGCGGAACTGCGCCCCAAGCCTGGCTGCCGCATCCTTCAGGTTGCGGGCGGCGATTTGCGGATCGTCGACGTAGCCACCTGCCGGGAAGAAGACACCGCCCTGAAGCGCACCACCGGTCGGCATGCCGAAGTCGTCGTCATCCATGGTTTTCGCCGGGGCGAAACAGTCCAGGTTGTAGCCCGGGAGTTCCTGTGTGATGCGGTCGGCCGACCAGTGTTCATAAGGGATGCCGAGGGCGTCGGCATGTTCCAGAACATGCTTCTGGTAGTTGTCGGATGCGGTCTTCATCACCAGTGTGCCGGTCTCGATGAAATGTGCCAGTTCCCCGGTGTCTTCCGTTTCCAGATAGGCCTGCCAGTTCTTCCAGTCGTGATAGCCTTCAAGGGCCATCGCCGTGCCGTCGCGCGTGGAATAATAGGTGCGGATCACCGCCGCGGAGCTGGAGGTGGAGCCATAGCCGGCTGCCGGCAGGGCGTCGACATTCAGTGTCTTGTAGCCCTTGCGTGTCATGGACAATGCGATGGCGCAACCGATGATGCCGGCACCGATGATAATCACGTCATGGCGGTTCGGCGTTTCGTTTGATGTTGGCATGGCTGTCCTTCCTTCCGGCGTTTCGCCCAGAACAGAGGACAGCCCCTTTTTTGTCTAGCGGCAAAACCGCCACTTGATGTTCCGATCCAGTCATATCGTTTGTCGGAAAGGCTGCAGCTGCAGCTAAAAATCATCATATGTTTATAAATAAAACCATCATGCTGAGTTTGCTAAATATCGTGGAATTTGTTCTCAAGTCTCAAATTGTCCTGAAGATGGCCTGCGCGCATAGTCAAACCAGTTCATGTCGGTTTACGCCGATTTTTCAAACATTTGGAGACTTCCTTGCCGCGCGCGAAATTCTGCGAGTGGCCGACATTGGCCCTGATTCTGGCCACCTCGTCGGCTTGGTTTTTGTTGATAGGGTTCTATTCCGAGCTTGGACCTTTCGTGGTCTGCCCCCTGGCGGCGATCCTGGTGACATTGCAATCCTCACTGCAACACGAGGTACTTCATGGTCACCCCACGCGCAGTCCCGCACTCAACGAAGCCCTGGTCTACTGCTCGTTCGGCCTGTGCGTGCCGTATCGCCGCTTCAAGTCTCTTCACCTGCGCCATCATAACAACGACCGGCTGACGGATCCCTATGACGATCCGGAAAGCTACTATCTGGCCTGGTCAGACTGGCAGAGCCTTCCTCGTCCGATACAAATGATCCTGACGATCAACAACACCCTATTGGGCCGGCTGCTGATCGGGCCGGTGGTATCGATGGTCGGTTTCGTGGGAGCCGAAATCCGGATGATGATTGCGGGCGACAAGGTCGTCATGCGCGCCTGGGCACATCATGTTGCCGGTGTGGTGCCAATTGTCCTGTTTGTCACTCTGGTTGGAGGCATGCCGTTCTGGCTGTATGTTCTCGGCGTCGCCTATCCGGGCATGAGCCTGTTGATGCTGCGCACCTATGCGGAGCACCGTGCGCATGAACAAGCGGAGGCGCGGTCGATCATCGTCGAGTTCTGCCCGGTGTTCTCGCTTCTGTTTCTGAACAATAATCTCCATGTCGTTCATCACGCCAATCCGCGGGCGCCCTGGTATCATCTTCCGAAGATCTACCGCGCTGCCCGTTCGGAATGGCAGGAACGGAACGGCGGCTATGTCTTTGCGAGCTATTTCCAGTTGGCCAGGCACTATTTTTTCAAGGTGAAGGAGCCCGTTGTGCACCCGATCAAATACAATGAGACCAGCGGATTTTCTGCCGCGGAAAAGGCGGTGTCTTGACCGGTGGATCTTTTCTAGCTGTCCGGCTGCCGATGTACGACTGGCCGGAAGTACGCCATGCCACGCGGGATCTTGAAAGCGCGCTCCAGGGCGCGCTTTGCCGCGTTCTGGGACTGAGTGAAGGCGATATTCGGCCATGGCAGGATGGGCAAGATCTGGTGGAGGCCTGGACGGACCCGGATCTCCTCTTGTCGCAAACCTGCGGATACCCCCTGACACATGCGCTCGCAGGCAAGGTCCGGCTCGTGGGGACGCCTCACTACGACGCGGAAGGGTGCGATGGTCCACGATATTGCAGTCAGCTGATCGTCAAGCATGACAGCTCCCACCAAAACCTGGAGGGCCTGCGCGGTCACCGGGCGGTTTTCAACGGGTCGGACAGCCAGTCAGGCATGAATACTTTCCGTCACGCGGTGGCGCAGCTTGATACTGAAGGGGCTTTCTTTTCAGACGTCATTGTGAGCGGGAGCCACCTGGCGTCGTTGAAGGCCGTTGCGGAGGGCAAGGCCGACATCGCTTCCATCGATGCAGTCTGCTGGGCACTGGTCTGCCGGGAAATGCCGGAGCTGGCGGCGCAAGTTCGGCCGCTTGCCCGCACAGCATCTGCGCCCGGGTTGCCGCTGATCACTTCCCGCCGTTTCAGCGATGCGGAACACGCTCTTATAAGCGAGGCCGTTGCCGAAATGCTTTCAGCGCCTGAAACGCAACAAAGCCGTGAACGCCTTGGCATTCACGGCTTTTCGAAACTGTCTTCCGACGATTACGCGGTCATCTTGACGATGGAAGCCGAGGCGGCAGAGCGCGGATATCCCGTGCTGGCCTGACGTTGATTTCGAACCTTCTGGAAAATTGTCAGATTGCCGGCTTCAGGCCGGCAAACGACAGTCCTCCAGGTCGTCAGATCAGCGTTTCTTGGACTTCTGAGCTTCGCGCTGGCGCAGGACCTGGTTCATACGAGCCAGCTCTGCCGTGGTGTGTCCGCTGACGACACCCATGAGGTTGGTGCCGAGGGCTTGTGCAAGATAGGTCATGGCGTTGCCAATCCTGAGCGTATTCGATTGTTACAAGAAAGTGCGGTCCACTGCTTAAACGCGAGGCCGCTTGCCTGCTATATGGGCAGAACTTGCGGTTCAATCAATCGAATAGTATTCATCTATTCGTTCAAAAAAATTGAACTGAACCTCCGGGAAATCTGGACCATGCAAAAGTTGCCCGGCACCGGCATGCCGCTGATCGATCTGGATCTTTACCGGACCTTTTTGGTAATCGCGGAAACCTCAAGTTTTTCAAAAGCTTCCGAGCTTGTTGGGCGAACGCCGTCAGCAGTTTCAATGCAGATCAAAAAACTTGAATCGATCCTCGGGGTTTCGGTGTTCGCCCGGGAAGGGCGTACCGTACGTATGACTACGGAAGGCGAAGCTTTGCTTGGATATGCGCGGCGTATCCTGATGCTGAACGAGGAAGCTGTTTCGCTGTTCCTGTCTCCTGAAGTGGAAGGCGAAGTCCGCTTCGGAGCGCCGTCCGATTTCGGCACCAGGTTCCTGCCCAACATTCTTTCACGCTTTGCACGCTCTCATCCTGGTGTGAACGTGGACGTGCATCTCGATGGCAGTCCGATGCTGGACGAGAAGGTGAAGAAGGGGGAGCTGGACCTTGCGCTCTTTACCGCCCGTCCGGGTACCGCACTGGCGCGGGGAGGCACAATCGTCTTCACCGAACCGCTGGTCTGGGTAGGACTGGAAGGTGGTATCGCCTATGAGCGCGATCCGTTGCCGCTTGCCGTTTCCACTCCCGGGTGCCCCTGGCGCAGAGCTGCGCGGGTTGCGCTGGACGATGCCCAGAAGCCTTACCGCGTTTCCTACACCAGCTTTCACAGTGCCGGCCAGGAAGCCGCGCTGCTGGCGGACCTTGCCGTGGCTCCCTTTCCGGCGAGTGTTGTCGAGGCGCCCCTGATGGCCCTGGACGAACGGCATGGCCTGCCGGAAATCGGCGACTATCACATTCTCATGGCCGAACGGGCCCATGCGGGCAAAGCCACTCATGCGTTCGCCAAGCATGTTGCCGAAAGCTTCAAGGACCTCAGCCACGGCGTCTCGGTCTGAAGTCAGTCTGTCGCGTTAACCATAATTTCCGTTTCACGGGACAAACCCGCAGGACCTCTGGCGCAAAAGTTAACGAGCGGTTACGATTCATGGTAAATGAAGCGTTAACAGCGAGACGTGTCATGAATTCCATCTGCAAAACCCTGCTGGCCGCAGCCGGCATGAGCATCGCCCTTGGAGCCGCAGCGCAGGCCGAAAGCGGCACGACGCGCATTGTCCACGACGAACCTTATGGTGCCATCGTGACCAAGGAAGCCGGTGTGCTGGTGTTCCGCGGCCTGCCGCCGACCCGCAAGGTGATCGTCAATCCGGACGGCAAGACGCCGCTGGAACTGAAGCAGACCGAAGTGACCGAGACCAACGTGATGGTCTTTGCCGATCAAAGCGATTACGTGCGCGCCCTCGGCCCGAAGATCATCCGGTTGAAGTAAACGTCGAGACTCGGTTCGCAGGCGTGTTCTGATAAGCCGACTGGCCTCTGCCATCGGTTTGCTTACGTCGCATGATAATCTGCCAGTCCCCACCAAACTCCTCATCCGGAGGAGGGCTGAAAGCCCGTCTCTAAGGATGGGCCACTTGTATTGGCGTTTGCCGCCCATCCTTCGAGACGGCGCTTCGCACCTCCTCAGGATGAGGGGGGAGAAGTTCGGGATGAGGGGAGCGGGAGGCGGAGTTCAGCAAAGGCGAAGAATCGAGGTGTTCCGGATGGAGTGACTGCGCAGGTCTCTGAATCGATCTGTCGCTCTGCGCTCTTCGGAACTCGGCAGGTATCCTCAGTGCCGGGGCGCTCTTGTCCGCTCAACAGTCCTCGTCTTCCCCGCCTTTTCGTGCCGACCCCACCTCCGGTAAATCCCAATCGTTCCCTACACCAACCCCTCATTCTGAGGAGGTCGGGAGGCCCGTCTCGAAGGATGGGCCGCTTGTTCCCGAGTATGCTGCCCATCCTTCGAGACGGCGCTTTGCGCCTCCTCAGGATGAGGTTGAGGGGAGGGGAGCCCGGGAGGATAGGGGGAGGTGAAGTTCAGGAGGGGGAGGCGGTCGTCGGGGTGTTGGTCCGACGACCGGATGCATTCACATGCGCATGCGTTCGGCTTTCGGGTCGAACAGCGGTTCGCTGATGATGGTGGCCTTGCGGCGCTCGCCGAGGATTTCGATCTCGAAGGCGCCTTCCTGCGTGTTCGCTGCCAGTTCCGAGGGAATATACCCTTGTGCGAGGGATTTCCGCAGGTAGTGGGCGTAGCCGCCGGAAGTCACCCAGCCGATCACCTTGCCATCGTGCCACACGGGCTCATCGCCCATGACGTCGGCGTCCGACGCGTCGACCACGAAGCTGACACGCAGGCGCTTCGGGCCTTCATCGAATTCTTTCTGAGCCGCCTCCTTGCCGATGAAGGTGTCCTTGGACAGCTTCACGAACCGGCCAAGATCGGCTTCGAATGCGCCGTAGATCGGGCGGAACTCGCGGAACCAGGTGCCGAAGTTCTTTTCCAGCCGCAGGCAGAGCAGGGCGCGCATGCCGAAGTTGACGATGTTGAACTCGGCTCCGGCCTTCATCAGCGCATCATAGACCTGACGCTGGTACTCCGGCGCCATCCAGATCTCGTAGCCAAGGTCGCCCGTGTAGGTGATGCGGTTGACCTTGCAGGGGGCATTGGCAACGTCCATTTCGCGGAAGTCCATGAACCGGAAGGCCTCGCCCGAGACATCGTCTCCGGTGATCTTCTCCAGAACCTTGCGCGAACTGGGACCGGCGATGGAGAGGCCAACCCAGCCGAGGTTGATTGCGCGGATCGTCACCGAGCCGTCCTCTGGCAGGTGCTTCTCGAACCAGCGCATGTGATAGATCTCGGCCTGGGACGAGCCCCACATGTAGAACTTCTGGTCGCTGGCCCGGGCGATGGTGAAATCACCGATCAGTTTGCCGTTCTCGTTCAGCATCGGCGTCAGGATGATGCGGCCGACCTTCGGCATTGTGTTGGTCATCAAAAGCGACAGGAAGCTTAACGCGCCGGGCCCTGTGATCTCGTATTTGGCGAAGTTGGCCGTCTCCGTCACGCCCACGCTCTCGCGCACAGCCCGGCACTCGGCGCCGATGTGCTCAAAATCGTTGGAGCGGTGGTAGGAGACGATGTCCCTGGCTTCCACGCCTTCCGGAGCGAACCAGAGCGGTGTTTCCAGGCCCCAGCTGTCGCCCATGACGGCGCCTTGCGCCAGCATGCGGTCGTAAAGCGGGGTTGTCTGCTGCGGGCGGGCGGCCGGAAGTTCCTCGTTGGGGAAACGGATCCGGAACCGGCGGCGGTAATTTTCCTGAACCTTGGCATTGGTATAGGAGAGCGTTGCCCAGGTGCCGTAGCGGGCAACATCCATGCCCCAGATGTCGTAGCCGGGGTCGCCGTTGATCATCCAGTTGGCGAGCGTCAGGCCGACACCGCCGCCCTGGCTGAACCCGGCCATGACGCCGCAGGCAACCCAGTAGTTCCGAAGACCGCGAACCGGGCCGACCAGCGGGTTGCCGTCCGGCGCGAAGGTGAAAGGCCCATTGATGATCTGCTTGATACCGGCATTCTGCAGGGCGGGGAAATGCTCGAAGCCGACTTCCAGCTCCGGCGCGATCCGGTCGAGATCCGGCGCCAGCAGTTCGTGGCCGAAATCCCAGGGGGTCTGGCGCGGGCTCCACGGGCGGCAGTTCTGCTCGTAGGTGCCGAGCAGCACGCCCTTGCCTTCCTGGCGGGTGTAGATCTCACCACCGAAATCCAGAACGCCGATCAGTTCCTTGCCGGTGGCTTCGTTGTGTGAGGTCACTTCCTCCATCTCGTCGGTCAGGAGGTACATGTGCTCCATGGCGAGCACCGGCAGTTCGATGCCGACCATGCGCCCGCATTCGCGTGCCCACAGGCCTCCGGCGTTGACCACGTGTTCGGCGTGGATCGTGCCCTTGTTGGTGATGACATCCCAGGTGCCGTCGCGCGTCTGAACCAGTTCTTCCACCTTGGTGTGGCGCAGGACTGTCGCGCCGTTGACGCGGGCCGCCTTGGCATAGGCATGGGTGGTGCCGGAGGGGTCGAGATGGCCTTCAATCGGGTCCCAGAGCGCGCCGATGAAGTGCTTCTCGTCCAGAAGCGGGAACATCTTCTTGGCTTCGGAGACCGAGATCAGCTCCAGGTCCATGCCGAGATAGCGCCCCTTGGCCTGGGCAAGACGCAGGAAATCCATCCGCTCGGGCGTATCGGCCAGCATGACGCCGCCGGTCAGGTGCAGGCTGCAGGACTGACCGGAAATTTCTTCCAGTTCCTTGTAGAGGTCGACGGTGTAACTTTGCAGCTGGGCTACGTTCGGATCGCCGTTCAGAGTGTGGAAGCCGCCTGCTGCGTGCCAGGAGGAGCCGGACGTCAGTTCGTCGCGCTCGATCAGCGTGACGTCTTTCCAGCCGAGCTTGGTCAGGTGATACAGAACGCTGCAGCCGACAACGCCACCGCCAATGACAACAACCTGAGTGTGGGTATTCATGCAATCTGCTCCGGAAGCGCCTGCTCTTGCGCGGCAGGCCGTGTTCGAACGTTAAACGCGAAATGATCAGAAGTCGGTCGGGGCGCCGCCCTCGGCCTTTCGCCTCTCGACAAAGGCGGTGATTTCCTCGTCGATGGCCGGATCAAGCGGGGGCTGCTCATAGGCTTCCAGAGCCTTCTTATAGAGCATGTTCGCCTTGTCGTAGGCGGTCGGGCTGCCTGCTTCCGACCAGCTTTCGTAATTGCGCCAGTCGGAAACGATGGGCGCGTAGAAAGCGTCCTTGTAACGGTCCTGGGTATGCTGGGTGCCGAAGAAGTGGCCCGCCGGCCCGACCTCGCGGATCGCATCGACGGCAAGGGCTGCTTCTGACACATCAAGCGGCGTCAGATATTCGGCGATCTTCTGGAGCAGGTCGATATCGGTGATGAATTTCTCGAACCCGGCACTCAGGCCGCCTTCCAGCCAGCCCGCGGCATGCTTGATGATATGGGCCCCGCCGTTGATCGCGCCCCATTCCGACAACGTCGTTTCCAGCGCCGCCTGATAGTCGACCGTGTTGGCCGCGCAAACGCCTGACGACCTGTAAGGAAGATGATAGCGCCGGGCGAGCTGGCCGCCGACGATTGCTGCCTTCATGTATTCCGGCGTGCCGAAGGCCGGCGCACCGGATTTCATGTCGACGTTGGACGTGAAGCCGCCATAGACCACCGGCACACCCGGGCGGACAAGCTGGGCGAAGGCGATCCCGGCAAGGGCTTCCGCGTTCTGCAGGGTCAGCGCGCCGGCGACGGTGACCGGAGCCATGGCACCGGCAAGAGTGAAAGGCGTGACGATGGAAACCTGTCCGGCCTTGGCCATTTCGATCAGGCCTTGCAGCATTGGCGTGTCGAGCCTCAGCGGCGAGGACGTGTTGATGACCGTTGCCACGCACGGCGTTTCGACGAATTCTTCCGGGGTAAGGCCGTAGCCGATCCGGGTCAGTTCCAGTCCGTCGAGGTTGCGCTCCTTGCCGAGCGAATAGATGTGATAGACCTTGTCGGTGAGCCGCAGCATGTCTGCAACGCAGTCGAGATGGCGCACGGAAGCGTGGATATCGACCGGTTCGACCGGGTAGCCCATGACGCAGTGAATGATGTTGAAGAACTGCGACAGTTTCAGGAAGTTGCGATAGTCCTCCTGGTTGCCCGGGCGGCGGCCGTGGTCGCGGTCGACGGCATTGGGGGCGCTGGCCACACAGGAAAAGGCAAGGGCATCGCCGCCCACCTGCAGATCATGCGCCCGGTTGCGCGCACGGATCGTGAATTCGGCCGGGGCCTTGGCGACAAGCTCTTCCACCATCGCCCGGTCCATGCGTACACGGTCTTCACCCGGCCTGATGTCGGCCCCGGCATCTTTCAGGATCTGCTTTGCTTCCTCGTGCAGGAAGTCGATGCCGATCTCTTCCAGAACGCGCATGGATGCGTCGTGGATCGCTTCAAGTTCGTCAGCGGAAACGGCTTCCAGCGGCTTGAAGATATGCCGCGGCTGCTTGAAGGGTTTTTGCGGAAAGAGATCCGGACCGGTCTTCTCGCCGCCCCTGCGCCGCCGTCCGCGCCGTGCGGGAGCCGTCTCGGCAAGCGAGGCCGTTTCGATGTCATGGGTCATGTCGTCCGCCACTATTCCTGAAAGCCGGACCTGATGCCCTGGAAAGGCTTGGGCGCGGCCCGGTCTGCGCCATCTCATCAGACGTTACTTGAGAGGGGACTTTCAGCGGGCAGTCTCAGAACGACGGCCAGTGCTTCAACTCCGACATCCGGCACCGTGTCCTCGATCCAGCCGTGGTCTCGCCAATCGGAGGGCTTGACGACAAGGGACTTCAAAGCGATCAGAACAAGGAGACTTTTTGTGGGGACCCTTGGTGCGCGAGTTGCTGTCGGATTCGGAACTGCTGGCTTTTCTGAAAACGCTACTGCCGGTGAAGGACTGGTCAGTTGCACGGCTGCGGCCGTTGCCGGTCGCCTATACCGCCCGGTTCTGGCGCCTGGATACGCCTGGCCGAAGCTATGTCATCAAGGAGTTCTTCCCCGAAAACGAAGACAACCCTCTGTATCCGACCTTGCCGAGGCAGGAGGCGGACGCCCTTGCCGTTCTTGCCCGCCATGGCCTCTCGCCGGAACTAGAAGCTTTCACCTACAGTCCGGCGAAAACACCGCTGTTGATCTATGGCTATCCGACCCCCGTCGACAACGAGATCGATGTCGGAGAAGCCGCCGAGCTGATCGGTCGGTTTGCCGCCTTGAGTGAACCGGTGCCGGGACACCAGACCGTTCCGGCCGGATATCACGAGGTGCTGGCGCGGGGTGATGCCATGCTGGCGCTCATTCCGCATAGCCGCAAGGCGGCGAACCTGAAGCGGTCGCGCCCGGCGGACGGCGCCGTCAAAAAGCGCGAGATCAAGCGTTCGCTGGTTCATCGCAGTTTCTGTCTGGGCACGATCCAGGCAACCGGCGATGGTGCCCGGCTGATCGATTGGCAATTCGCCGGGCTTGGTGACCCGGTCGAGGATATCGCCTGTTTCGTCTCTCCCGGTCTTGCAACGCTCTATGGCCTTCATCCGCTTGTCGCCCATGCGGAGGAAATGTTCCTGACGCGCTATCCTGACCAGGAGACGGTCGAGCATTTTCTGAAGGAGCGCGGCGCCTATCACTGGTGCCTTGCAGCCTATTGCCTGTTCCGCCACGAAACATTGATGCATTCCAACGCCCCGGCGGCCAGGGCCTATGGCCGCGCGCTGGAAGAGGAAGTCGACCTGCTGCTGCGTTTGCGGGGCCGATGAGGGGCGTTTGCAGCAGTTGTAATCAATCTGTCATGGGAGAAGGCTAACGGGAGGCATGTCCATCCAGCTTGCTTCCGTTTCCAAGTCCTTCGATGCCCATAAGGCGCTGAACAGCGTGTCCCTTTCGATTGAGGACGGCACGTTTTTCGTGGTTCTCGGCCCGTCCGGTTGCGGCAAGTCGACCTTGCTGCGTGCCATTGCCGGGTTGGAGGCGGTCGATGCGGGAGAGATCAAACTCAGTGGGCAGGCCGTTGCCGGCAAGGGCCTGCACCTGCCGCCCGAGCAGCGCCAGGTGGGAGTGGTGTTTCAGTCCTATGCGCTTTGGCCGCACATGAATGTTGCCGCCAATGTCGCCTTTCCGCTCGAGACGGCGGGAGAAAGACGGAGCGCGGTGGCGGCCCGTGTGGCGGAGTGCCTGGAAACGGTGGCCCTGACACCGTTCCGGCAGCGCAAGCCGGCCGAACTTTCCGGTGGTCAACGCCAACGGGTGGCTCTGGCGCGGTGCCTGGCGCAGGGCGCGCGCACCGTCCTGATGGACGAGCCTCTCGCCAATCTCGATCCGCATCTGCGCAGCACGATGGAAGAAGAGCTTGCGGCATTCCACAGGGCGAGCGGCGCGACGACGCTTTTCATTACGCACGACCAGCGCGAGGCAATGGCCCTTGCCGACAAGGTGGCAGTGATGTGGGATGGCAGCATCCTGCAGGCGGACGATCCCGACACGCTTTACCGCCGTCCGAATTCGAAGAAGGTCGCCGGTTTCATCGGCCGCAGCACCCTCGTTCCGGTGGATGTGCTGCGAGTTGAAAACGGCGAGGCGCAAGTGCGCTTCGGCAATGTCATCGCGGTCGTCGATTGTCCTGACCAAACAGGTTCGGGCCCAGCAACGTTGTTGCTCAGGCCGGAACATCTGGTGCTCGCAACTGGTACTTCCGGCTTCGAGGCAACGGTCGAACGGACGATCTACCGGGGTGGCTATTGGGAAGTCTTCGTCCGTCTAGAAGGCCTTTCGCAACCGCTTCTCATGATGCTTCACCGAAAGGCGGACCCTGGCGAGCTCCTGCAGCTCGATATCATGCGCGGGTGGGTGTTGCCGGAGTGATTTTGTTCCTTGTTGTCACCCCGGGCAAAGCGCAGCGCAGACCCGGGATGACAAGAGTTTCGACTATCCCTCAATCCTTCCAGGGGATCGTCCCGGCCGGAACCCTGCGGGCCAGTGCATTCATTGTCAGCATGATCAAAATGGTTGCGGCGACGACCACAACCGACATGGCGGCCGCAAGTGTAGTGTAGCCGCCGTCTTCGTAGTTGAAGATCGTGGTGCCGATGGTCTCGTTGCCGGTGGACCAGAGCAGGGCGGAGACCGTGACCTCGTTGTAAGCCGTCAGGAACACCAGAATTGCACCGGAGGCAGCCGCGGGAGCTGCGAGCGGGGTGAAGATCCTTGTCATGCGCCGGTAGAACCCGGCGCCAGCCACCCGAGCGGCATCTTCCAATGAACCATCCATTTGCAGGAAGGCGGCGGCAACCGGTTTCAGGCCCACCGCCAGGAAAACGGAGACATAGGCAATCAGGATGATCCACAGCGTGCCATAGAGCGAGATGTTCAAAAGCGGCAGGGGGCGGATGAACGCCAGGATGAAGGCGATCGACATCACCAGGCCGGGCACGGCAAAGGCGACTTCCGACTGTGTGAGCGCAAGGCTCGCCCAGGTTCTGTGAGCCGGTTTTCGATGGGCGAGGAAATAGGCCAGGAACAGGCTGATGACAGCAATGACAAGTGCGGCAACCCCGGCAACGAGAGTTGAGTTGGCGAAGGCTCTGAGCGTGACGGACTGGCGCCAGAGCACTTCGGTGAAGTTTTCGAGTGTCAGGGTTTCCGCAGAGAGGGACAGGCCGTAAGTGCGGACCAGCGAGGTCGCCAGTAGCGAGGCTGTCGGCAGCAGCAGCACGAAGGCGACGAACAGCCAGAGAGTGGCTTCCACAAAGGGACGCTTGCGGCCAAGGGCGATCGCCAGAGGGTCTTGCGGCAGACCGATGAGGCTGGTGCGCAGGCGCCGCTGCAGCACACCTTGCAGCAGGATCGCGGCAAGGGCGACAACGGCCAGGATAACAGAAATGACCGCCACGTTTGGCAGGACATCCGGACCGAAGCTTGCCAGCCTTCGCCAGACCAGAACGGGCAAGGTGGTGTAGCGCGCCGGTATGCCGATCAGGGCATTGATGCCGAAGTTGCCAAGTGCGGCAACGAATGCGAGTGCAAAACCGGCCAGCAGGGATGGCGCGAGCAACGGCAAGGTGATCCTGCGCAACATCAAGAGGCTTCCGGAGCCGGAAACGCGGGCTGCGTCTGAGAGTTCGCGCGGAAACGACCTCAACGCGGCACGGACCAGCAGGAACACCAGCGGGCTGTGCTGCAGGGTCAGCAGCAGGACGAGGCCTTCGCGGGAGTAGAGAGGGTGGGTGGAGCCGAGTTCCGGAGCCAGCCCAAGCCAGCGCAACACCGGACTGCCCGGGCCGAGCGCCTGTATCCAGGCAATTGCCGTTACATGCGGCGGGATCATCATCGGCAGCAGGATCAGGAAAACCAGCAGGCCCTTGGCGCGAATATCGGTGAGGCCGATCAGGAGTGCGAGCAGGGTGCCGAGCGCGGTTGCTGCCAGTGCCGACAAGAAACTGCTCTCAACGGAATGCCACAGCGCGCTACGGACCGACCGGCTCTGCACGGCTTCCGTCAACGGACCCAGGTCGAGACCGCCATCACCCGTCAGTCCGGTCTTGAACAAAAGCAGCAGCGGTAGGCCGCAGATCAGCGTTGCGCCGAGAACAAGCGCGAGGAGGGTGGTCTTTTCGGAAAGCTTCGATAGCTGCACAGGGATTTGCCGTTGCTTCTCGCAGTCATTCCGGACAAGTGAGGCGTAGCGGAGCGATGATCCGGAATCCAGACATGTTTCGCGCCGGAGGCGCGGCCAAATTCCAAACGGAACAGTATTCGCTTTGCTCATGCTGATGTCTGGATTCCGGATCAGCATGCAGCAACGCTGCATTTGTCCGGAATGACGGGGGAACGGAAAAAAGCAGCGAGGCTTTCGCCACGCTGCCCGTTGTCGAAAGGAGGCGTTGGCCTTACCCGCCGAAGATCTCGGAGAATTTCATCTTGTCGGCCTGGTCCTGTTCCAGGGCCTTGGCCGGATCGAAATCCATGAGCTTGATCTGGTCGCGAGCGGGGAACCCTTCCGGAGCCGGGACACCCGGGTGTGCCGGCAGGTAGCCCTGGGATGCGGCAAGCTTCTGACCGTCTTCGGAAATCAGGAAGTCGACAAATGCCTTGGCGGCGTCCGGGTTCTGGGCGGTGGAGAGGATCGCAACCGGCTCGGTGACGGCGGAAACGCCTTCTTCCGGGAAGACGAACTCAACCGGTGCGCCTTTTACCTTTTCGCGGATCGGCAGGAAGTCGACGACGAAGCCGTAGAGTTTCTCGCCACCGGCAATCGCCTTGTAGACGCCGCCATTGCCGCCCTGCGGGTTAGCGCCCTGGTCTGCGAGGCCTTCGTAATAGGCCCAGCCGAGGTCCGGGTTGGAGGTCAGCGCAGTCATGTGGATGGTCGCGGCGCCGGAGGTCAGCGGCGACGGCATGGCCAGCTTGTCCTTTGCTTCCGGCTTCAGGAGATCCTTGTAGGACGTTGGCTTCATCGGCGCGTTGGTGTTGTACATGATGCCGGTGGTGATCAGCTTGGTGGAGAAGTAGCTCTTGTCCTTGTCCATGATTGCCGGATCGTAGGCAGAAACGTCGGCCGCCTCATGCGCCATCAGACGACCTTCCTGCTTCAGGCTCTCCATGGTTACCATGTCGGCGATCAGCAGCACGTCCGGCTTCGGCGCACCGGCTTCGAATTCGGCCAGCAGCTTCGCCATGATCTTGGTGGTGCCGTCACGGACCCACTCGACCTCAACACCCGGATGCGCCGCGGTGAAGGCATCGACGGTTGCCTGGGCGTCGGCGTTCGGCTGGGAGGTGTAGAGCACGAGCTTGCCGGTAACATCTTCGGCGTAAGCGGAGGTGGATGCCGCGGCCAGGAGGCCGGCTGCGATCAGAAGCTTTTTCATGTGACAGATCCTTTGCACAGAGCAGCAAAAGGGTTGCGGATGAAAATCGCCTATCAGCTCTACATGACAGTTTTATTCAGGCAGCGGGTATTTTTACGGGTAATTTTGCCGGCAAAGTTTAGTTTATCGGAGGCGTTTGCGGCAGCCGGCATCTCCTTTGGAGACGCCGGTGCCCCGTTGTTTTCGTGGTCAGACGTAACTTACGCAGGTGCCTTCCGAAACAAGATCCAGTCCTTGCGTCTTGCCGGCAAGCGCAGTCGGCAGGCCGGTGACAGGTTCAAGATAAAGCGCGTAAGTGGAGTGATGGATCGGCAGTACCTTGCCAGGCCGGAGCTTATCCACGAAATCGGCGACATGATTAGCGCCCATGCTGATCTGCCCGAGAGGTCCTGAAGTGCCGACGCCGCCAAGATGTGGAATGAACACGTCCGGCGATCCGAAGCCCTTGAGCGCGTCGAGGACATTTGGCGTCGGGAAGGTATCGCCGGTCCAATAGACCGACTTTGCCCAGTCGCCCTGGCGGGTCTCCAGCCAGTAGCCGTTGCCTGGGCCAAGCAGCGAGGCAATCTCCGGGTTTTCCGAGTGTTCGGCAGGTAGTGCGGTCAGCGAGAGCGTGACATCGCCCTTGGTGATCACGTGAGGTTTCATCCAGTCGGCTACCTGAACCTGCGTGAACCCTTTTGCGGTCAGTCGCTCCCGGTCATGAGAGGGAACGAGGAACGGCATGTCCGGGGCAATTGCGCTTTCCGCCGTCTGGTCGAAATGATCTTCATGCAGGTGGGACAGCAGGACTTGATCCACCCTGGAAAGATCCACACCGCGAAACGGGGTCAGCCGTTTGTGTGCCACCACGTCGGGTCCCGTGGCGAGATCGAACATCTCGTTGGGATCACCCATGCGGAATGCTTCCTCACCTTCACCGAAAGCCGGGTCGGTGAGGAGGGTGAGGTCCCCGCATTCGATCAGCATGGTCGCACCGCCGAGCCAGGTGATATCGAGCCGGGGAGATCCTGTTGCAGTTCTTGCGGGAGCGGACGGAACACCGGTCAAGATTGCGGGAACAGCCAGCGACATGGTGCCGGCTGACTTCAGAAAACTGCGCCGTTTCATGGGAATACCTCTTGGGACCGTTGATGGTGCGTTGTAGGTAGACTGCAGATATTGTTCGGTGTAGCTGTATAAAAGTGAACAGTCTGGCTGAAAATTTCGCGCAATGACAACGTTGGCACATCTGGAAACCTTTGTTGAAGTGGCCGGTCTTGGCAGTTTCGCTGCTGCCGCCCGGCAGCTCGACCTGCCCAGGTCGACAGTGACCGCTCGCATCAAGGCACTGGAGGAAGAGCTTGGCGTCGCCCTGTTCCAGCGCACGACCAGGCAGGTGCGCCTGACGGTGGAAGGCGAGGCCTACCGGGAAAAGGTTCAGCCGGCCTTGCGGGATCTGGAGGAGGCCGGAGAACAGCTGAAATCGGCACAGGCACCGCAGGGGATGGTGCGTGTGTCCGTCCCGGTCGACCTGCCGCTGGATGTTCTGGCAGAGGCGATGGCGAGCTTCAATTTGCGATATCCGGAGGTCCGGATCGAAGTGCATGTCAGCGATCGACCCGTTGATCTGACCGGCGAGCGGTTCGACTTCGCCCTCCGCGGCAACCGGGTTGCATCGGAAAGTGTCATCGTCCGCAAGATCGCCTCCAGTTACCTTGTTCTTGTCGCCCGGCCGGAGCTCTTGGAAAAGGCGTCTTTCGCCGAGCTGTTGACGTCAGGACGGGTGATCGACCCTGCCGAAGTGCTGATGGAGGCAGGGCAAGGAGGAGGCGCTCCAGTTTACAGGACGCGAAACCTGCAGCTTGCGCTGGCCCTGGTACTGAACGGCGGTATGGCGGGTATCTTGCCGAAATCGATGTGTGCCGAATTCCTGGCGGATGGGCGGTTGGCCGAGGCCGCGTGTCCGGTTGATCTGCCGGAGTTGCCGCTCTTTGCGGTCCTGCCGTCACGACGGTTCATCCCCAAGCGCGTTCGCCTGCTGGTGGATCATCTGGCAAGTGCTTTCGGCTGATCGGATTTTACACGGTCTTGCCCCAACCAGACATTGCCGTTGGGCAGCTTGTCGGCTATCACCGCCCCACCAGACATTAATCGATTTATGAAAGGCATGTTCATGAGCTCAAACGGCGCGGCCGCGGAAATCGGCCTGATCGGTCTCGGTACCATGGGTGGCAACCTTGCGCTCAATATTGCCGAACATGGCTTTCAGATCGCGGTGTTCAACCGGACCACGGAGAAGACCGACCAATTCATGGCGAAGGCCGGGGAACTCGCGCCGAAACTGGTTCCGACCAAGACGCTGGAAGACTTCGTTGCATCCATCAAGACCCCGCGCGCGGTCATCCTGATGGTTCCGGCCGGTGAAGCGGTCGATGCACAGATCGAGGCTCTGCGGCCGCTGCTCGATGCAGGCGATCTCATCATCGATGCGGGCAATGCCAATTACCACGACACGAACCGCCGCGCGGCGGAAGCTGCCGAAAAAGGCCCTCGCTTCATGGGGATCGGTGTTTCCGGTGGGGAGGAAGGCGCACGCTTCGGTCCGTCCATCATGGGCGGCGGTGCGAAGGACGCCTGGGATCAGGTCGGCCATATTCTGGAAGCGATTTCCGCCAAACACGAAGAAACGCCCTGCGCGGCCTTTCTGGGTGAAGCGGGCGCGGGTCATCTGGTCAAGACCGTCCACAACGGCATCGAGTATGCCGACATGCAGATGATTGCCGAGGTCTACGGCGTCATGCGCGACGGTTTCGGCATGTCGGCTTCAGAGATCGGGGATGTCTTCGAGAAGTGGAATGGCGGCATCCTGCAGTCCTACCTGATCGAGATTTCCGGCAAGGTTGCCAAGACGGCGGATCCGGACACCGGCAAACCGATGCTCGACATCATCCTGGACAAGGCCGGCCAGAAAGGCACCGGCCGCTGGACGGCCATCGAGGCGCTGATGCTGGGCACACCGGCGAGCGCCATCGAGGCCGCCGTTGCCGTGCGCAACATGTCCGCGCGGTATGAGGAGCGCAAGGAAGGCGAAGCCGAATTTGGCGCGGCTCCGAGCGGCATGGACCGCGAGGCCGTGACGATCGATGCGCTGGAAGCAGCTCTCGTTGCCGGCAAGATCATCTGTTATGCGCAAGGCTTCGGTCTGATCCTGGAAGCGGCCAAACAATATGGCTGGGCAATGCCCCTGCCGGAAATCGCCAAGATCTGGCGTAACGGCTGCATCATTCGCTCGTCCATGCTGAACGACATGTCGTCCGCACTGTCCGACAATGCTGAACGCAACCTGATGCTGGCGCCTTTCTTCTCGGCAAAGCTGAAGGAAACCGAAGCGATGCTTCGCCAGGTCGTTGCCCAGTCGGCGCTGCATGGTTTGCCGGTGCCGGCCCTTTCGGCAGCGCTGTCCTATTTCGACATCATGCGCACCGGCCGCTCCACTGCCAACATGCTTCAGGGCCAGCGCGATTTCTTCGGCGCGCATGGCTTTGAGCGCACCGACAAGGACGGCGGCGGCTACCACGGCCCCTGGGCGATGGGCTGAGGCCAAGAAAATCAGACGCTCAGGCTTTCGCCTGAGCGTCATTGCGGATCGGCGTGTGCCCTGCGAAGCACTTGTCCGCAATGACGGCGCACGGATATGCGCCGCCTCGCAGTGCCATCCTGGTGGTTACTGCGCCAGTCCAAGTGCCGCCATGTTGGCAATTGACGCCGGCAGGCCGGAATGGTCGCGCAGTTCGATGATCAGGCGCGGATCACTCTCGAGCTTGGAAAGCGCGCCGAACACCGAGTGCCAGTTGATGGTGCCCTGCCCAAGCGTCCAGTGGCGGTCGGCGTATCCATCCGCGTCCTGCAGGTGGATATGGCGCAGACGATTGCCGGCGGCCCTGACGTAGTAATCGACCGGCGGGGCGCCAGTCGTGCCATGGGCATAGTGAGCGTGTCCGGTATCGATAGAGACTTTCACCGCCTGTGAACCGAAGCTCTCGGCAAGCTCTATCCGGGCATAAGGGTCCTTGTCCTCGATGTTCTCGATGACGAGTTCGCAGCCGATATCTTCTGCCCGCTTGACTGCGTCGCTCATGGTCAGGTGACAGAGCTCTATCTTGCGCTGCCGGGCATTTTCATAATTGTCGAGGTTGTTGAAGTCCCAGGTCGTATAGGGGCTGTGCACGACCATGTGGGTGCCGCCCAGAGCCTCGCAGACTTCCAGTCCTTGCAACAGGCGCTTGCGCACGATCTCGCGGACGTCGACATCCATGCTGTCGACGGTGAAGCCGAAGAAGGGGCCGTGAATGCCGACACGGCCCTGATGGCCGTCCAGCAGTTTTCTGGCCTTCTCGACGATCGGTTTCCAGTCGCCGTTCAGCACTTCGGCCGGCCAGAAGTCCTGAAGTTCCAGATCCCGCGGTTTGTCCAGCATCAGTTTGCGATGGGTTTCCAGCGCGTCGACTGTCAGTGCGGCACCAAGAATTGGGAGATCGGTCATGAAACACCTTTGAAGGAGACGAAACGGTTGTCGCCTGATTAGAGGCTGATCCTTGACACTATTGCGACGGAGAGCGGATCAAATTTCAGTATCCACGTTCCCGGTCGACGGCTGGGGGAATCGTACCGTCTTTGTAATATTGGCCGATGTTGTCTGCCACGATCCTGGACGCTGTGCTGATGATGGTCGGGGCGGATATGTGCGGCAGCACCGTGACCTTGTCATGATCCCACAGCGGACTTGACGGTGGCAGGGGCTCTTCATCGAAGACGTCGAGAACGGCATGGCCGAGCGGGCCGTTGTCGAGATTGTTGACGAGAGCGGCAGTGTCGATAATAGGGCCTCGGGCGAAGTTGATGATCGCAGCGCCCTTCTTGCAGGCGCTCAGCTCGTCCTGGCCGAGCAATCCGCGTGTTTCATCCGTCAGCGGCATCAGCAGGACAATGAAATCGGACTGGCCGAGTACCTCCAGAAGGCCATCGCGACCATGCCGGCAGACTATGCCTTCAATTGATTTTTCGGTACGGCTCCAGCCGAGCACGTTGAAGCCGTTGGCTTTCATCCGCAAGGCCGCCGCTGCGCCGAGCTTGCCAAGACCCAGGACGCCAACCGTGCGTTCCTGTGGGCGTTCGAGTGCATGATCCTGCCAGATCTTCTGCCGCTGCTGGGCAATGTACCGGGGCATGCCCCTGTGCAGGTAAAGCGTCCAGGCAAGAACCGCTTCCGACATGGTTTCCGCCATTTGCGGATCCGTCAGGCGGACGATCTTCGGACCGTTTGCGGGAAGCTCACCCATCAGGCGCTCCACCCCGGCCCACAGGCTTTGTACCCAGACCAGATTGGGAAGTGCCGCCACATTGGCGGGGTCGGGATTGGCGACGATGGCAACGCGCGCTTCGGATCGTTGGTCCTCCGTCAGGTCTTCGAACAGCTTGACGTCGGCGATGCCGTCGAGAGCCTTCGGCAGTGCCTCGCGCCAGCTCTTGCGCTCATCAGGGCTTGCGGAGGAAACAAAGGGAACGACGGGCCTCATGCGGCGAAAACCCCGGCTTCATCGGCAAAGCCCTTGATTTCGATTGGGTTGCCGGAAGGGTCCTTGAAAAACATGGTGCTCTGCTCGCCGGGTTGGCCCTCGAACCGGACGGTCGGGGCGATGACGAAGGCGAGGTTAGCGTCTGTCAGTTTTTGCGCAAGCGTCTTCCAGGTCTCCATGTCCAGCACCACACCCAGGTGCGGCATCGGCACCAAGTGATCACCGACCTTGCCTGTGTTGGTCGTCTCGAAAGGCTTGCCGAGATGGAGGGACACCTGATGGCCGAAGAAGTTGAAGTCGACCCAGGTCTGCGTGCTGCGGCCTTCCTTGCAGCCAAGCAGGCCGCCGTAGAACGCGCGGGCTTCGTCCAGATCGGTTACGTGATAGGCAAGGTGAAAACAGGGTTGCATCGCTCGGCTCCTTTGAAAACGGATGTTGAGTAGCAGATCCGATTCAAAACATTTAAGATGTTTTTCTGCTTCTGAGCGAAGGAAAATGTTTTGGATACCCGATTTCTTGAAAGCCTGCTGGCCGTTGCCGAAACCGGATCCATTGCTGCGGCTGCGCGGCAGCAGGGGCTCACGGCCGCCGCCGTCAGCCAGCGTATTCGTGTGCTGGAAGCCGAATTGGGGGCAACGCTTCTCAACCGAACGGCACATGCAGCCCTGCCGACCGAAACCTGTTTCCGGCTGTTGCCCGCAGCACGTCGCCTTGTGCGGGACGCGGAGCAGCTGACAAACCGCATAGATGCTGATGGGTTAAGCGGTCCATTTCGGCTTGGGGCGGTATCGACGGCCCTTTCGGACAACGTGCCCGCGGTCATCCAGCAGTTCCGGCAAAAGGCGCCTCAGGCGGTGCTGACCGTTCGGCCCGGCACGTCGGCCGATCTTTACGAAGGATTGCGCAGCGGGGCGCTGGACGCGGCCATTACGGTTGCCGCCCCATTTGAATTGCCCAAGGACATCATCTGCAGAACACTGGAGGCGCAGGCTATCGTTCATGCCTTGCCGCCCGAACGCGATCTATCCAAAACCGAGGCCGGAAAACTGCCCTGGATTGTCTATGACAGGCAATCGTGGGGCGGCCGCAAACTCTGGGCGGATTTTGGCGTGTTGGTTGGCGAAGAACACATCCTGTGTGAGCTCGATGCTCCGGAAACGATCGCGCAGATGGTGTCTCAGGGAGCAGGACAGGCGATTTTGCCCGTCTGGCAAGGGTTGCGGATGCATGGTCCGGAGATGACCTTGAAAGATCTTCAGGGCGGGGCCGGACGCGAAATGGTTTTCTTGCGAAAGCACACTTGTGCCGCACCGGTACTTGCCGACCTCGTGCACAAGGTGTTGCGCGATCAGGTCATCAGTACACATGGTTAAATTCAGCACTTACTGGTTGATCTTATTGAGTTTAAACACCTTTTAAGGGTGAAAAGAATCACTGTCATAGTAAGAAAATTATGTGTCATGACGAATACCGGCATTAAAATGTCGTTTGCAGGCATGTTCACGAAATTTGACGTATGAATGGTATGAGAATTGCGACTATACTGTTGTGCTAGGAGCCTCTTAATGCAATTGTATTGGTCGTTGGGCCTGAGCTCGGTACAAATACCGAGTATGACCTTCTTCTCAAGTAGAGACGGCGGTCAGGCTTATTTCGAGCAAGAACAACGTATATGCGTCAAATGAAGGCTGAATTAATAAGATTTAATCTAGAAGCCTTCACGGCTCAATTCTGTTCTCAACTCGTTATTCTTTTCCATTGGACGCGCAGGGAGGTGATTGCTTTCACGGAAGCTTTCGCGCGCCGCGCCCAATTCAATCTCAAGCAAACAGACTGCACAGGAGCATCCTCATGAAGAAGTTGTTTGTCTCGGTCGTCGCGACCGCTCTTATCGGCATGGCCTCGTCCGCCATGGCAGAAGAGTGCGGCACGGTCACCGTTGCGGAAATGAACTGGGCGTCGGCAGGCGCTATTTCGCAGATCGACAAGATCATTCTGGAAAACGGCTACGGCTGCACCGTTGAACTGGTGAGTGGCGATACCATGCCGACATTCACCTCCATGAATGAAAAAGGCGAACCGGACATGGCTCCGGAGTTGTGGATCAACGCCGTGCGCGAGCCTCTCGACAAGGCAGTTGCCGAAGGCTCCCTGATCATCGGCGGTGAAATCCTGAACGAAGGCGGCGTCGAAGGCTTCTGGGTCCCGACCTATATCGCCGAAGAGCATGACATCTACACCGTCAAGGATGCCTTGGCACATCCGGAACTGTTCCCCGGCGCTGAAGACGAAAGCAAGGGTGCCTTCTTCACCTGCCCGGCAGGCTGGAACTGCCGCATCACCACCGGCAACCTGTTCCGCGCCTTCGGCTTCGACGAGGGTGGTTTCGAACTGGTCGATCCGGGTTCCGCTGCGGGTCTTGACGGCGCGTTGGCGAAAGCCAACGAGCGCAAGGAAGGCTGGCTCGGTTACTACTGGGCACCGACCGCGATCCTCGGCAAGTACGACATGACCCTGCTCGACTTCGAAGTCCCGCATGACAAGGAAGAGTGGGACACCTGCACCGTGATCGAGGACTGCCCGGAGCCGAAGCCGAACTCCTGGGTGAAGTCTGAAGTCTTTACCGTCGTCACCGACGACTTCGCCAACAAGGCAGGCCCGGCCATGGATTACATCAAGGGCCGCACCTGGGATAACCGGACGGCCGGCAAGGTTCTTGCCTGGATGACCGACAACCAGGCTGCCAACGAAGATGGCGCATACTATTTCCTCGAAAACTTCGAAGATGTCTGGACCCAGTGGGTCAGCCCGGAAGTCGCTGAAAAAGTGAAAGCCGCGCTCTGACAGGCAAAAGAAACAACAGGGGCCGCTCCAATGGTGCGGCCCCAACCATTTGGGGCAAAAACTAAACCATCGGGACAACAAAGATGGATTGGATAGAATTTCCATCGCTGGGTCGAACAGACCTGCTGGCGATCAAGAAGACAATCGACGGTTCGTTCAGAGGTTTCACCAGAACCTACGGCGACTATATCGACAACTTTTTCAACCCCTTGCAAGATTTTCTGGTCTTCCTCGAAAACCTTCTGATCAACTCGCCCTGGCCGATCATTCTCGCGGTTTTCGCGCTGGCGGTTTACTTTTTGAGCCGCAAGATCAGTGTTACGGTCGGAACGGTACTGGCCCTGGTGTTCATCGGGGTGTTCGGGCTCTGGGAAGACACCATGCGCACCGTCGCCATGGTTACCGTATGCACCTTGCTGGCAATTGTTCTGGGTATTCCGATCGGCATCGTGATGGCGCGGTCCGATCGTGTTCAGGGTTTCGTCAATCCGATCCTGGACCTGATGCAGACGATGCCGAGCTTCGTCTACCTCATTCCCGTTGTTATGATTTTCGGTATCGGCAAGGTCCCGGGTCTGATAGCCGTCGTGATTTACGCCATTCCGCCGATGATCCGCCTGACAAATCTGGGTATCCGGCTTGTCGATACGGATGTGCTTGAAGCTGCTGATGCCTTTGGATCCAGCGCCCGTCAGAAGCTGATGAACGTTCAGCTTCCGTTGGCTTTGCCGACCATCATGGCCGGGATCAACCAGTGCATCATGATGTCGCTTTCCATGGTTGTTGTTGCTTCCATGATCGGCGTACGTGGACTTGGGCAGGAAGTGCTTGTTGCCATTAACAACCAGTACCTGACCGCAGGTATGCTCAGCGGCCTGTCCATCGTCGCGATCGCCATCATCTTCGACCGCGCAACCCAGGCTTTCGGCAAGCGCCTTCAGAAACACTCGGAGGTGGTTCATGGCTGAGGCAACGGGTATCGAGATCAAGAATCTCTACAAGATCTTCGGATCGAACGACAAGGAGATGGTCAAGAAGGTCAAGGACGGCATGTCCAAGTCCGAGTTGAACGAGAATTTCAACCATGTGCTTGGCCTCAACGACATCAACATCTCCATGCCGGGTGGCAAGATCCAGGTAGTGATGGGCCTTTCCGGCTCGGGCAAATCCACCTTGATCCGCCATATCAACAGGTTGATCGACCCGACCGATGGCGAAGTGCTTTATGGCAACGATGATGTCTGCAAGATGTCTCAGGCAGAGCTTCGGGAATTCCGCCGCCACAAGACGGCGATGGTGTTCCAGAAGTTCGCGCTGCTGCCACACCGCACGGTGATGAAGAACGCCATCTATGGTCTGGAAATCCAGGGTGTACCGGTCAAGGAGGCCGAAGAGCGTGCGGCCCGCTGGATTGCCCGCGTCGGGCTGGAAGGGTTCGAGAACCACTATCCCAACCAGCTGTCCGGCGGCATGCAGCAGCGTGTGGGGCTTGCGCGCGCGCTCACCAACGATGCCGACATTCTGCTGATGGACGAAGCGTTCTCGGCGCTTGACCCGCTTATCCGCATGGACATGCAGACCGTGCTTCTCGACCTTCAGGAAGAACTGCACAAGACGATCGTCTTCATCACCCACGATCTGGACGAGGCGCTGCGCCTTGGCGACAGGATCGCGATCCTGCGCGACGGGGCAGTTGTGCAGCAGGGGACCGGTCAGGAAATCGTTCTGAAGCCTGCGGACGCCTACATTGCCGACTTCGTCAAGGAAGTGAACCGTGGCCGGGTGATCCTGGTCGACACGGTCATGGATACGTCCCGGACGCTGGAAAATGGACCGACGATTTCCAGCGGCATCCTGCTGGAAGAAGCCGCCCGGACCTTTGCCGACACGGGCGAGGGCGAGGCAAACATCGTCAACAGCGACGGCCGTCCGATCGGCGTGCTCAACGTGCATGACACGATCTATGCGATGGTGACGCCGGCAACCCACTGAGCCAATGAAGTGTGAAAACATCAAAACCCCGGAGTTCGCTCCGGGGTTTTTGTATCCTGGGCGGCAACCTCCACTCTTTCCCGGTAGAAGCCTGAGTGTACCAGCAAGAAGAAAAAGCCCGGGAGAGTTTCCGAGGCTTCAGGATTTCCGGAAACCTCGACTTCAGCGCTCTGTGAAGATCGTTCGCGCTGCACGCGTTACAGGGTGCAGCAGGTAAAGGAGGATCGATTTCGATCCGGTGACCACTTGGGCGTTGACCTGCATGCCGGGGCGGATCGGCCGTTCGTGCGAACCGGCGCCGATGACCTGGCCGGGAAAGGCGAGGGTTGCCTTGAAGTAGTATTCGCCGAATTCGTCCTGGAAACTCGAGGCGGAAATGGTCTCCACTTCCGCGGCCACGGTGCCATAGATATTCGGATCGTAGCTGGTGATCGTGATGTCCGCCCTGTCGCCGATGTTGATATGGCCGACGTCCTTCGGATTGACTTTCACCTCTGCAACCAGGTTTTCAGACAGGGGCACGATCTCGGCAATCAGATCGCCGGGATTGACGACCGCCCCACGACCGGTCGGGCCAAGGCTCTTGACGTAACCTGCCACCGGCGCCTTCACGAACAGGCGGTCCTGCCGGTCTTTCAGATTGGCGATTTCCTGTTTCAGTTCGTCGCGCTCCTGGGCAATCCTGGCGCGCTCGTCGGCGACATCCCGGTTCACTTCGGCGCCGGCCTGACTGAGGCTGGCCTGGGCTTCGGTCAGCATTTCACGGGCCTGTGCGAGATTGCCGAACAGCTGTTCCAGTGTGACCTGCGACCGCTGAAAATCCCCCTTGGCTTCCAGGAAACGGCGACGCGACGTGTAGCCGTCTTTCAGCAAACCTTCCTGGATCTGGAATTTTTCCTTTTCAAGTTCGACCTGTGATTTTTGAAGTTCGACCTGTGCCTCCAGGCTGACCACTTCGGCACGCCTCTGGGCGACACGCGCCGTGTAGGCTTCCTGTTCGTCGGCAACCGCCTTGCGGTTGGCGGTCAAGGCCGCCCGTTGCTGGGTGCTCAGACCATCCACCGACGGGTCCAGGCGCAGGCCAACGGTGTTGGCATCGCTGTATTCCTGTGCAAGCAGGCGGCGTTCCTCAAGTTCCAGATAGCTGAGACGGCTTTGAATGCGGGCGAGTTCCGTGGTCGTATCCTGTTTTTCCAGGTGGGCGAGTGGGTCTCCGGCCTGTACCAGCTGGCCTTCTTCGACAAGGATCTCCGAGACGATGCCGCCTTCCAGGTGCTCCACTTTCAAAATCTGGCCGGCAGGCGCTATCTCCCCGATCGTGTTGGCCACTTCCCGGATCTGGCCGACGGCAGCCCACAGCAACAGGAAGCCGGTCGCAATGGTCAGTCCCATGAGGAGGCGTGAATAAAAGGCTGGGGGCACGCCGTCTTCCAATTCCAGCGGAAGGCCGACGCGGCCGTAGACCGCCTTGCGGAGTGTGTCGGGATCGTCTTTTGCTGCCATTGGAAAGTCCTCGGCGGTTGTCTTGCGGCGGGCCGGCGACGGCCCCTTACGTTATTTCGATTGCTGCTTGAGCACGTCTTCAAGGATGTCCTTCGGGGCTCCGGCCATTGCCACCATGCCGCTCTGCATGTAGACGAGGTTGTCTGCCATGCGCATGTGGCTGGGGCGGTAGGTCGTGATGATGACGGTCGACTTCCCGCGAACCTGGTCGATCTTCTTCATCAGGAACTTGTCGCCTTCGAAATCCAGATTGCCGGCAGGGTTGTCGAGCAGATAAATCGGGGCAGGGCGCATGAAGGCCCTGGCCAGCAGCAGGCGCTGTTTGACGTTGTCCGGCAGCACTTCGATCAGCTGGCCGGTCAAACGGGTCTCCACACCCTGGGGCAGAAGTTCGCCATAGGCGTTGAGGCCGAATTCCTCGAAGGCCTTGCGTACCTGATCATTGTCCGCCTGCGGATTGGCCATGCGGAAGTTCTGCGCAATCGTGCCGTAGAAGAAATCGTGGTGTTCCGGTGCATAGCCGATGGAGTTGCGCCATTCGCCCGGGTCGAGCTGGCGGATGTCGAGATCGTCGACAAGGACAGCACCCATCTGGGGGCGATAAAGCCCAAGCACGGCCCGCACCAGCGAGGTCTTGCCGCAGCCGCTCGGCCCGGTGATCGCGGTTACGGATCCCTGCTCCATCTGAAGCGAAAAATTGCGCAAGGCCGGCTCCTGGCGGGAAGGATAGCGCAGCACGACGTTGGAAAAGCGGATCGTGCCCTGGAACTGGCGGTGCAGGCTCGGCAGCTTTCCGGGCTGGCGTTCCATTTCGATTTTCAGAAGGCTGTTGATCCGCTCGATCGTCTGCTGGGACTGGCCCAGTTGTGATACGCTGAGAAAGGCCTGATGCATTGGGCTGAGCGCACGCCAGGAAAGGGCCATGACGGCAATGAGCGCGCCTTGAGACAGGTCCTGGTTCATGACCAGAACGGCTCCGAAACCGAGGACGCCGATGCCGCACAGGGTCATGAACATCTGCGAGACTACTTGCATGACCTGCGACAGTTGCCTCGTCGTCAGGTTCTTCAGCGCAAAGTCCGCGGAAATCGCACGGTATTTCTCGACCCAGATGTCGTCGGCGGACAGTTCCCGGAGGGCCTTTCGCTTCGACAGGATCTCCACGGTGATGTTCTGCATGCGCGATTTTGCATCGCCTGCCTTGTTTATTGCCTGTTTCATGCGCGGAACGATGAGCATGGCCGACAGGACATAGAGCACCAGCAACCCAGCCGGCAGCAGTGCAAGCGGCCCGCCTATGAAGCCGAGAACCATGACGAAAATCACCGAGAAGGGAAGGTCGATCAACGCATTGGCGAGATTGCCGTGAAAGACGTCGCGCACACCGTCGAACTGCTTCAGACGGGTGATTTGCGCTCCGATGGGGGCAGACGAAATCAGGGGGAGCGGCAGATGCAGGAAATGGCGGAAGGTGGTGTTGGCGACCACCGCGTCGAGCCTGGCGCCCAGGTAGGCCTGGAGGTGCGATTTGGTGCCTCTGACCATCCAGTCCATGATCAGCACAAGCGTAATACCGATCAGCAGCGTGATCAGCACGGACACGGATTTGGCGCCGATAGCCTTGTCGTAAACGCTCATGACAAAGAGCGGCAGGCCGAGAGCCAGGA